>DASVYG010000349.1:0-2598 GCA_036392315.1 Gemmatimonadaceae bacterium
TTCCCATCCGCGCCCGTCGCGCGCGATCGCCGAAACACCGGTCACGCGCCCATTCGCCATCGTCACTCCCTGCGCGGCGCAGTTGGCGACGATCGTCGTGTCGCCGCACCGCTGCGCGTCGGCGAGAAAGGTGACCGTCGTTGCTTGCTTACCGCCGACGCGGCAACCGAACGTGCAGTACCCGCACTGCGTCGCATCGCAGTCGCGCGAGTTGCGCGCGATCGGCGACCATTCGTATCCGAGCGATTCACAGCCGCGTCGCAGTGGCGCGTTATTGGCGTTGACGACGCTCTCGTCCGTCGACACACCGGATCGCGCCCACACCATCTCGGTTGCGCGGGTGAATCGGTCGTCGATGAACACGGAGCAGCCCGACTTTTCGCTCCATTCGTCGCGGACGTTGTCCGGTGTGCGAAGCGACGTCTGCCAGTTGATCGCGGTGCCGCCGCCAAGGCACGCGCCGGCGAGAATCGACACGCTGAGGTCGCGCGTCGCGGTGAGGCCCGCATCCAGGAAGAGACGCTGCGTGCTCTCGAGCTCTCGCTGACTGAAGTCCGCGGCCTGATCGCCTGGGCCGGCCTCGAGGACGATCACGCGAATGCCGCGCGCGGCGAGGTCGGCCGCGACGACACCGCCGCCTGCGCCCGAGCCGACGACGCAGACGTCACAGTCGAGCGTGGTCGGCGTCGAAATTGGACGAATGCGCAACGCGGACGGACCGGGGGGCGGCAATGGCGACGGTCGGTAGCCGATCGCCGCCCACGTCACGTTGTCGCCCAGACTGTCCGTGACGCTGTACGACAGGAAGTTCGTGAGCCGCTTGAGCGCCTGGAATCCGCTGCGCAACTGCGGTATGGAGCTGTTCGCCAACGCGAGGAGCAAGCGCTCGCGCTGGGCGAGCGTCATTCGTGTCGCGCCGAGCATCGTTCCAGTCAACCCGAGCCCGACGAGTCCGGAGTCGAGCAACGCTAGCAGTTGTCGCAGCTCGGCCCGTTGCTGCGACGCGAGCAGGGCGATCGCCTGTTCCGCGGCCTCGGGAACGCCGAGCTGCGCCGCCGTAGCGGCGAACAGCACTGGATCATCCCCGGACTCGGCGGTGAGCGCCGGCTGGAAAGCCTCCGTGAGCGCAGCGAGCGTGGCGCGCTCGCGCGGCGTCAACGTCTTGGTCGCGTCCATGATTGCCCCCAACTTGCAGACACCAGGCAGCGACGGAAAGGCGACGAACGCGAGGATGATGCGATGCCATGGCGACCTCTGAAATCCCACGACCTCCCGCGTGAAAGCGGCACCGCGCTCCCCGACGCGCTCAGACAGATCGCCAGACCGCTCGAGCGTTGGGGAAACTACATTCCGACCATCATGGCGCGGCGGTACGACGCGTTCCTGTACATCGACGAGACGCACGCCGTCGATCCGCTGCACATGCCGGTTCACGTGGACGGCGAGCCGCCGGAGACCTACCCGAGCGGAGTCTGAGAAAGAATCATAGATTGGGCGATGGCTCCTTTCCCGGCCACTCGCCCATCGGTCATTCACGCGCTCCGTGACGCCGATCTCGAGACGCGCGACCGCGCACGAGAGACGCTCGCGGCAACGTACTGGAAGCCGGTCTACAAGTACGTGCGTCTTCGATGGAACGCGTCACGCGAAGACGCCGAGGATCTCACGCAGGATTTCTTCGTCCAAATCTTCGATCGCGCGACGCTCGAGCAGTACGACGCTGAGCGTGCGCGCTTCCGCACGTTTCTCCGAACGTGCATCGACCACACGGTGGCCAGGGCGAGACGCGACGCCGGCCGCGCCAAGCGCGGCGGTGCGATCACGTTCGTCCCAATGGATTTTGCCGGCGCCGAGCTCGAGCTGACGGGCGTGGCACCGCCGGCCGACGCGCAGCTCGACGAATTCTTCCGGCGCGAATGGGTGCGCGCAGTGTTCGAGCAAGCGCTCGATCGTCTGCGTCGCGAATGCGAGGTCGAGGGACGCGTCGAGCACTTCACGCTGTTGATGCGCTACGATGTCGAGCCAATGGACGACGGCAAGCGTCCGACGTACGCGCACCTTGCCAAGAGTGTCGGTCTCCCGGAAACCCAGGTGACCAACTTTCTCGCGCTGGCGCGGCGACGATTCCGCCACCACGTGCTCGGCGTACTCGTCGAGCTCACAGGGAGTGACGCCGAGTATGCCGAGGCCGCGCGCGATCTGCTTGGAGTCGAGCCGTGATCGTAAATGATCGCTCCGTGGGTCCGCCACTGTCCGATGCCGCGCTTCGCCGCCTCCGGATGATCAGCGAGGTGCCCGACCTCTCTCATACCAAGTACGATCTCGTCGAGCCACTGGGGCACGGTGGTATGGGCTCCGTGTATCTGGCGCGCGATCGCGTGCTCGACCGTCTCGTGGCGCTCAAGGTGGTCGGAACGTTCGCGCTGTCTCCGGATGCGACCGATCGACTCCTTCGCGAAGCCAAGGTGCTCGCGCGTCTCGAGCATCCGGGAATCGTTCCCGTGCACGACGTCGGCGCGCTGCCCGACGGACGTGCATTCTACACGATGAAGTTCGTTCGCGGCCAACGGCTCGACACCTATTTGAGTGACGCGACGA
>DASVYG010000350.1:0-2038 GCA_036392315.1 Gemmatimonadaceae bacterium
ACACTCTCATGCGCGCGCACTGCTTCCGCGAGCTGCTCGAACGCGCGCAGCCCGTCGTTAGCGGCTTGCCGAAGACGCCGTGCTTGCGCCGGCGCGCAATCGCCTGACGCGAGCCATCGGTCGATGCCGCCCGTGAGTAACAGCGCCGCGCCCTGGCAGTCGCGCAGTGCTCTCGCGGTCCACGATTCCGGAAAGCCACAATCGCGCGTCGTCGCCTCAACGTTGGCGAGAAACGCGGGAAGCGCCTCGAGCCGTGCCGCCGCTGCATCGACGCGCTGGGCCAATGGCGCGAAGTCGCGAATCATCAGCGCGATGACGGAGAACACCGCCTCGCCCGACCAGAGCGCGGGATTGCCCCGCACGCCGTGCATGCAGCCGTCCTCGGCGAGTTGAATCTCGAGAAATGCGCGCGCGAGCTCGGCGTCGAGGAGATCGGGATCATCACGATAGAGATGCTCGGCATCGGGTTCCGGATATGCCGGTGTGAGATTCGCGTGCAAAGCAAGCATCTCGTCGCGCTGTGCCGCCAGGCCATCGAGTGACCAGTCAGGAACCGCTGCGTCGTAGCCGTGCACACCGGTGAACGTGGCGTTCACCGGTCGCCGCCTATAGTAATGCTCGAAGAACCGGTCGAGCGCCGTGCTCACCGCGCGAGCGGAATCGATACCCAACGGCGTTCTCGGCACGAAAGCTCGACGGCGTTGATGAGCTCCTGCACGTGCGCTCCATCTTCGAAGTTGCCCTCGTTCTCGAGGCCGTCACTGAGAATCTCCGAGACGAAGGAGCTGATCAGGTTCGCATAGAAGAGAGAACGCCACGACTCTGTCTTGCTCCCACCGGGCGGATAGAAGCGCGCGGGAATGTCCATCTCGCGAAACTCTACCTGGTCGGCGGTCGCCGCCTTGAGTGATTCGCAGATGCCGTTCTCCTCGACGAGGCGGCAGATGAGCGCGGCCTTGCTGCCATACACCCGCGCCTCGAGGCCCGGATAATTGCCGACCGTGACGAAGCTCGTCTGAATCGATCCGAACGCGCCGCTCTCGAAGTCACCGATGAAGATGTCGCCGTCATCGATGTTCATTCGCATCATCCTGCCGGTGGCGCGCACGACACGCTCCGGAATGAAGTTGCGCATGGCTCCGACGACCTCTTTGAAGCGGCTGCCCATGAACAGGTGCGCAAGATCCATGATGGGAGCGCCGTAGCCTTCGAGCGAGGAGGTCTGAATCACCGATTGATCGGCCGTGTGATCCACCTGCCGCAACGGAGTCTGCGGATCGAGCCACTGCGAGTTCTGCTCGTAACCATTGAAGATGAATGGCGTGCCGACGTATCCGCCGGCGATGAGCTCCTTCATGTATTGCATCGCCGGGCTGTAGCGGAAGGTGAAGCCAAGCTTCGTTTTTACTCCCATGTCGCGCGCGAACGCGGCGGCGCGACGCGTCTCGGTGAAATCGTACGCCACCGGCTTTTCGCACAACACATGTTTGCCCGCGCTCAGCGCCGCCCAGCTCAAGTCGAAGTGTGTCGCGCTCGGCGTACACACATCCACCACGTCGATGTCGTCGCGGGCAATGAGTTCCTCATGTGACGAGTACACGTGTGGGATGCCGAACTTCGCCGCGAAGGCCTGGGCGCGTTCGACAAGCGGATCGGCGATGGCGACGAGCTCGCAGCGCGGATCGCGCTTGTAGCCGGGCAGGTGCGCGAACTCGGCCCACGCGCCGGCGCCGAGGATGCCGACTTTCACCTTGGTGCCGGGCTGGATTCGTTTTCGGGGCGCCGTCATCAGCGGATGATGGCGGAGGTGTCGCCGGGAAGCATGAGTTGCCGATGCGCCCAGATGGGCGCGATGCCGTTGGTCATGACGCGCTCGTGGAATTCGCGCAGATTGAACGCCGCGCCGAGTTTGCGCTTGTAGTCTTCGCGCAGAGTGATGATGCCGCGCTTGCCGAGAAAGTATCCGCCGTACGTTGGGTCGTAGGCGCCGCGCTCGGCTTCGCGTCGCGCGGCGGGCGCAGGCACGTACGCCTGCTGC
>DASVYG010000351.1:0-1675 GCA_036392315.1 Gemmatimonadaceae bacterium
CAGGGAACGTCCAAGACGCGAGCGCCCGATGGAAGCCCGAGTACGTCGATCAACCGCGCCGCCTCTTTGCGATCGCGCTCGAGCGTGAACAATGGCTCGTATTCGAGCAGGTACTGCGTGTCGAAATACGATTGCCACCACTCGCTGCGCTTCGGCTTGCGCGTGTTGGCTGAGGTCAGAAGAACACCGGCTCCCGATACGCGCCGAACACGTCTTCCATCGCCGCACGAATCTCGTACAGCGTGCAGTAGCGTCGCGCGCACTCGAGGATGTACGGGAAGACGTTCTCCGTTCCGCGCGCCGCCTGCCGCAACCGATCGAGCGCTTCCGTACACGCCGCTTGATCGCGCTCGGCGCGCATTTTCGCCATTCGCGCCCGCTGCATCCGCTCGGCGTCCGCGCCGACCTTGAGCGTCGGGATCGAGAGCTCGGGCTCGTCGGTGACGAACTCGTTCACGCCGACGATCGTGCGACGATGTTGCTCGATCTCCCACTGCTGGCGCGCGGCCGACTGCGCAATCTTGCGCTGGAACCAACCGCTCTCCAACCCGGCGACGACTCCGCCGACCGCGTCGATCTCGTCGAACAACCCTTCGGCCTCGCGCTCGAGTTGATCGGTGAGCGCCTCGACATAGTACGAGCCGCCGAGCGGATCGATGACGTTCGGGACGCCGGTCTCGTAGGCGAGCACCTGCTGCGTGCGCAGCGCGACCTGCACCGCTTCTTCGGTCGGCAGCGCGAGCGTCTCGTCCATCGAGTTGGTGTGAAGCGACTGCGTTCCGCCCAACACCGCGGCGAGTGCCTGGTAGGCGACGCGCACGACGTTGTTCATGGGCTGCTGGGCGGTGAGCGTCACGCCGGCGGTCTGCGAATGGAAGCGCATGACCCACGACCGCGGACTCTTGGCGCCGTACTTCTCCCTCAGCCGGCGCGCCCAGATGCGGCGCGCGGCGCGGAGCTTGGCGATCTCCTCGAAGAAGTCGTTGTGAATGTCCCAGAAGAACGAGAGGCGAGGCGCGAAATCATCGACGTCGAGGCCGCGCGCTTTGCCGCGCTCGACGTACGTGAATCCGTCGGCAAGGGTGAACGCCAGCTCCTGCGCCGCGGTCGATCCCGCCTCGCGGATGTGGTAGCCGGAGATCGAGATCGTGTTCCACAGCGGCGCATGTTTGGCGCCCCACTCGAAGCAATCGACGATCAGTCGCAGCGCCGGCTCGATCGGGAAACACCACGCGTGCTGCGCCATGTACTCCTTCAGAATGTCGTTCTGAATCGTGCCGCGCAGCTTGTCCGACGAGACGCCCTGCTTCTCGGCGGCCGCGATGTAGAACGCCCAGAGGATGATCGCCGGCCCGTTGATCGTCATCGACGTCGAGACTTTATCGAGCGGGATACCGTCGAACAAGATTTCCATGTCGGCCAAGCTCGAAACCGCGACGCCGGTCTTGCCGACTTCGCCGAGTGATCGCGGATGATCGGAGTCGTAGCCCATCAGCGTCGGAAAATCGAACGCTGTCGAAAGGCCGGTCTGTCCGTGCTCGAGCAAGAACTTGAATCGGGCATTGGTGTCCGCCGCGCTGCCGAAGCCCGCGAACTGCCGCATCGTCCACAGCTTGCCGCGATATCCGGTGGGGTGAATGCCGCGCGTGTATGGATATGTGCCGGGCACGCCGAG
>DASVYG010000352.1:0-87932 GCA_036392315.1 Gemmatimonadaceae bacterium
GGCGACGACTTCAAGTTCTGGGTCGACGTGACGCTGCCGCGGGATTGGCGGCCGGGACAGAAGCTGCCCGGTATCATCTGGTTCTATCCGCGCGAGTATTCGACGCAAGTGGAATACGATCGGACGAAGCGCACGGAGAACGTGAACGCATTCCCGAACGTCGCAGCGCGCTCGCCGGAGATCTGGGTCACGCAAGGCTACGTGGTGCTCCAGCCCGACAATCCGATCGTCGGGCCGCCGGGCCACATGAACGACCACTACGTCGACGAGCTTCGTCGCAACCTCGACGCCACGATCGAAGCCGCCGACTCGGCGGGATTCCTCGATCGTCATCGCCTGGGAATCGGCGGTCACAGCTACGGGGCGTTCAGCACGATGAACGCGATGACGCACACGCCGTACTTCAAGGCCGGCATCGCCGGCGACGGTATGTACAACCGAACGCTCACGCCCTACGGCTTCCAGAGCGAGCGTCGCGAGTTCTGGGAAGACGAGAGCATGTACACGGAGATGTCGCCGTTCTTCTACGCCGACCGGCTGACGGGCGCGATCCTGATGTACCACTCGCTCGAGGATCAGAACGTCGGTACCGATCCAATCAGCTCGATCCGCATGATGCAGGCGCTACGCGGCCAGGGAAAGACGGCGTCGCTGTTCATGTATCCGTACGAGGATCACGGTCCGGCCACGCGCGAGTCGGATCTCGATCAATGGGCGCGGTGGATCGCGTGGTTCGACATCTACGTGAAGAACCCGCAGAAGGACGCGAAGCCGGCGCTGGTGCCGTAAGCTCCTACCGTCATCAGCTCCCAGTCATCCCGAGCGAAGCGAAGGATCTGCTGTTCTCGACGAATAGCAGATCCTTCGTCGCTTCGCTCCTCGGGATGACGTCACGACTCGTACAGCTTGGGCGGCGTCAGGTCGTCGTCGCAGATCTGCGCGATGAGCTCGGCGTCGGCCCAGGCGGCTTGCAGGATGGCGAGCTCGCCTTCCATGGCGCGTCGCTCGGTCTCCTCGTGCACGGCCATCTCCAGGGCCAAGCGCTCTGTGGGTGAGAGGCGCATGGCTCCCAGCCCGCGATAATCGTTGAGCAGCGACAAGATCCGGCCGCCGCGCCACGTGTTGCGCGTCGACGCCTCGGCGAGGAATCCGTTCGCGTCACCGGCGTCCTCGATCTGCTGCACGGCGTCCTGCACGTGCGCATTGCTGGCGCCGTAGCGGTTCGCGCCGGAGATCAACACCCCGGTCGCGTGAATCGCCGCAGTACCGCTGAACTCGGTCCAGCCGGTATCATGCGGAACCGCGAGGGTCGCGCCGCTACCGTCACGTGCCGCCGTGAGCTCGGCGGCGTCCAGATGCTTGGCTCGAACTGTCACGACGCGACGGCCGTTCGCGAGCCGAGCGACGACGCGGTCGTGTTGGATGTAGTCGCGGGCGGCGAGCATGCCGATCATCGGAATCACGCCGGCGATGGTGGTCAGGCCGGGAATTGCGACGATGGAGATCGCTCCGAGCGAGAGGGCGGGCGCGATCGCCGGGCCGACGACGATGCCGGCGAGCGCGGCCGCTGCGATGCCTGTGCCGGCGACGAGGTGCGTGCGTCGTCGCCTCGTGCCGAAATGTCTGCCGTACCGCCACGCCGCGAACTCTGGTCGCAGTGGAGAGCCGATTCGGATCAGCTCCAGGCCGTCCGCCATGCGCGCCAGACCGATGTTGTCCGTCGACACCCGCACGAGCGTGCCGCGGAACGCCCGCTCGCAATCCTCGATCGCTTCCCAGCGCTCCTCGAGCGGCGAGAGATTCCAGCGCGCGCAATGATGGCAGACGACCCAGAGTCTCCCCTTGGCGGCGTCGAATGCGAGGCGACGACCGACGGGGAACGGCGCGATGACATCGTTGGCGCCGAGGCTCTCTTGGCAGAACAGGCACGTCGAGTACACGTGTGTAACCTTGCTTCGCAATGCGACGTCGGCCAGTGGTGGCCGATTACGATTCGATTATGCCGGCGGGCGCGAGGGTGCGCCAGGCAGTAGTCCCCTTCGTCGGCGGCTGACTACAATTCAGCCATGATTTTCCTACTTGGCGTAATCGGCTTGCTGCAGACGCCGGCGTTTCAGGGCGCGACCACCCCACCGTCCGGCGACACCATCGGCTATTGGCAGCAGAACGTTCATTACCAGATTGTCGCGACGCTCGACGAGGCGCAGACCAAACTTCGCGCGGACGGCGTGTTGACGTACACGAACAACTCGCCCGACACGTTGCGCGAGATGTACTTCCACCAATATCTGAACGCGTTTCGTCCGGGGTCGAAGTGGAGCGCATCCGACGAGCACGAGAACCGCGTCCGATTTCAGGATCTGACGGAGCCGAATTACGGATACGAGCGTTTCACCCAGGCGCCTGTGGTCAACGGCGTTCCGGTGATCGTCGATTACCCGGGATCGCCGGACAGCACCGTGGCGCATCTTCGCCTGCCGACGCCGCTTGCTCCGCATGACTCGATTCGCATTCGCTTCGTGTGGGACGCCCGGCCGTCGACGGTGACGAGGCGACAGGGGCGTCGCGGACGCACGTGGGATTTCGCGCAATGGTTTCCCAAGGTGGCGGTCTACGACCGCGGCGGGTGGGAGCCGAATGCCTTGGTCCCCGCCGGCGAGCTATACGGCGAGTACGGGACATACGACGTGACGATGGTCGTGCGCGACGACCAGATCATCGCGTCGACCGGCGTCCCGGTGAACGGCGATCCGGGATGGTCGCGCGTGTCACGCACCGGTGCGCCGCGCCTCGCCCAGTACGCATACGGCGAATTGCCTCCAGTCGAAGCGACTGTGCCTGCCGGATACCGGAGCGTGCGATTCGTCGCCAAGGACGTTCATCATTTTGCCTGGAGCGCATCGCCGGACTATCGTTACGAGGGTGGCGTGTACGTGCGTCAGGTTCCGCACATGCATTTCCCGACATGGGACACAGTGTCTGTGAACGTGCTCTATAAGCCGGGCGACGACTCGACCTGGGGCGGAGGACGCGCGCTCGAGCGGACGATCTTCGCGCTCAAGTGGCTGGAGTCCATTTGGGGACCGTACGCGTACCCGCAGGCCACGAACGTCCATCGTCTGGATCCGGGCGGCACCGAGTTCCCCATGATGATCATGAACGGCTCGGCGTCGCAGGGTCTCATCCTGCACGAGCTCGGCCACGTGTTCACATACGGCATTCTCGGCAACAACGAATGGCGGTCTGGATGGATGGATGAAGGCTTGACCTCGTATCAGACCGATTGGGCGCAGAAGTTGACGCCGCAGGAGCGCATTGGCGTCGTGCCTGAACCACCTCGCCTGCCCGAAGGCTATCGCGTCAATGCGGTGAGTATCCCGCGATCAGACAGCACGACGCTGCCTGATTGGCGTCTCGAGATTCTCGGCCGCGCGCAACCGATCGGCACCAACTCGGCGGACTTCTCCGAGTTCGGGATCTACAACGACATGATCTACAATCGCGCGAAGTTGATGTACGGCCAGCTTCGCGACGTGATGGGTGACAGCGCGTTCCGAGAATTCTTTCACGACTACTACAATCGTTGGGCGCTGAAGCACGTCGACGAGCGGGCGATGCGTGGATCGGCGGCCCGGGCGTACGGAAGCGATCTCGGGTGGTTCTTCGACGAGTGGGTCCACGGCACGGGATTGATGGACTATTCGCTGACGACGTACAATGTCTCGACCGACGGTTCGACTTGGCGCACGACCGCGCGCGTGCTTCGTCGCGGAGAATTGCGGCACCCGATGCCGGTTGGTGTACTGACGAAATCCGGCTGGACGATCGCTCGTGCCGACGCGGTGCACGACAATCAGGATGTGCTCATCACGACCAACGAAGCGCCGCTCGAAGTCGAGCTCGATCCAAATCACGTGACGTGGGATTGGGATTGGCGCAACAATCATCTCAGCACGTTCCTGATCACCGTTCGCGAGCCGCGCATCACGTACAACTGGCCTTATCTCGATCAAGCCGATCGATCACATACGATCGTTGCGCTGTCGCCGGCGGGTTGGTACACCGGGCCGCAAGGCGCCGTGCTCGGCGTCCGTGCCAAGACGAACTACCTCTCGCTGGTCGACATCCACGACGGCGGCATTGCGGTGGCGACAAAAGCGCCGCGCGGGCCAGGCGGACACCAGCCGAGTGTTGTGACGCGCGCGCAAATCTGGGCGCGGTTCGAGAACTTGTATATCCCGGGAATCGATCGTCCGCTGATGGGCTATGGCGGTGCCTTCAACTACTTGGACGGGTTGCTCAAGATCGACGCGTTCAAGAACTGGGATCTGAGTCCGTTCATCGACACGCCTGGCCCGACCATCAAGGCGAAAGTCTACGCGACGGTGGCGGCGCCGACGGACTCGATTCTTCTACCCGAGCAGTGGTCTGATGCGAGCCTGGTCGAAGTGGGCGGCTCCGGTTCCTACAAGACGACGGTGACGGCGGACAGCGACTACGCGACGTTCCGCGGATCGGTCGGCGCGGGCGCCGCCACGCGAAGCAACGTGACGCGAACGACGGACGCCGTCGATCACGGCGGTGCGTACGTGCGGGCAGAGGCGTCGATCGGCGCGGTTCGATCGCTGGCGGGCACGGCGTCGCAGCTGCACGTGAGATTGTATGGCGGTGCCGCGCAGAACGCGCCGAGTCAACGGGCGGTGTACGCGTCGACGCAGGATCCGTTCGAGACGTTCACGAACGATCTGTTCCGTCCGCGCGATGCGCTGCTGAAGCAAAGTGGAATCAACTATCTGCCGCTCGGCGGCGCGGGGCTTCGCGGTTATCGGATCGACACGCCGCTCGACGGCGTGGGCGCGGTGAACGGCGAGTTCGTCCAGCGGCTCGCGACGACGCATGGTAAATGGGGGCGCGCGACGTTCTCGTTCAGCATCTTCGGTGACGCCGCGGTGGCGTCGTCGAAGAGCCTCGGGTTGTCAGGGACGACGCTCGCCGATGCGGGCGCTGGACTCATTGCACGCGGGAGGCTGTACGACCGCGACGTGCACGTTCGTCTCGATGCCCCCGTGCTGGTGAACTACACACGTCTGGCCGGTGGCAAGGGGCTCGGCGGCAACGGCTCGTTGGCGCGGCGCTGGGTGATCACGGTGGGAGAGCTGTGGTAGTGCCGGCGGTCGCCGTCGTCGCGGCTGGATGGAGCGCAGGGTGGTAGATCCATCCGACCACCGCGCCGTAAACGACATGTCCGAGCAGGCTCCCGATCAGCAGCTCGAAGTCACCGCGCGAGAAAAATCCGGCGCCGACCAGCGGCATGAAGAAGCACTGTGCGACGACGAACACCAAGACCCCGTAGATGGCTCCGCGAGCTGCCGGCGGACCGGGCAAACGGTCGGCGAAGTACCAGGCGTAGATCAGCGCCAGCAGAATGCCGACGAAGAGATGTACGATCCATCCGCCGGCGATCCCTACGCGCAGGTGCGCCACCGATACCGACATGAAGGTGCTGAGAATCTGTCCGATCGCGATCTTTGGAAGTCCGATCGAGGGCTCGACCAGCCAGAGCGCGGTCAATATTCCCGTGCCGATCGCCCCGGCCACAGCGGCGCGTTTGGCGTGCATCGCTCCTCCACGAAGGAACTGGTCTTCGGCGCTTAGCTTACATTTACATTGACGTCTGATCGGCCGAGAGCATGCGCCGACGCGGCAGTATCCTTGCGCGTCCGCAGACTCGAGGTCAAGATAGCTCCCGTCCGCTGATCGCGCACCGATGGCCGGAGGGTCACAATGCCTGTCTCGAACATCGCGTGGGCAGCCGGCGCGCTGGCCTTGGCGCTTGGCGTCGCGGAGTTACCGGTAGCGGACCAGGCCCCCGCAGCGCAGGTGCCGGCGTTACCCGACACGAACGCCATTCCGCCCGAGATGGTGAGCGCCGGCCGACGAATTTTCCACGGGCAGGGCATGTGTTTCGCGTGCCACGGGCAGAACCTCGAGGGCGGCCCCATTGCCCCGACACTCAAGCCTCACGCGTGGAAGGACGCCATGGGCGGCGAGCTGAGTGCGATCTACTACGTCGATACTCACGGCGTGCGTGGAACGGTCATGGTTGCCCATCCTGGCGGCATCAGCGACGCTGACGCCGTGCGCGTCGCCGTGTACATCTGGTCGGTGGACCACGACCGAGCGAAGCCGTAACCATTCACCTGCGAATGCGCGATGCGCGATGCGAAGCGACTACTTTCGATCCTTCGCTCGATCCGACCACAAGATCGCCAACACCATCCACGCGCCGAGCACTCCGGCGAACACAAAGCCCGCCGTGCCGAGCGCCCGATGGTACTGCATCAGCATCGCGCTTGCCACGAGTAGTCCGGCGAGAACGAGCCCCGAGAATACCCGGTTTGCGACCTTCTGCAACGCTTCGATCATCAGCGTGAGCTGCGGGACCTCGATCTTCGTCTGGAACTCGTTGCTCGCCATGCGCGCGGTGATGAGATCGAGCCGATGCGGCAGCGCCATCAGCAAGTCGTTCCCTTCGGTCGCGAGCTGATAGAGCCGCCGCGGGTTCAGGTCCTGTTTGGCGCGATCGGCGACGATCTGATTGCCGAATTCTCGAATCGTCGGGATGGGACTGAACGTGGGATCGATCGAGCGAGTGACGGTATCGAGATTGAACAGTGCTTTCGCGAGCAGCGTCAGCTCGGCAGGCAGTCGCAGACCGCGCTGATACGATGTGTTGATCAGCTCGTACAGCACCTTGCCGGTATCGAGCTCGGCGAGTGAGAGGTTGTAGTTGCGCGCCATGAGTGACGCAATCTCGCGCACGTACGCTTCGCGGTCGAAGCCCGGCAGCTCGGTTCCGATTTCGACCATCGTCTCAGCCGCATCGTCTCCGCGGTTGTCGGCCAGGTCGAGCAGAAGTCGAATGACGTGCCGCTTCAGGCTGTCCGATAGTCGCGCGGTCATCCCGAAGTCGATCAGCGCGAGCTTGACGTCGACGTCGGCTGGTTGCGGCGCTGCGTGGCGCTGGGCTTCGTTCTCGATGCGCGAGAGCGGCGTGACCGCCGGGCGTTGGACGGTACGCCGGTCGCTCGCCACGACCTCGGAGGGTGTCGGCGGGTTCGTGCTCTCGGGAAACACGACGAACATGTTGCCGGGATGCGGGTCGGCGTGAAAGTGTCCGTCGATCGTGATCTGTTTGAGATACGCGCGCGTGAGCTCTTCGGCCACGGGATGAAAATCGTGCTCGAGCCGCGTGAGCGGCGAGATCGTGTCGATCTTCGATCCGCGAACGCGTTCGGTGGTCAGTACGCGCTCCGTGGTGTACGCCTCGATGACGCGTGGAACGAGGATGCGCGGAAATTCGGCGAGGCTACGACGAAAGGTTGCCGCGTTCCGCGCCTCGATTCGATAGTCCAACTCGTCGCTGAGCGCCCGCTCGAGCTGCTGCACGACGCCGACCAGATCGATGCGTGCACCGGCCGGCGTGTGCTCGGAGAGGAAGGTTGCGAGCTCGCGGAAAAAAGCGACGTCGTCAGCGAGGTCGTTGCGAATGTTCGGCCGCTGCACTTTGACCACGACCGGGCGTCCGTCGCGCAGCTCGGCGGCGTGCACCTGGCCGAGGCTCGCGGTGCCGATGGGTGTCTCGTCGAACGAGGCGAACAGCTTGCTGAGTCGAGCGCCCAACTCGTGCTGAACGATCTCCTCGACTTGTGCGAGCGGGATCTGGTCGACGTCATCCTGCAGCTTTTCGAGCTCGTGGATGTAGGACTCGGGAATGAGATCCGGTCTCGTCGAGAGCACCTGTCCCAGCTTGATGTACGCTGGTCCGAGCTCGACGAGTCGCTTGCGGAATGCCTCCGCCAGGCGTGGCGAGCCAGCATGATCCTCACCCGGCTCGGGCTCATGGGCAATGGCGTCGAGTCCCTGTTGCTTCGCGAAGTCGGCCAACCCGTATCGCGTGAACAGCCCGATGGTTGCCGCGAGCCGGGGCAGATAGCGGGGCGCGAGTATCATTTGGCCGGGAGAAGAGCAGGGAGCATGCCGGGCAGTGCCGGGACCGCTTTCGCCCCCTCAGGCGTGCGCCGATATTACCGCCATGCTGAAACCACCCGTAAACGCACGCGCATGAGCGGACGCGCAACGATCAAACGCGTCCCCAAGCCCTGGGGCCACGAGACCATCTGGGCGCACACGGAGAGCTACGTCGGAAAGATTCTGCACATCACGGCTGGGGAGGCGCTGTCCGTGCAGTATCACAACGTCAAGGACGAGACCGTCTATCTCATGTCCGGTGAGCTGATCTACCGGATTTGGGAGAACGACCAGCCGCGTGACGTACAGCTCAAGATCGGTGAGGCGTTCCGTATCACGCCTGGAACCATTCACCAGATGGAAGCCGTGACCGACTGCGACATCCTCGAGGTGTCGACGCCGCACCTGGACGACGTCGTGCGGATCAAGGACCGATACGGGCGCGAGGGGACGAGCGCGCCATGAAAGTCATCATCCCACTCGCGGGAAAGGGCACGCGGCTTCGCCCCCATACGCACATCACGCCCAAGCCGATGCTCAAGATCGCCGGCAAGCCGGTGATCGACTACGTCATGGAAGACCTCGAGCGGATGGGCGAGGTCGAGCAGGTCGTCTACATCACCGGGCATCTCAAGGACAAGGTCGAGGAATACGCGCGGCGAAAGTTTCCCTTCGACTCCGTATTCATCGAGCAGAAAGTGCAAGACGGCACCGCGGGCGCCGTCGCCCTGGCGCGCCCGTACATCGATCAGCCGGTGTTCATCATCTTCGTCGACACCATCTTCGACGCCGATCTCTCGGTGGTGAAGCACACCGACGCCGACGGGATCATCTGGGTCAAGACCGTCGAAGACTATCAGCGCTTCGGCGTGGTCGTGTCGGACAGCGCCGGCAACATGACGAAGATCGTGGAAAAGCCGACGACTCCCGTATCCAAGCGGGCGAACATTGGACTCTACTATATCAAGAATTGGAAGCTCTTGTTCGAGGGGATCGACTGGACGCTCAAACAGCCGAAGAACAAGGGCGAGTACTATCTCACCGACGCGTTCCAGTACATGATCGATCACGGCGCCAAGATCAAAGTCATCGACGTGGAAGGATGGTACGACGCCGGCGAGCAGGGCACGCTGCTCGAGACCAACCGCACGATGCTCGAGAAAGGCCGCGCCCGCCGACCCAAGTCGGTGCCGGCCGGCGTTCGCCTCGTCGATCCCGTTTACATCGAGGACGACGTCACGCTGTCGGCATCGACGATCGGTCCGAACGTGTCGATCAGCTCCGGCAGTCGCGTCGATCACTCCGAGCTCTCGAACACCGTGGTCGGCGCCGGCACCACGATCGTCAATTCGACGCTCGACGGATCGTTGATCGGCGATGCCGCGGTCGTCGAGGGCATCAAGGGACGCATCAACATCGGTGATCACTCGACGGTCACGCACGGCGGATGATCATTGTCCGCGATCTGACGAAGCTCTACGGCGATTTCCCCGCCGTACGATCGATCTCGTTCCACGTCGATGCCGGTGAGATTCTGGGTCTCGTCGGGCCGAACGGCGCCGGCAAGACGACCACGCTGCGGTGCCTCGCCGGAATCATCTCGCCGTCGTCGGGCTCGATCGCCATCGCCGGTCATGACATGCATGACGACGCCATTGCCGCCAAGCGCGCACTGGCGTTCATCCCCGACGAGCCGCATCTGTTCGACTATCTCTCGGTCGAGGAGCATCTGCGATTCATCGCGCGCCTCTACGGTGTGGCCGACGTGGAGACGCGCATGCCGGCGCTGCTGGACGAGCTGGAGCTCTCCGAAAAGAAGCGAGCGCTTCCTGGTGAACTGTCGCGCGGCATGCGCCAAAAACTGGCGATCGCGTGCGGGCTGCTCCACGAGCCGTCGGTACTGATCCTCGACGAGCCCCTGACGGGTCTCGATCCGGCGGGCATCAGGCGCATGCGCGAGACGATCGCCAATCGAGCCGCGCGTGGTGCGGCGATCATCCTCAGCTCGCATCTCCTCAATCTGGTGGAGGAGCTCTGCACGAAGCTGCTCGTGGTGCGCCGGGGCGAGTACGTCGCGTACGGGACGATCGACGAAATCATCGCGACGCATCCGGAACTGGCCGGCCAGTCGCTCGAGGACGTGTTTATCGCGCTCACCAGCGACGCGAAGGGCGTGGCGTGAACGCCTTTCTCTATCTGATCTGGACGAGCGGCCGCAATCGCGTGACGACCGCGCTGCGCCGCGTGCGTAGTCCGCGCTACGCGGCCGCGCTGATCGTGGGCGGACTGTACATCTGGTCGTTCCTGCTGCGACCGAACAGCAGCGTGAGCGGCATCTCGTCGCTCCTCGGTCAGCCGACGGAAATGATCATCACCGTGCTGCTCGTCGTGACACTGATGGGATCGTGGGTCTTTGGCTCCGACACGACGGCACTCGCGTTTACGCAAGCCGAGCTGTCGTTGCTTTTTCCCGCGCCGTTGTCGCGGCGCGCGCTGATCGGATACAAACTCACGCGCGCGCAGATCGCCGTCGTCATCAACGTGTTGATTTGGGTGTTCATCCTTCGGCGCGGTGGAACCGTTCTGCCGGCCGGGATGCGGGCGCTCGCGATCTGGGTGCTCTTCTCGACGCTCAACCTACACCGCCTGGGCGCCGCGCTCGTTCGCTCGGCGTGGCGGGAGCACGGGGCGGCCGGTTCGCGTCGCAATCGGTGGTCGATCGTTCTCTTTGCCGCCATCGGCTTGTCACTGGTCGTCAGTCTCATCGGAGCGCGCGCTCAGCTTGGCGCCGTGCATAGCACCGGAGGCTTTTTCACCGTGCTGGGCCACGTCTTGTCGATGCCGCCGGCGTCGATTGGCCTGTATCCGTTTCATCTCATCGTCGCGCCGGCGTTCGCGCAAACGACGTCGGAATGGAATCGAGAAATCATCCCGGCGGTGGGCATGGTAGTCGTGCACGCGGTTTGGGTGTTCCGAACCGACACCGCATTCGAGGACGCAGCGATCGAGGCGTCGGCCGAGCGTGCGCGACGTCTCGACGCGATGCGGGCGAGGCGATCGATGGGTGCGATCGCTGCGCCGCGGTCGCCCGCGTCTACGCTTCGCCTTGCATCGGTTGGTCATCCGGCGCTCGCGATCTTCTGGAAGAACATGTTGTGCCTGCGTCGAACGGCGCAGCTCCGTGTGTTCGTCGGCCCGGTGACGATGGCGATCGCGATCGGCGCGGCGACCTCGGGGGCGGGCATGGACTTGGGCGCGGTGTTGGCGATCGGCGCCCTCGTTTTGATGGGCATGCTGCTGTTGTTCGGAGGACGTCTCATTCGAAACGATCTTCGCGCCGACATGCAGCACTTGCCGCTCATCAAGTCGCTGCCCATTCCGCCCGGTGAGATCGTCGTCGCCGAGGTGGCGTCGTCGGCGCTGCCGATGGCGGTGGTGCAGATCGTCCTGGTCGCGTTCGCGTACGTCGCGCTGTCCGCTTCGCGCTCGAGCCTACTCGGCGCCGATATGCGGTTGGCGATATTGATTGCCGCGCCATTCGCAGTTGTCGCCCTCAACACGGCGATCCTCACGATCCAGAACGCGACGGCGGTGCTGTTCCCGGCGTGGGTGCGGCTTGGTCCAGTGGTGAGCGTGGGCGTCGAGGCGTTGGGGCAGAACATGCTCGCGACGGTGGCCACAATCTTTTCATTAGCGCTCGGCATGATCGTGCCGATGTTGGCGGCGTGGTTGATTGTCACCGCGACCGCCTCGTCGGAGACGCGCGCGATTCAGCTCGCGATCGTGATTATCACGGCCGCTGTTGCGCTAGGCTTCGAGACATATGGAGCCATGCGTCTCCTTGGTCGCGCGTTGTCGAAGGCCGAGCCGTTGCAGACGGCGTGACCGACACGTTTCATGGTCCGCTCGGTTAGACGAACGATGAACGTGGGAAGTCAGCAGCACTAAGTCCGTAAACGGAGAACTGCCCTGCGGGGATTCTTTGGGGAATCTCAGCTCGCCAGGCGCGCCGTGGTCATCACGATTGTCAACGCGCGGGCTACGCCGAGTGTGCCGTGGAGGTTGTCGAACCACTCGGAGTGCGTGTGGGCGTCGCCGCCGCGGCCACCGGCACCGATCGCGATCGCCGGGATGCCGTGGCTGATGGCCACGTTTGCGTCCGTCGACGCGAGTGCCAGGTCGGGCTGGCGCCCCACGAGCCGCGTCGCCTCGAGCGCAGCCTGCACGAGCGCGTGATCGGCCGGTGTCTCGCCGCACGGACGCGCGCCGATCGATTCCACGTCGACGACGAGCGATCGCGTACCGGCCGGCCGCTTGGCGTTCTCGTCGTCGGCCGCGACCTGCGCGATCGTGCGAACGGCGCGCTCGATGTCGTCCAGAACGATCGCCGACGTCGAGCGAGAGTCGATCTCGAGCCACGCACGGTCGGGAATCGAGTTCACGGACAGGCCGCCGCCGATTCTGCCCACCGATAACGTCGTCCGCGGCGTCGACGGAAGCGGCAACGACGCCAGCCGCGCGGCGGCACCGGCGGCGGCGTGCACGGCGTTCGGCACGCCGAACGCGGCCCAGGAATGGCCGCCCGGTCCCGAATACGAGACGCGGAAGCGACGCGATCCCAGTGCGCGATGAATGATTCGCTCGTCGCCGGCGCCGTCGAGCGCGACCATCGCGTGGGCGCCGCGACCGCGGCCGGCGAAGTAGTGCTTGGCGCCTCGCAGATCCCCGAGGCCTTCCTCGCCAGTGGTCGCGACGAACTCGATCGGATGCCGCGTGCGTAGACGCACGCCGTCGATCTCAGCGGCCAAGGCGAGCATGACCGCGAGTCCGCGGCCGTTGTCGTTGATCCCCGGTCCGACGAGACGCTCGCCGTCGCGGCGGATCGACAGATCGGTGTCGCGCGGAAATACCGTGTCGAGATGAGCGCAAATGACGACCGGCGGTAGCGCGGCGTTGCCGTCCCGACGGCCGATCACGTTGCCGGCGTCGTCGGTGTGGATGTCCGACAACCCGCAGTCCCGAAAGCGCCGCGCAACCCAGCCGCCGCGCTCATGCTCCTCACCCGTCGGCGCGGCGATCTGCGCCACGGTGATCTGCGCGCGCAAGATGGCGTCGTCTCGTGCGGCGAGACGCGCGTGCGCCGGAGTGAGCGTTCGATGTGTCGAGACCGTGTCGGCAAACGCCGGCGCGCGGAACGTCATACCTATGAATTGCTATGGCTCGGCGGCCAGCCGCAAGTGGTAGATTCGACGATCATGGCCCAACCAGAACCCGGCACCGACCGCGACCATTCGTCACGAACCCTCGGGCGCAACGTGTACGCACTCGCAGCGGTGAGCTTCTTCACCGACGTGTCGAGCGAGATGATCTATCCGCTGCTGCCCGTCTTTCTCACGACGGTGCTGGGCGTCGGCGCAGGCTTCATCGGGGCGATCGAGGGCACGGCCGAATCCATTTCGGCCTTGCTCAAATTGGCGAGTGGCTGGTGGTCGGACCGCGTGCGTCGCAGGAAGCCGATGGTCGTGGCAGGCTACGCGCTCGCGTCGGCCGTGCGACCGCTGGTCGCGATCGCGCAATCAGCCATGCAGGTCCTGCTGATTCGCGTGAGCGATCGTGTTGGAAAAGGAATACGCAACGCGCCGCGCGACGCGCTGATCGCCGATTCGATCCATCCGAGCGTTCGCGGCCGCGCGTTCGGCGTCCGTAGCGCCGCCGACAATGCCGGAGCGCTCCTCGGTCCTTTGATCGCGTTCGCGATCCTCTCGTGGTGGCACGTGTCGCTACGCACGGTCTTCTGGCTTGCGGCAATACCCGGCGTGATCGCCGTAATCGTCGCAATCGTCGGCGTGCGTGAGATCCGACAGCAGCGCACAGCTACAGCGGCCAACGGGCTCACTCTTCGCACGGGCATGGGCGCGCGATTCTGGGCGTTTCTCATTGTGATCTTCGTGTTCACGCTTGGGAATTCGACCGATGCTTTCCTGCTCCTGCGCGCCCGTCAGCTTGGGGTCCCGGTGGCGCTGGCGCCGATTCTTTGGGCGCTGCTGAACGGGGTGAAGAGCCTGTCGAACGTCCCCGGTGGTGCACTTTCGGACCGAGTCGGCCGGCGTCCAACGCTCATCGCCGGATGGCTCGTCTACGCGGTGGTCTACTTTCTCTTCGCCCGCGCCTCCAATGCGTGGGAGGCGTGGGCGCTCTTCGCCGGCTACGGTGTCTTCTTCGGCTTGACGGAAGGAACGGAGCTCGCGCTCGTCGCCGACGTGGTACCGGCTGACCGTCGCGGCTCGGCGTACGGCTGGTACTATCTGGCGATCGGCATCGGCGCACTGCCGGCTTCGGTCCTGTTCGGTGTGCTCTGGGACCGATTCGGGTCGCCGTTCGCGTTCAGCATCGGGGCGGGGCTCGCACTCGTGGCCGCGCTGGCGTTGCTCATGCTGCCGTCACCGCATCCGGCGAGATCCTGAATCTCGACGCACTGTCGTTCGCGCGGAGATGCGGAACGCGGTCAGCGGATGTGGGGAACCACCCAGCGAAGCACGTCCGCCGCAAGGACGGTGACAAGCAGCACGATCATCATTCGCTCGCGGCGCGTGCGGCCGTTCGTGAGCGGCTGGGCCACGACGATCTGCCGCGTTTGGACCGCCGACGCGGCCCGCAAGCGAGACGCCCGTGAATTCGACGACCGACGCCCTCGATGCGACTTCCCGCCCGGCGTTGCGGTGGCAGACGCCGGACGGTGCGTGTTCGATCGATGGTGCTGCAAAGAGCCCACGGGATCACCCTTTCGGATTCATCACACGGAGAACGTAGAGCCAAAGGGTTCCCATGACTAGACCCCTCGGCCGGGCGCGCTAGCAGCAGCGCGCGCCCGGCTTGCTGTACCGATCGGCTTGACGCTGGCGCATGAACTCGTCGCGAGACAAGACGGGCGCGTTCGGGTGGTGCGCGCGGATGTGTGCGACGTACCGATCGTAGTCCGGCACGCCGATCACGCGTCGAATCACGTTGGCTGTGTCATGCCAAGCCGTTTTGAGCGATTCAATCCGCATATCAGTCTCCCACCACCGCCACCCGGGCGTCGAACGGCACCTCGGACGAAACGGCCGGCTTTCGTCCACCAAGCACGGCGACCCATTCGCGCACGCTGTCGGCGAGGATCACCACCACGGAGACCATGAAGAACGCGGCGACGGCAGCGTCGAGATAATCGTTGAAAATCACGCGGCGCGCATCCGTCAATGTCTTGATCGCCGCCGGTAGCGCGTTCGCGACGACCTGTCCCTGGACCAGATGCGCGTGCGAGAGGAAGCCCAGCTTGACGTCGGGCGAAAACAGCTTTTCCCATCCCGCGGCCATCGTAACGATGGTCAGCCAAGCGAGCGGCAACATCGTGACCCATGCGTATCGCGCCTTGCCCATCTTGATGATGATCGTCGTGCCGACGCACAACGCAACCGTGGCCAACAGCTGATTAGAGATTCCAAAAAGCGGCCACAGCGAGTTGATCCCGCCGAGTGGATCGATCACGCCTTGGTAGAGGAAGTGTCCCCACATGGCCACGATCAGCGCGCTCGACAGCACCACCGCCGGATACCACGACACGCGGCCGAACGGCGCCCAGACATGTCGACCGAGATCTTGAAGCATGAAGCGACCGACGCGCGTGCCGGCGTCGAGCGTCGTGAGAATGAAGAGGGCCTCGAACATGATGGCGAAGTGATACCAGATCGCCATCGCCTCGCCGCCTCCCAGTACATTCGAGAACAGGTGGGCCATGCCCAGCGCCAGGCTGGGCGCGCCGCCGGTGCGCGACAGCAGCGACGACTCGCCGACCTGCGCGGCGAGTCGCTGCATTTCCGCCGGATCCAGCACGAAGCCCCAATGCCGCACCGCTTCGGCTGCGCTCGCGGCCGTGGCGCCGATCGCGCCCGCGGGCGCGTTGATGGCGAAGTAGACGCCCGGCGTCAACGCGCAGGCGGCGATCAACGCCATGACGGCGACGAACGACTCCATCAGCATGCTGCCGTAGCCGACCATGCGGGCATCCATCTCGTTCTCCAGCAGCTTGGGCGTCGTGCCCGACGCCACGAGCGCGTGAAAGCCAGAGATGGCACCGCACGCGATCGTGATGAAGGCGAACGGGAACACCTTTCCCGCGAAGACCGGACCCGTGCCATCCACGAACTGTGTGATCGCCGGCATTTGTAGCGGCGGCAGCGACACGAGGATGCCCACGGCGAGGGCGAGAACCACGGCGATCTTGACGAACGCCGAGAGGTAGTCGCGCGGCGCGAGCAGCAGCCATACAGGAACCACCGACGCGGCGAAGCTGTAGATCATGATCGCGACCGCCAACGCGCCGCCGCTCAGCGTGAACGCCGCGGCGAGCGACGGCTGGTTGGAGACCCATTGCCCGACGTACAGCGCGGCGATGATCGCCACGATGCCCATCGCGCTCGCCTCGAGCACGCGACCGGGCCGAATCCAGCGTAGGTACACGCCCATGAGCATGGCGATCGGTATCGTGAGTCCGATGGTGACGGTGCCCCACGGACTGGACTTCAACGCGTTGACGACGACCAGCGCCAGCACGGCGAGCAGCACGATCATGATGCCGAGCACGGCGACGAGCGCCGTCACGCCGGCGATGGGACCAATTTCCTCGCGCGCCATCTGACCGAGCGACTTTCCGTTTCGTCTCACCGACGAGGCGAGAATCACGAAATCCTGAACAGCGCCGCCGAGCGCCACGCCGACGACGATCCAGATGACGCCGGGCAAGAATCCGAACTGCGCGGCGAGCGTCGGACCGACCAGTGGTCCGGGTCCAGCGATCGCCGCGAAGTGGTGTCCGAAGACGATCCACCGATTCGTCGGCACGAAGTCGTGTCCGTCATCGAGCCGTACGGCCGGCGTCGCGCGCGACGCGTCGAGTGCGAAGATTTTCGACGCGATGAACTTGCTGTAGAAGCGGTACGCGACGGCGTAGCTGCAGATCGCCGCGGTAAGCAACCAAGCGGCGTTGACCGTTTCGCCGCGGGACATCGCCAGCCTGGCAAATGCCGCGGCGGCGAGAACGGCGATCAATACCCAAACGGCCGCACGGAACACCTTCGGCATGAGAAGCAGGCTCCGGATAAAGAGGACGGGGGCCAAATTGCCGATCGGTCGAACGAAGGTCAACGGCAAACGACGACACCGAGCCCACCCGTCTCGGCGGATCACCGATTATTCTTCCGCCATGCCGCTTACTCGCGCGATCAAGATCGCCGCCGCCGGGACGATGATTACCGTCGCGGCCGCGTGTCACGGGGCTCGCCAGGCCGAGTCCGTATCACAGGCCCCGGAGCACGCGCTCTCGGGCCTGGCCAGGCAGCACATCATCATCCTGCCGACCTATGCGTTCCGTGTCGGGCCTGGCCTCGACTGGGGCGCCGCGGCCGGGCGTCCGAGCGACGTGCAGCGTACACTCGACACCGACATCAAGGCCGCCCTCGAGGAGCGAGGCCTGGACAAGACTTGGATCTTCCCGGCTCAGCTCGAGCAGAGCTACAAACGCAACTCGACGTACGCGGCTGATCCGTACACGCTGGCCGAGGAGCCGCTTCGCTCACCGATGCTCGCCGCCGACGCCCGGCTGCCCGAGCCGCTGGCGTCGCAGGTGCGTACGTTGGTCGCGCTCCACGACGAAGTCCGGCTCGTTCTCGCGCCGGTCGAGCTGCGGCTCGAGAAGGCCGGCACGAGCGGAGGGCGCGGCGTCTTGCGCGTGGTGCTCCTCGACGCCCGGACGTCCAACGTGCTCTGGATCGGCCAGGTCGCCGGCGACAGCGCGGCGGCGTTTGGCCCCGTGATCACCGCGAGCCTGGCCGCGCGATTCGCCAACGTCGTCGCGCCATGACGAAGCACATCGTAGATCACGTTCACCCCACTACATGTCCACACAAGTCACGCTGATTCCCGGCGACGGCATCGGACCGTCGATCGCGAACGCCACGGTGCGCATCCTTGCGGCCGCGGGCGCGCAAATAGAGTGGGACACGCAGTTGGCCGGAATGGCCGGCGTCGCGCGATTCGGCGATCCGATTCCCGACGCCACGCTTGATTCGATCAAACGAACCAAGCTCGCCCTCAAAGGACCGCTCGAGACGCCGGTCGGTGAAGGGTATCGCTCGATCAACGTGGCGCTGCGCAAGACGTTCGATCTGTACGCCAACGTGCGCCCGGCGTATTCGATCGTCCCCGGTGGTCGGTATCACGACCTCGACATCGTGCTGATCCGCGAGAACACCGAGGGGCTGTACGTCGGCGTCGAGCACTACATTCGCGTCGGCGACGATCCGCGCGCCGCCGCCGAGTCGATCGCGATCATCACGCGCGGCGGATCGGAACGGATCGTGCGCTACGCCTTCGAGTACGCGGTCAAGCATCATCGCAAGAAGGTGACGCTGGTTCACAAGGCGAACATTCTCAAGTTCTCACAAGGATTGTTCCTGGATACCGGTCGCATGGTGGCACGCGACTACGCCGGACAGATCGAGTTCGAGGAACGGATTGTCGACGCGATGGCGATGAACCTCGTGCTGCACCCCGAACGGTTCGACGTCATCGTCACGACGAACTTGTTCGGCGATATCCTGTCGGATCAGATCTCCGGCCTCGTAGGCGGTCTGGGGCTGGCCCCGGGCGCCAACATCGGAATCAACGGCGCGATCTTCGAGGCGGTGCACGGCACGGCGCCCGACATCGCCGGGAAGAACGTCGCCAACCCAGGCGCGGTGATCCTCGCCGCGTGCATGCTGCTGGACCACATCGGCGACGAAGACCGTGCGAGGCGCATTCGGCGCGCGCTCGAGACGACGATTCGCGAAGGCAAGACCGTGACCCGCGACCTCGGCGGCTCGGCGTCGACCGATCAATTCACCGACGCGATCATCGCCAAGCTGTGACGTCTCCGCCCGGGATCACGACGCTCTTCCATTGCTCCGATCTGCACTTCGGGCATCCGGCGGTGCCCGAGCAGTACGAGGCGATCGAGGCGTTGATTCAGGACCGCAAGTACGACGTCGTGGCGATCTCGGGTGACGTCTCGCAGCGCGCCCGTGCCGGTGAGTTTCAGCGCGCGCGCGCGTTCATCCAGCATGCCGAGAAGGTGAGCCGCACGATCGTCGTGCCGGGAAACCATGACGTCGCATGGTGGGTCTCGCCGATGGGGCTCGGCGACGACTCGAAGATGTTCGCCAAGTATCGAGCGTACATCAGCAAGGATCTCGAGCCGGTGCTCCGCGTGGCCGGCGCGACGTTCGTGGGGCTCAACACGTCGCACGGTGTCACCCGGCACACGCTGACCTGGAATCTTCGCGACATCTCGATCATCGGGCAGCTGACGCGCGGGCAGATCGAGCGAGCGCGGCTCGAGTTCGAGAACTCGCGTGCGGATGATGCGCGCATCATCGTGATGCACCACAACCCGGTGAAGGGCGAGTTGTCGCAGCGACACGGACTGAAGAACACACAGCGCATCCTCGGCGCGTTCGCCGAGATGGGCGTCAATCTCGTGTTGTGTGGGCACGATCATCAGGAAGCGGTACATTTCATCGAGCACACGAAACGGGGCACGATCATTTCGACGTCGGGGACGATCAGCAATCGCTCGCGTGGCGGGCGGCCGTCGTCGGTGAACAGCATTCGCATCGCGGAGGCGGACATCGAGGTATCGACGCTCGTGTGGTCTCCAGATCAGCGCGACTTCGTCGCCGGA
Source organism: Gemmatimonadaceae bacterium (assembly GCA_036392315.1). Classification (GTDB taxonomy): domain Bacteria; phylum Gemmatimonadota; class Gemmatimonadetes; order Gemmatimonadales; family Gemmatimonadaceae; genus JAQBQB01. The sequence goes on from DASVYG010000352.1 coordinate 19,790, forward strand.
CCGGTGAAGTGCTTCGTGCGCTGAGGTCCGTTTTCGGCCTCGGTCGCCACGACGCGGCGCAGCTCACGTTCGAGCTCGACGCGCCGCCGCGCGACGCCGACGAGCTGCTGGCACGTCTCCGCGCGCTCGGACTGAGTCGAATCACGCGCTGCCGCTTGACCCGAAATCGGAACGTGATGGTCAGCTTCCGCGCGCGCGACCTGCGCGTGCACGAGGGCTATCTCGGGGCGCCGGAGGACGTACACCGCGCGATCGTCGCGTTCGTCGAAGGTCGAACGCGCGCCGAGCGTCGCGTGGCGCAACGACGCATCGTGTCGTTCCACGTTGAGATGCCCGGCGGATCGTCGCGGCGTCCTTCGCGGCGCGAGCGCACGCGGCCCGAAGATCAGCAGCTGGCCGACAAGCTCACGCAGTGGCATGCGCGGTACAACGCCGACCATTTCAGCGGCGCCCTCAAAACGATCCCGGTTCGCGTCTCGCGGCGTATGCGGAGCCGTCTCGGCCATTACTCCGCGGCGACCGGCGGCGAGGGCGGCGAGATCGCCATCAGCTGGCGGCATTTGCGTCGTCACGGTTGGGACGAGGCTCTTCACACGCTGTTGCACGAGATGGTGCATCAATGGCAGGACGAGAGCGGCCACCCGCTCGACCACGGCCGCCTGTTCCGCGGCAAGGCACGCGAGGTCGGGATCCAGGCGGCGGCGAAGCGTGAGGTCACGCGCCGCTGAGCGGTGAAACGGTGGAAACGCCGCTCGCCGGCGCTCGCTTGAACGGCGGAACGTGACCGCAGTTTCGTTCCACCGTTCCACCATTCCGCCGTTCCACCGTTCTCGGCTTAGATTCACCGCCATCCCAACCCGCTTCCATGCTCGACTTTTTCAATATCGATTCGCTGCTGTCCGAGGAAGAGCGCGCCGTCCGTGACAGCGTGAGACAATTCGTCGACGAACGCGTGATGCCGATCATCGGCAAATGCTATGTCGACGGTCGCTTCCCCAAGGAAATCATTCCCGAGTTGGCGGAGCTCGGCGTGTTCGGCGCGAACCTGCCGGAAGAGTACGGCTGTGCGGGGCTCAACAACGTCGCGTATGGATTGATCATGCAGGAGCTCGAGCGAGGCGACTCGGGCGTGCGATCGTTTGCGTCGGTGCAGGGCGCACTGGCCATGTATCCCATATATGCCTTCGGCAACGACGAGCAGAAGAAGCGCTACCTGCCGCCGATGGCCGCGGGCAAAATCATCGGCTGCTTTGGCCTGACGGAGCCGGACTACGGATCGAATCCATCGGGCATGATCACCATGGCGCGCGAGCAGAGCGACGGGACCTGGCTTCTGAACGGCGCCAAGATGTGGATCACGAACGGATCGACGGCGCAGATCGCCGTCGTGTGGGCGAAGACGAACGGCGACAAGGAGGACAAGTCGATCCGCGGTTTCATCGTCCCGACCGACAGCAAGGGATTTCAGGCCCGCGATCAAAAAGGAAAGCTGTCGCTTCGTGCGAGCGACACGAGCGAGCTCGTTTTCCAGGAAGTCGCGCTGCCCGCCGACGCGCTGCTCCCCAAGTCGGGCGGTCTCAAGAGTCCGTTGATGTGTTTGACGCAGGCGCGGTACGGCATCTCATGGGGCGCCATCGGCGCGGCGATGGGTTGTTTCGAGGAGGCGCTCGCGTACTCGAAGACGCGGATCATGTTCGATCGGCCGATCGGTGGATTCCAGATTCAGCAAACGCGACTCGCCGACATGCTGACCGAGATCGTCAAGGCGCAACTCGTCTCGCTGCATCTCGGTCGGCTCAAGGACGCGGGGACGTTCACGCCGCAGCAGGTGTCGCTCGCCAAACGCAACAACGTGAGCATGGCGACCGATGTTGCCCGCGAGACGCGACGTCTGCTCGGTGCCAACGGAATCCTGGCCGAATACTCCGCGATGCGGCACATGGAGAACTTGGAGAGCGTCTACACATATGAGGGCACGCATGACGTGCACTCGCTCATTCTGGGACAGGCGCTCACCGGACTGAACGCGTTCAAGTAGGCGGTCGCCCTCGTCCGTCATTTGGCACCCTCGCCGTCCGCGCGCGCACCAAGGGCGTCGCCATGACAAAGCCGCCTCGCTCGGCTAACTTCCGCGTGCATCATAGCCGAGCGAGGTCGGGCGGTGAAAATTGCTGTCTGCATCAAGCGAACTCCGGACTCGGAGTCGCGTTTCAGAATTGCCGCGTCGTCGACGTCCATCGACGAGACGGGGCTCAAATTCGACATCGACGACTTCGCCAGCTACGCGGTTGAAGTCGCGCTGCAGATCAACGAGAAGCAGGGGCCCGGCGAGACCGTCGCGTACGCCGTTGGTCCCGACGTCGTCCAGGAGACGCTGCGCAAGGCGATGAGCATGGGCGTCGACCGCGCCGTGCAGCTCAAGACCGACGTCATGCCCTACGACGGACTCGCCGTCGCCAAGGCGCTCGCGGCCGAGCTCAAGGCCGGCGGCTACGATCTCATTCTCTTCGGCAAGCACGCCTTCGATACGTCCGCCGGCATCGTGGGCACCGCGACCGCCGAGCTGCTTGGTGTGTCATGCGTGACCGCGGCGACGAAGCTCGATGTCGCGAACGGGCGTGGCACGGCACGCCGCGAGCTCGAGGGCGTGGCGGAGATCGTGGAGTTCCCGCTGCCGGCCGTCGTCACGATCGATGAAGGATTCGCGCGACCGCGATATCCGTCGCTCAAGGGCATCATGTCGGCAAAGAAGAAACCGCTCGAGATCAAGCCCGCGCAGCTCGGCAACGTGCGAGTCAAAGTGAAATCGATGGCCCTTCCACCCGATCGTCCGCCTGGACGCATCATCGGCGACGGAGTCGCGGCCGTGCCGGAGCTCGTGCGCCTGCTGCAGACCGAAGCCAAAGTGCTCTAGGCCTTCTGAGCGAATCAAACAATCCATCATGGCGAACGTTCTCGTATTTGCGGAAACACGCGCTAACGCGCTGAGAAAAGTCGCGCTGGAAACGGTCACCGCAGCGCGCGCGCTTGCCGATTCCACGGGTGGCGGCGAGGTGCACGCACTCGTGGCCGGTACGCAAGGCGTCGGCAGCGTCGCCGAGCAGCTTGGACAACACGGCGCCGACGTCGTGATCGTGGTCGAACACGCGGGGCTCGCGAATTTCGATCGTGAAGTTGTCGCCACGACGATCGCCGAGCGCGCGAAGGGCGGGAATTATCGCGCCGTGCTCGTCGGGTTCTCGGCGCAAGGCCGCGATCTCGGGCCGCGCATCGCGGCGAAGCTCGATGCACCGATCGTCACCGACATCGTCGAGGCTGCGGTATCGGGAGACGCGATCGTCGTGAAGCATCCCGCCTACGCGAACAAGGTGAACGTCACGCTCGAGATCACTGCGCCGCTGGCCGTGCTGTCGATTCGACCGAGCGCCTTTACGCCCCAGGCCGCGCCTCGCGCGGCGCGCATCGAGACGATGCCGCCCGCGTCCGATCCCGCCGCATCCAAGGTGGTGGTCAAGGAAGTGATCGAAGGCGGCAAAGGAAAGTTGGATCTTGGCGAGGCACCGGTGATCATTGCCGGCGGGCGCGGTCTCAGGGCGCCCGAGAACTTCAAGCTCGCCGAAGATCTCGCGGCGGCGTTCGGCAACGCGGCGGTCGGCGCGACGCGCGCCGTGACAGACGAAGGCTGGCGTCCACACAGCGATCAGATCGGCCAGACCGGCCGCCAAGTGAGCCCGCAGCTGTACGTCGCGGTCGGCATTTCGGGCGCGATCCAGCACTTGGCGGGCATGCGTAGCTCGAAAACGATCGTCGCTATCAACAAAGACAAGGACGCGCCCATCTTCAAAGTCGCCGACTATGGAATCGTCGGCGACGTGCTCGAGGTGTTGCCCGTGCTCACGCAAGCAGTGCGCGAGGCGAAGGCCGGGCATTGATGTCGGCCTCACAAGTGGTGTTTCTCTTCGTGATGGCCGGCGGCGCGGGCTTCTTCGCGCTCAACGTCCAGCGACTCGTGCGCTATATGCGCCTTGGACATGCGGAGAATCGCACCAACGAGCCGCTCACGCGTCTCAAGAACCTTCTAACGATCGGTATTGGGCAGACGAAGATCTTCCGCGATCCCATCGCCGGCGCGATGCACGCGACGATCTTCTGGGGCTTCATGGTGTTGACCGCGGGCACGGTGGAAATCCTCGTGCAGGGCGTGTTCACCGGCTTCTCGTATTCTCTGTTTCTCTCGCGCCCGATCTTCCAGCTTTATGCGTTGTCGCAAGACGTGTTTGCGGTGCTGGTTCTCGGCGCCATCGCATTCGCGTTCTATCGCCGGCTGGTCCTTCATCCGAGACGACTGGAGGGAGACAAGCTCGAGCACACCGACGCCCTGATCATCCTGGGCCTGATCGGCGGATTGATGGCGACGCTGCTGCTCGCCAACGCCTGCCAGTATCTCCTCGATCCAGCGGCGATCGGTCCCGAGAAGTTCCTGTCACGCGGGCTCGCGATGGCAATCGCTCCCGTCGACCCGCATCCGGTCACCGCGGCGCGCGTGTTCTGGTGGATGCACGTCCTGCTCGTGCTGATCTTCTTGAACTACCTACCGTACTCGAAGCACCTGCATGTCGCGACGTCGCTGATCAACGTCTTCTTGTCGAACACGAGCGGTCCCGGGCAAAAGGGCGTGATGCGTCCGATGGATCTCGAGGCCGAGGTCGAGCAGTTCGGCGCGTCCGACGTCGAGCACCTGACGTGGAAGAATCTCCTCGATGGCTATTCCTGCACAGAGTGCGGTCGCTGCACGGCCGCGTGTCCGGCGAACATCACGGGCAAGCTGCTCAGTCCGCGCAAGATCGTGATCAACACGCGGCAACGATTGATGGAGAAGGGGCCCGTCGTGACGGGCGATCGCATGGAGTTCCTGCATCCCGCATTGCTGCACGGAGAAGGGGACGACGCCGGGGCGACGTCGGCGACGGCCGCGCTCACCGAACACCGGTTGCTGGACACGTACATCAGCGAAGAAGAGTTGTGGGCGTGCACGAGTTGTCGCGCCTGCGTGCAGGAATGCCCGGTGTCGATCGATCAGCTCGACATCATCAACGAGATGCGCCGGTATCTGGTGCTCTCGGAGTCGCGCTTTCCGGAGGAGATCCAGCCCGCGTTCGAGTCGCTCGAGCGCAACGGCTCGCCGTGGGCGTTCAGTCCGGCGGACCGCGCCAAGTGGGCCGAAGGGCTCGACATTCCGACGATGGCGGAAGTCGAGGAGCGCGGCGAGCGACCGGACATTCTGTTCTGGGTTGGATGCATGGGGTCGTTCGACGATCGCGCCAAGAAGATCACGGTCGCGTTTGCGAGAATCCTCAAGGCCTGCAACATCGACTTCGCGATCCTCGGACAGGAGGAGCACTGTCACGGCGATCCGGCGCGCCGAATGGGCAACGAGTACCTCTACCAAATGCTCGCCAAGGACACGATCGGGACGCTCGACCGGTACGACGTCAAGACCATCGTGACCAGCTGCCCGCATTGCTTCCACCAGCTCGGGAACGAGTTTCCGCAGCTCGGCGGCAACTACGAGGTGATCCATCACTCCACGTACATCGAGCGGCTGTTGCAGGACGGACGCATGCCATTGCAGAGCGCCGAGGGAAAGCGGCTCACCGTGGCGTACCACGACTCGTGCTACCTGGGCCGATACAACGATGTGTACGACGCCCCGCGCGAGACGATTCGTCGCGCACTGCCGGTCGTCGAGCTCGTCGAGCCCGCGCGAAGCCGAGATCGCGGGTTGTGCTGTGGGGCCGGCGGTGGCCGCATGTTCATGGAGGAGCGTCAGGGTAAGCGCATCAACATCGAGCGCACCGAAGAGCTGCTCGCCACCGGCGCGGAAACAATCGCGGTGGCGTGCCCCTTCTGCATGACGATGATCAGCGATGGCGTGAAAGCCGCCGAGTCCGACGTGCCGGTGCTGGATATCGCCGAGGTGGTTGCCGGGCAGTTGCTCTCCTGAGAGGCGAGCAAGGATCTGATTCCGTTGGGAACTGCTCTGCCGCGGAATCCGCGGAATCAACGGAACGACACTGAACGGCCCTGCGGGCAGCAATCAAGACTGTTTGGCCTCGCCGAGGGCTTGATTCTGGCGCATCGGTTAGGGCGTTCCGTGGTATTCCGTTTCACTCCGCGGATTCCGCGGCTGCCCTCGACGACGCGTCTATTCCGAGGGGCACGACTCAGGCGAGCCTTTTTGCGGAGTCAGGTCGTTCGCTCGTCTCCGATACCGTTATCGCGCGACGCGAGCGATCTCGAACAATGTGATCGTCTGACGGATTGGCCCTTCTCGAAACGCGATGTCCGCCTGTTTCGTGACACGCAGTCCGAGTGGGTCGAGGGCGCGAATGAACTCGCTCCGCCCCACGCGACCGGGATCGGCCACGACGGCCGTGCCGTTGTGGCCCAGTGTGGCGTCGAGCACGCGCGCGATGAGCGCGCCATAGGGCCGTTCGTACAACACGTCGGACGCGACGACGACGTCGAACCGTCCGAGGTCCGACGGAAGATTGCGCCAATCGAGCAACATGCCGCGAACCGGAGCCGCGCCGTTGCGCTTCGCATTCACGCGGGCAAAGAGTACGGCGTCGTCGTAATAGTCGGAGACGGTGACGTCGAAACCGGCGAGAGACGCGCTGGTCGCCACCAATCCAGAACCGCAACCCAGCTCCAACAACGAGCGCCCAGTGCCGGGCATCGTCGCGACGCGCTCCGCCAGGACACGCGCCGACGGCCAGAGCTCGGCCCAATACGGCAGTCGCTCGTCGAGATCGAAATCTCGTTCGTCGATCAGGTCTTCAGCGCTTTCGGGGTGAAGAATCGACAACGCGCGCCGGCCGACTCGAACGGAGGTCTCGACGACGCGAAACCGGCGCCGCAGCGTCGCTTCGGCGCCCGACAGGTCACCGTGGGACGTCACGCCTGAAATACGTCCGAGGAAAGTGCGTCGTCGCCAAGAAGAATAGCGCGCAGCATCTCACCGGCACGCACGAGCTGTCGCTCGGGGGGAACGACCAGAAGAGCGTTGGCTCGCGCCATTGACGTCAGAAGGCCCGACCCTTGTGGCCCAGTGAGTCGCGCGACCGGCGTGTCGCCGTCCCAATCGACGATTACCCGCAGGAAGTGGGTCAACGGCGCCGCGAGCGCGATGTCGTCTTCTGTTCGAACGTCGAGCGCTCGGCGAAAGATCTTCATTTCACCATGCTGGCGACGAATGAGCGGCCGCGCGAACAGCTCGAAGGTGACCATGGCGGACACCGGATTTCCCGGGAGACCGATCCACGGCATACCGTCGAGCGTTCCGAACCCGAGCGGCGCGCCGGGCCGCATGCGGATCCGCCAGAGGTGCAGCTCGGCGCCCAGAGAGCGAAGTACGTCTTTCGTGAAGTCGAACGCGCCCACCGAGACGCCACCGGATGTGACCAGGAGATCGCAGCCGCGCGCAGCGCCGATTCGTTCTTCGTACGCGACCGGATCATCGCCGACGATGCCGAGATCCACGACGTCGGCCCCGGCGGCACGCGCCGCGGCGGCGATCGTGTAGCTGTTGGACGAGACGATGCGATCGCCACGTCGGACGGCGTCGAATTGGTCGACGTCGACGATCTCGTCACCGGACGCGAGCACCGCGACACGTGGACGGCGGTGCACCGGAACGAGCGCGCAGCCCACGGAGGCCAGCACACCCAAATGCGCTGGGCCGATGCGCGTGCCACGCGGTACCGCCAGGGCGCCGGCGCGAAGATCTTCTCCACGCGGCCGCACGTTTCGACCGGCGTCGCGCGCGTCGCGGATCACAACCTTCTTCTCGCCGCCATCAGTGTCCTCGACACGAATCACCGTGTCGGCACCGTCGGGAATCGGCGCGCCGGTCATGACGCGGATCGCGGTGCGCGCCACGACGGACTGGGTGGGACGCTGACCCGCGCGGACCGTCTCGAGGACGAACAGAGTGACGGGTTTCGCTTCGGTGGCGAATGCGACGTCGGCGGCGCGAACGGCGTACCCGTCCATCGACGAATTGTCCCAGGGCGGGTGGTCGATCGGGGACGACACATCCTCGGCCAGCACGCGTCCCGCGGCCTCACGCAGCGGAACGCGCTCGGAATCGAGCGCGCGAATGCCCGCGAGAATTCTGTCGCTCGCCTCGTGAACGCTGAACGCCACTAGCGGAGTTGCATGGCGGCCAGTCGCGCCGCGATGGCATCCTGCACCCGTTCGACCGATGACACTGGCACGGTCCAGTTGTTGGCGAGGAAGCTGAAGATGAGCATATGGTGATCGGCGGTCGTCACGTACCCGGAGAGCGAACGGGCGAGCGCGACGGAGCCGGTCTTCGCGTGAACGTTGCCCTCGGCCGGCGTCCCCTTCATTCGATTGCGAATCGTACCGTCGACGCCGGCGATGGGCAGGGCATCATAGTACGCGGTGAAGTGCGGAGAGCGCCGCATTGCATCGAGAATGCGAACGACAGTGCGCGGCGAGATGTAGTCGTAGCGCGACAAGCCGCTGCCGTCGCGAATGACTGCTTCAGTCGGGACCGCGGCGCCCCATTTGGCGATCTGGGCGCCGACGATCGCGCGCGCACTGTCCGTGCGACCGGCCCCCGTTTGCTCGAGCGCCACCGTGCGGAACAACATCTCGGCGATCTGGTTCTGCGACGGCTTCAGGAGCGCCTTGAGAATCTCGCTCAGCGGCGGCGACGACAGCGTGGCGAGAGTATCGATGCGGCCCAGTGTGTCGGTCGTCGTCTCGTCGACGGCAATGCCTTTGTCGCGGAGCGCTTCACGCACCGCCGCGACATACGCGACATCGGGGTTGTGGTGCGTGACCTCGATGACGGCCGTGTCCCCCGCGGCGATCTGGCCGTCGAGAATCACGTCCCACGTCGTGCTGTCCTTGTGAGCGCGCAGTCCTTCGCCACGTCCGCGCCGTCCATCGGTCGCGACGGGCGCCGCGATCGTAGTCGCTCGGACGCGAACGCGAGGATAGAAGTGAGCAGGCGAGACTTCCACGTGGACCGGATCGCCGGGCCGCTCGCCGCCGCGGACGTGCAGCTCGCTGAAGCCCTCGTTGAAGAGCAGCTCGTCGACGGGCGCCGAGTACGAATCTTCGAAGTCGTCGTAGGTCCAGCCGAAGCCGAACACGTCGCTGGGAAATGCGTTGCCCCAGGCCGCGACGCTGCCGGTGATGCGATGAATGCCGCGCGCAGCGAGCGAATCGGCGATGGCGTGGAGCGGAATCATCGCGTCGTGAAGCATGTGGTCGCTCACCGACGGGTCGCCCCGGCCGATGACCAGCAGGTCGCCGTTGAGCGTGCCGTTGGAGATCGCGCCGCGCGAGGCGAACACGGTGCGATACCGATAGTCGGGACCGAGCTGCGCGAGCGCCGTTGCGCTGGTCAAGATCTTCATGTTCGACGCCGGCATGAAGAGCTTGCCGGCGTTTCGCGAGTAGAGCGTATCGCCACGCTCGGGGTCGACGATGAGAATGCCCCAATGCGCGTTCGAGAATTCCGGCGCGTCGGCCAGCGAATCGATCATCGCGCGAAGCGCGGCGTTCGTTCCACTGCCGAGTGACGCCGGACTCGGATGCGTCGCGGGCCGGCACGCAACCGCGACGGCAATAACCGAAAGAACGAGGCGCGTGGTCTTCATCACTTTCTCTCGCTGCTCCGTTGAATCGAGGAGAAGGATAGCCTCGACGTGGTCGGGGTGGCGAGATCCTGGGAGCTCAACGCGACGAGAGCATGCGTTCGGCCGCGGCGAGGTCGTCGGGCGAATTGACGTTGAAGAAGAGCGCCGCCGGATCGCCGAGCGTTTCGACTTCGCGCACCGGGATCCGGACAACGCCGGGGAGACGCGCGATCATCCGAGAGACGCCCAGATCTCGGTCGGCGAGCGCCTGCTCGATGATCGGGAGACACTCGCGCGTATAGAGCGCGCAGAACGGCTCGAGCCCCGACGGTCCTTCGGGAATGACAGCCATGCCCGAACGATGTTCGCGGTCGCGGATCAACCGGAGCAACTCTGGCGAGACGAACGGCATGTCCCAGGCGACGACGAGCACGTCGCCGCGCGCTTGGGTCAGCGCCGTGTGAATGGCGACCAAGCTGCCGCGTTCGGGTCGAACGTCGCCGTGCACGGCCACGCCGGGGATCCATTGCGACGCGTCGGGTGCGTTGCTGATGACCATCAGCTCGGATGTCGTGGCACGAAGCGCTGATGCAACGCGGTCGATGATCCGGACGCCGCCCACGCGGTGCAAGCCCTTCGGCGCGCCGCCGAAACGGACGGCGCCTCCTCCGGCGACAATCGCGCCGACAGGATCACTCACGCGCGGTAGCTAGCGCTCAGCGTCGCGTCCTCGGCGACCGTGACCTCGGTGACTTTCGCCGCCGACCCGAGCGCAGCTTGCACTCTCTCGAAGATGAACGTGGCGAGCTCCTCGCTGCTCGGAATGCGCTTGCCCTCCGCGAACTCGGGCACGTCGAGGTTGATGTTCCGATGGTCGAAGCGGTCACGGACTTCTGTGGCGAGGACGCGATCCAACAGCCCGAGATCGATCACGAAACCGGTGGTCGCGTCGAGCGGACCGGACACGGTCACGTCGCAGGTATACGTGTGCCCGTGATAGCTCTCGCGCGAGCAGAGTCCGAAGACCTGTTCGTTGCGTTCTCGCGACCACTCGGGACGACGATACCGATGCGCCGCGGCGAAGATCACGCGGCGAGTGAGAAACGTGGGCATGGAAGGGCGTGCACGGGGGGGGGCGAACAGACGAAATCGGGTGCAGAGAGAATACCCTGGTCAGATCAATCGCTCAATCGTTCACGCTCCACCGTTCCACCGTTCCACCGTTCCACCGTTCCACCGTTCCACCGTTCCGCCGCTAGTGGTCTTCGCCGATCTCGTTTCGTTCGGTGAACCCTTCCGGAGTCGGACTCTCGGGTGGAATCCACGGCGTGCCGTTCTCAATGACATGCTGCACGTCGGTCGTTCCGTACAGCTCGGCGTTGAGATCTTCCTCGCGATGTTCGGCCTCGGGGCTCAACGGCACCGCGCGATCTCCGAGCATGAGACCTTCGCGCTGGTCTTCGTCCACGAGGTGCTCGTCGATCGCCTCCGGGCTCACCGCGCGCCGCGACGGGTCGACGAAGATGTCGTTGCGGACCCGCTGGGCGCCGATCAAATCGGTGACCACATGCTCGGCAATCAGGCGCTCGCCGTCGGTTCCGACGCGGCCGTTCAGGATCACCGTCCCGTTCTCGACCGTCACGGTCAGGTCATCGATGTCGAGGGCGTTGTGCGCCATGAGATGCTCGCGCACCAAGCCGCGCAGCTCTCCGTCGCTCAAATCATCCAAGTCGTTAAGATCTTCGAAGTCGCGCGCCATGGATTCCACCTTTGTGCTGGTGTCCCCCGGCGCTCGAGCGCCACGCGTCGGCGCCTAGAACAAGTACGACAGGCCGAGGGTGTAAGCCGGATTGTTCGTCCAAAACGACTTGGCTTGCGTTTGCGGGATGACCGCCGTTCCACCCGCTGGGGCCACGTAGTAGGTCTGCGGATATCCGATCGTGTACAGCCGATTCTTGATGTCGCCGCGGATTTGCCACCGTCCACCGGGCACGATTCGAACCCCCGCGCCCCAGTTGAGTGCAAAGCGGGTGCCGAACTTGAACCCGCCTGAATCGGGCTGGGCATGAAAGTCGGAGATCAGTCCGAGGCCACCGCCAAACTCCGGGACGATGTGATGCCAGCTCTTCCCGCCGGTGAGACTGAGTCCGAGTCCAATGTCACCCGTGTACAGTGGCCGGCTCGTCTGGCCGAGCTCACGAGCCACGCCTTCGGGCTTGAACGGATTGATCAGGCGCCGGTCTGACGACACTCTCGCGAACTCGGCCACGATGTGCGCCGGTCCTCCGGCGCGCCACTCGTAGTGCGCGCCGAGAAGCAGACCGCTTTGCGGACCGACGTTGGCCGGATCGCGATGCGCGTGATACTCGCCCGCGATGAACGTCAGCTCCTGCGAGTGCTCGAGATCGACGAACGGACTTCGCGGCGGCGGGTAGCCGACGACTTGAGCTCCGACCGCCGCGGCCGAACCTATCAAGGTCGCGGCAACGATCGGCGCTATTGATCTCTTCACGCGCGTTCTCCTGTGAGTCTCAGATCGACGCCGGTCATCTCGGCGGGCTGCTCGAGATCAAGCATCGTCAGTAGGGTCGGGCCAACGTCGCACAATGCGCCGCCGGAACGGAGGGGCGCAGCGCCGTCGCTGTCGACGACGATGAACGGGACGGGGTTCGTGGTGTGCGCCGTATGTGGACCGCCCGTCTCGGGGTCGATCATCATCTCGCAATTGCCATGATCCGCGGTGATGAGCAGCCGGGCGTCGACGCGCTCGGCGGCTTTCAGCACGCGCGCCAGGCATCCGTCCACCGTTTCGACCGCCTTGATCGTGGCCGGGATCGAGCCGGTGTGGCCGACCATGTCGCCGTTCGCGTAGTTGCAGAGGATGAAATCGTGCTCGCGCTTGACGATGGCGTCGCAAAGCACGTCGGTCACGCCGCGCGCGCTCATCTCGGGCATGAGATCGTACGTCGCCACCTTCTGACTCGGCACGAGCAGCCGATCCTCGTGGGGGAAAGGCGTCTCGACGCCCCCGTTGAAGAAGTACGTCACGTGCGCGTACTTCTCGGTTTCGGCGGTCCGAAGCATATGCATGCCTGCCTTGGACACCACTTCGCCGACGATGTTCGCCATCGACTGCGGAGGAAAGGCGACCGGGACGTGGAACGTGCGGTCGTACGACGTCATCGTGGCCATGGTGAGTGCGGGCCGGGCGCTCACGTCGAAACCGTCGAAATCCGGTTGGGTGAGCGCGCGAACCATTTGGCGCATCCGATCCGCGCGATAGTTGAAGCAGATGAGCGAGTCGCCGTCGTGCATAGGGGCGACGGCCTTACCGTCCCGCACGATCACGGTGGGCGTGACGAACTCGTCGGTCTCGTTTCGCTCATAGGCGGCCGTGATGACGTCGAGTGGATCCGCGCCCTCCGGCCCTTTGCCCTCGACGGCGACGCGATACCACTTCTCGGTGCGGTCCCACCGTTTGTCGCGATCCATGCCGAAATACCGCCCGCCAAGGCTAGCCACGACGGCGCGTCCTTTGGCGTAGTCGATCAGCTGCTGCATGTAGCCGAGCGCCGAGCGGGGCATGGTGTCACGCCCGTCGAGCAGCGCGTGGACGGCGACACGAGGCACCTGCTGCTCAGCGCAGAGGTCGATCAGCGCGAACAGGTGCTTGTCGATCGCGTGGACGCCCCCGCGGCCGATGAGTCCCATGAGGTGGACAGTCCCCTTCCGCTGCTTGGCGGCGTCGCAGGCGGCGACGAACACCGGATTGGCGAAGAACGATCGGTCGCGGATCGATTCGTCGATGCGGACGAGGTCCTGCATGACAACGCGGCCTGCGCCGAGATTCAGGTGCCCCACCTCGCTGTTGCCCATCTGACCCGCCGGCAGGCCGACGGCCAACCCAGATGCCTCGAGAAGCGTCAGCGGATGCCCGGCGACCAGCGCGTCCCAGGTGGGGGTGTTGGCGAGGGCGATCGCGTTTCCCGCGCGCTCCGGCCGATAGCCCCAGCCGTCGAGCACCACCAAAACCACAGGACGCGTTGGCACGAAATCGAGATCGTTACGGAGAAGGGATGGCCGGCGGCGGGAGGCAGAAATCTACACGGGGGCTGGGGCCAGCGGTAAACGGCATTTGTCGTTCGGGGTTTACCATTGCTGCTCGGCACCTTATCATGGGCTGTACCTCGACGCACCTTAGTGCAGCACGTTTTCTGTGGGCAATCGGAGTTGGATGTCGTGATGCATCGCGCGGGACGCGCAACCTGGGGCACCGTAGTCGCCGCCACGGTAGCGGCCATAGGTGTTCTACAGTTTTCGCCCGCGCATACCGCGCCGACGGAGCCGTTCGCCGCGCTCGTCCGAGGCCGGCTGAGTGCCGGCGCATCGCTCAATGCCTTCGGCGATAGTCGCGAGGTTCGATTCCGTTTCGCGCTTCCCGGTGGCGACGTGGAATTCCCGCTGGAGGTGAGCGGCGACCCGTCGACGCTCGTTTACGAATGGGTCGGCGCACGCGACTCGGTCGTCAACGACGGCGCCCACCCGCTCAACGGAGCCGCCTTCGTGGCGCCAAGCCGGCCCGGGTTCTACCGCCTCGCCGTCGTCCGCGGGACCGAGCGGCACATCATCCCCGAGCCGACGCTCGCGGTCCTAGTGCCCTTTCGCCAGAAGGTCGGCGCCACGCTGAATGGTTATCGAATCGGGACGTATCTGGCCGAGCGAATCAACCGTTACGATTACGATCATCCCGACGGATTCCTCGAGGTCCACGAAGCGGACGTCGACCTCAAGGTCAGCACGCACCTGCGACTGGGCGACTTCGTGACGCACGACGGGCAGGCCGATGTCTGGCCAAAGTACATCGCGCTCAACCCGCGACTGCTCGACAAGCTCGAGCTCGTTTTCGAGCAGCTGGGGGCGGCGGCGCGTTTCTCACCGCGAGGCGGCGGCTTGGGATTGGCATTTGACGTGCACAGCGGCTTCCGAACGCCAACGCACAACCGCACCGTGTGGGGCGCGGCGAGCGACAGTCGGCATCAGTACGGCGACGCTGCCGACATTGCGATCGATGCGGATGGCGACGGGCGCATCACGTTGCGCGACGAGCTACTGGTGGCTCAGGCGGTGGACCGGGTCGAGCAGGAACACCCCGATCTCGTAGGGGGGCTTGGGCTCTACACCAGCGCGCTGTACCGTACGCCATACGTGCATATCGACACGCGCGGCACGCGCTCTCGCTGGAAAGGCTGACTTCGAACGGAGAACAGGATGAACGAGCACCTGCGCGACCGTATTCTCAGGAAGTTGGAGACTCTGTCGGATGAGCGCGGGTACCAGGTGCTCGATTACGTCGAGTTCCTCGAGTCACGCTACGCCGAGCGTCCGGCGCCGAGCGCCAATACGTTCACCCGCTTCACCGAGGCGATCGAGGACAAGCTGCGCGCCGGTAAGGTGTCCGCGAGTGCCATCGCCGAAACCGTCGGGTTCATGAATCGCGCGGCGAACGTGTTGAACAACGCGCTCGAGACCGGGAAGAACATGGCGAATGAGCTGGTGAACACGACGCGCGGTTCATCGACGACGCCACCGGGGCCGCCTGCCTCGACAGCCGACTCTGCATCATCGCCGGCCCACGACATCAAGGATCCGGGTGGCCCGGGAGAAAAGCTCTGATGGCAACCCGGGCTCGTAGCACCACTCGGCGAAAAGCACCGCAAGAGGAAATCGCACGTGGCAGGCCGCGCACGGGCGCAAAGCGCACGGTGATGTACTACATGCGCCAGCTTCCGCAGTATGTGCGGCTGCTCGGCGGATTGATCACCGATCGCCGCGTGTCGACCATGGACAAGATGCTCGTGGTCGGCGCGATCGCGTACATCGTGATGCCGGTCGACTTCATCCCGGATTTCATCCCATTCTTCGGTGAAGTCGACGACGTGTTCGTGCTCGTCCTCGCGCTGCAGCGGTTGGTCCAGAATGCCGGGCGCATTGTCCTTCTCGATCATTGGACCGGAGATCCGGCCGACCTCGCCGATCTGAACCTGCGCGGGGCGCTGACGGCCGCTGCCTTCTTTCTTCCCAAGCGAATTCGTCGGCGGCTGCGGGTGATTGGGCACGGCTAGCGCATGCGCAGCGAGCGCGTAAAGTCCGTCCTGGACTTGTCTTGACCGCGCGTCTACTTTTCACCATGGCGACCAGGACTCGACTTCCAAATCGGCCCGCGACCTCGGATCAATCGGAGAGGAGCGGGCTTTCGCGTCTTCAGGGGGACCGTCAGGCGGGGGCGAGCGCGCGCATTCGAGAAGACTTCGCGCTGACGTTCGACGACGTCCTTCTCGTTCCGCGGCATTCGTTGACGCATCCCAAAGATGTGTCCGTCGTGACCCGCTTCTCGCGTGGTATCGAGCTTCGCATACCGCTCGTCTCGGCTGCGATGGACACCGTTACCGAGTCCGAGATGGCCATCGCGATGGCGCGGGCCGGCGGAATCGGCGTACTGCACAAGAACATGTCGATCGACCGGCAGGCGGCGGAGGTCGATCGGGTGAAGCGATCTGAAAGCGGCATGATCCTCAAGCCGATCACGCTGCGTCCAAGCGATACGGTGCGTGAAGCCACTGCGCTCATGCACCGTTTTCGTATCTCGGGCGTCCCGATCGTCGACGAAGAGGAGCGTCTCGTCGGTATCATCACGAACCGCGACCTGCAATTCGAGCGCAACCTCGACCGACCGTTGCGCGAAGCCATGACGAGCGACCGACTCGTGACCGCGCGCGAAGGCACCACGCTCGATGAGGCCGAGCAAATTCTGGGACGGCATCGCATCGAGAAGCTGCCGGTGGTGGACGGCGGCGGTGTGCTCAAAGGCCTGATCACGATCAAAGACATTCACAAGCGCCGGCAGTATCCCGACGCGAACAAGGATCGCTTCGGGCGTCTCCGTGTCGCGGCGGCGATCGGCGCGGCGTCGGACTACATCGCCCGCGCGCGCGCGTTGATCGACGCGGGCGTCGATGCGTTGATCATCGACACGGCTCACGGACACAGCGAGGGTGTGCTCGAGGCGACGGCCAAGGTGCGCGAGGCGTTTCCCGACACGCAGCTCGTGGCCGGGAACATCGCGACGCGCGAAGCGGCCGTGGCACTCGTCGAGCGCGGCGTGGATGCGGTCAAGGTCGGCGTCGGCCCCGGCTCGATCTGCACGACACGCGTCGTGACTGGCGTCGGCGTCCCGCAGCTCACTGCCGTATTCGATGCGGTCGAGGGCGCGGGCGACATTCCCGTCATCGCCGACGGAGGCATCAAGTACTCCGGGGACGCCGTCAAGGCGCTCGCGGCGGGTGCGTCGAGCGTGATGATGGGCTCGATGCTCGCCGGCACGGAGGAGAGCCCAGGCGAAACGTTCCTACTCGAGGGACGCCGCTTCAAGATGGTGCGCGGCATGGGCAGCTTGTCGGCGATGCAGGACGGCAGTGCGGATCGCTACTTCCAGGAAGGCGAGCTCTCGCCCAAGAAGCTCGTGCCCGAAGGAATCGAAGGGCGCGTTCCGTATCGCGGTCCGGTGGGCGACGTGCTGTTCCAGATGGTGGGCGGCCTGCGGAGCGGCATGGGTTACGTTGGTTGCGGCACGATCGACGAGCTGCGCGCCGACACGGAATTCGTGCGCATCACGAGCGCGGGTTTGCGCGAGTCGCACCCGCACGACGTGCAGATCACTCGCGAGGCGCCGAACTACTCCGTGTGAGGCTCGTGATCCGACGCAATAACGTCAGGGACGTGTCAGGCCTTCTGGCGATTCCTTGACACGGACGGCGGAGGCCTGCAACTTCCGCCGCGCCAACTGTATACAGCGTTCGTCCGCGTTGCCGCATCCATCCGTCCGGCAACGTCGGGAGCTGTGATGTCATCCCGCCGACCGGCGGCGCGTTCAGTGCCGCCGTCTTTTACGTCCGACCCTGGAGATTCCGGCTATGGGTTTGTGGTCTAAGAAGAGCATCACTCTGCTGCAAGCGGAGGCGGCGGCCGAAGGCGAAGCAGTCACGCTCAGGCGTGCGCTGGGTGCGCTCAACCTGACGATGCTTGGCATCGGCGCGATCATCGGTGCAGGCATCTTCGTGCTCACGGGCACCGCAGCGGCACAATTCGCCGGCCCGGCGATCGTGCTGTCGTTCATCCTCGCCGGGCTCGGATGTCTCTTCGCCGGCCTCTGTTACGCGGAGTTCTCCGCGATGATCCCAATCGCCGGCAGCGCGTACACGTACGGCTACGCGACCCTCGGCGAGCTCGTGGCTTGGATCATCGGCTGGGATTTGATCCTCGAATACTTGTTCGGCGCGGCGACGGTCGCGGTCGGTTGGTCCGGGTATTTCGTCGCGTTTATTAAAGAACTGGGAATCACTCTGCCAACCGCCTGGACGCAGGCACCGCTCGACGTCGTAGGCACGCACACACTGGTGCGCAACCTCATGTGTGTCGATCCGGTGACAAGCGTTGCCGTCGCCGCGACGAATGGTGCGTGCGCGGCTGGGCAAACGCTGACGCCGGGAATGCTCAATTTGCCGGCGATCCTCTTGGTCGGCCTGATGTCCACGCTGCTCGTGATCGGCATCAAGGAGTCGGCGAGCTTCAACAACGTCATCGTCTTCATCAAGGTCGCGATCGTCATCCTCGTGATCGGCTTCGGCTTCATGTATGTGAAGCCGGCCAACTGGCACCCGTTCATCCCGCCCAACACCGGCGAGTTCGGGCACTACGGCTGGAGCGGCATCGCGCGCGGCGCGGCGGTGGTGTTCTTCGCGTACATCGGATTCGACGCGGTTTCCACGGCGGCGCAGGAAGCGCGCAATCCACAGAAGGACATGCCGATCGGAATCCTCGCGTCACTCGCCATCTGCACGGTCCTCTATATCCTGATGGCGCTCGTGATGACCGGGCTGGCTCACTACCAGGATTTGAACGTGCCGCACCCGGTATTCATCGCCATTCAGGCGGCGGGGCCGGCGCTCACGTGGCTGACCTACTTCATCAACATTGGCGCGATTCTTGGTCTGGCGTCGGTTGTGCTCGTGATGCTCATGGGCCAGCCGCGCATCTTCTTCTCGATGAGCCGCGACGGACTGCTTCCGGCCGTCTTCGGAAAGGTTCATCCGAAGTTCCAGACGCCGTACATCACCACGATCGTCACCGGCATCGTCGCCGCGCTCGTGGCGGGATTCTTCCCGATCGCGTTGCTCGGCGAGCTGGTCTCGATCGGCACGCTGCTGGCGTTCGTGATCGTCTGCTTCGGCGTCATGATCCTGCGTTATGTGCGACCGAACATTCCGCGTCCGTTCCGCACCCCCATGGTGCCGCTCGTTCCGATTTTGGGTATTCTGATCTGCGGCTACATGATGTACACGCTGCCGAGCGACACCTGGATTCGGCTGCTGGTGTGGATGGCGATCGGATTGATCATCTATTTCACCTACAGCGTCGGGCATTCGAAAGTCGCACGACACGTCGCAGCCGACGCCGCCGCGGACGCCGCGGGCGACTGAGTTCGCTGCGGGTTATGTTTGAGACGGCGCCCGGGGTTTCGGGCGCCGTTTGCTTTTGGACGCGTAGACGTATCGAGCAACCAACAACCATCTTGCCCCACTCCGTTCGCGAGTACCTCACCATCCCCGAGCCGCGCCGTGCGGCCATTCGCCAGCTCGACCGAGAGTTGGTGCGCGGACGTCGCGTGGCACTGTCGACGCACATGAACGCCGATGGCGATGGCTGCGGCTCCGAGGCGGCGATGGCGCGACTGCTCGCGCAGCGCGGACTCGACGTCCGCATTGTGAACCCCACGCCTTGGCCGGGGCTGTTCGATTTTCTGCTCGGCGACGACGTGCAGGACCACACGGCGCAGGGCAGTGCGGCGCTGAAGAACATCGACCTGCTCATTGTGCTCGACATCAGCGACGTCAAGCGGCTGGGCGCGCTCGCCGACACCGTGAGAGCGTTGAGTGTGCCGAAGCTCGTGATCGATCATCACGTCGCATCGGACGATCCGGCGGGAAACATCATCCTCACAGACGTGACCGCCTGCGCCACGGGCGAGCTCGTGTACGATCTCGCCTGCGCGCTCGGGTTCGACATCACGCCGGCCATCGCGCGGGCGCTCTACGTCGCGACGCTCACCGACACGGGCAGCTTCCGCTTCAGCAATACCTCGCCCCGCTGTCACGCCATGGCGGCCGACCTGCTCGCGAGCGGCGTCGATCCCGACGAGATGTACGTTCGCGTCTACGCATCGGCGCCCGTTGGGCGCGTGCGGTTACTGGGCGACGTGCTGACGACGCTCGGTGTCGACGAGCACGCTGGGCTGTCATGGCTGTCGATGCAGGCGGGCATGCTCGAGCGGTACGGTGTCCGACAAGAAGATCTCGACGGGGTCGTCGAGCACGCGCGCTCGATCGCCGGCACGCGGATGGCCTTGCTGTTTCGCGACCTCGGCTACGGAAAGGTGAAAGTCTCCTTCAGAAGCACCGGCGGCGTCGACGTCAATGCGTTCGCACGGCAGTTCGGTGGCGGCGGGCACGCCAGGGCATCGGGCGCGCTGATCGCTGGCTCGCTCGACGACGTTCGCGAGCGGGTGCTCGCCGCCGCGCGGCAGTCTCTTTCGACACATTCATAATCATGGCCACACCACTGCAGACGCGCATCGCCGACGCGTTGTCGCGCATTCGGCATCCCCGCACCGGCACCGACGTCTTGAGCGCCGACGCGGTCCGCGACATTGCCACGACGACCTCCGGCAAGGTGCGCCTCACGCTGCTCTTGGCTCCGGGCGACGATCCCGTGTTGGCGCGCACCGTCCGCCAGACATTAGAGAATCTTGATGGCGTCACCGACGTGACCGTCGACGTCGCCGACGCGGTGCAAGACAAGCCGGCTCGCAAGGCCGCGGGTCGGGCATTGCCCGTCATGGACCAAGCGCCTCCGGCTCAGGCACGAGTACCGGCGCCCACGCCGGTTGCCTATCCCAATCTCGGCCGAATCATCGCCGTCTCGAGCGGCAAAGGCGGCGTGGGCAAATCCACCGTCGCGGCCAATCTCGCCGTGTCGTTGGCGAAGCAGGGCGCGCGCGTGGGGCTCATGGACGCCGACGTCTACGGACCGAACATTCCGCGCATGATGGGCGTGAACGAGCCGCCGATCGTGATCGACGAGCGCATCGTGCCGCTCGACGCGCACGGCGTGAAAGTCATGAGCATCGGATTTCTCATCGATCGCGAACAGCCGGCCATCTGGCGCGGTCCGATCGTGATGAAGATCATCACGCAATTTCTTCGCGACGTGGCCTGGGGTGAGCTCGACTACTTGTTCGTCGACATGCCACCCGGCACCGGCGACGCACAGCTCTCGCTCGTTCAGGCGACACAGCTCGCGGGCGCGATCATCGTCACCACGCCGCAGGAAGTCGCCGTCGGCGACGCGCTTCGCGGAGTCAAGATGTTCGAGCGCGTCACCGTCCCCGTATTGGGCATTGTCGAGAACATGAGTTGGTTCGAGTGCCCGCATTGCGGCAAGCCGTCGCCGATCTTCGGCAGCGGCGGTGGTGAGCGGCTCGCGCAGGAGGTTGGACTCCCGCTGCTCGGCCAGATCCCGCTCTATCCGCGCGTGATGGAGAGCGGCGACTCGGGAGTGCCGATCGTCGTGGCCGATCCGGAATCGCCGGCCGGACGCGCGTTGTCGGCCATCGCGCAGCGTATCGCTGAGCGAGTGGGGGCGACGGCGCACAGGTAACTCCGTGCGCGATCCGGCGCAGGTCGCGACGCTACCAGTCGAGTCGCACGAAGGAATCGCGCCGGTCGCCGTCACGGCGGGCGCGGAGGCTGCGCATCTCGTCTCCGATTCGCTGCGCGCGACAATTCTGCGCGTCGCTTTGCCGGCCGTTGCGTCATCGCTGCTGATGACGTTGTTCTCTTCGGTCGACGCATTCTGGGTGGGCACCAAGATCGGCGCCGCTGGACTCGCCGCCGTGTCGACCTCGCTCTTCTGGATTTGGATGATCATCTCACTCGCCGAGATGATCGGTGTCGGCTTGACTGCCGTCGCGGCGCGCCGATACGGAGAGCGGCGAGGGCTCGAGGCGTCGCGTCTCGCCGGCGATGCGCTGGTGTTCGCGGTCTTGCTCGGCGCGCTGGTCGGCTTCGCCGGTGGACGAAATCTGAGCGCGCTATTTCGCATCATGGGCACTCCCGCCGATGTGACGGCGCTCGGCTCGGCCTATCTCAAGACATATCTCGTCGGCACTCCACTCATCTACGGCTTCTTTGCCGTCGATGCGGCGTTCCGCGCGTCGGGAGACACGCGAACGCCGTTCATCCTGCTGCTCGCGTCGGTGGCGGTCACGCTCGTTCTCGATCCGGTGTTGATGCTCGGTGTTGGCCCGTTCCCGCGGCTCGGCATCGCCGGCGCCGCTATCGCGACGATCACGACGCGCGGCGCCGCGTGTGTGATGGGATTGGTCATCGCGGTGCGTCGTAGACTGCTGCGCATCGGACGCATCAAGCTCGAGTCGATTGTCGCCGTCTGCCGCGTCGGTCTTCCGACCGCCGTGACCGGCATGACGTTCAGTTTCATCTATATCATCTTGACGCGGACAACGACGCGATTCGGAACGCCGGCGCTCGCCGCCCTCGGCATCGGGCATCGCGTAGAGAGTTGGCTGTTCATGATCGGCGTCGGCTTTGGCGCCGCCACCGCGGCGATCGTCGGCCAGAATCTCGGCGCCGGCCGTACCGATCGCGCGGAGCGTGCCGGCTGGATGGCGACCGCGTTCTGCACGCTGCTCGGCGTGATCGCGTTCGCGCTCGAGCTGGTTTTTCCGCGGCAGTTCGCCGCGCTGTTCACCAACGATCTCGCCGTCATCGGTGAGGCGGCAAAGTACCTTCGAATCGTCGCCGTGTCTCAGCTCGCGGTATGCGCCGAGATCGTGCTCGAAGGCGCGCTCGGCGGCGCGGGTGAGACTGTGCCGCCGATGCTGGCATCGACGGCGCTCACGGCGTCGCGCATCCCGCTTGCCGCGTGGGCCGCCAACCGATGGGGAAGCGCCGGGATCTGGTGGGTCATCTCGCTCACGGGCATGGGACGCGGCGTGGCGATGGCCGGCCTCTGGCGCTGGGGACGTTGGAAGCGCAGATCAGTCTGAGCATGCGACCGATCATCACGCTCATCACGGACTTCGGCACGGCCGACGGCTACGTCGGCGAGGTGAAGGGCGTGTTGATGTCGAGCATTCCGGATGTCGAGCTCGTTGACATCACGCACGACATTCCGCCCCAGGATGTCGAACGCGCTCGGCTCACCGTCGCGCGCGTCTGGCGGCGTTTTCCTGCCGGCGCAATCCACCTCGTCGTGGTCGATCCGGGTGTGGGCTCCGCACGCGCCGCGTTGGCGGTAGCGAGCGACGGACGGTTTCTCGTCGGCGCGGACAATGGCGTCCTGTCGCCGGCGCTCCTCGCTCCCGGTGCGCGCGCCGTCGTGTTGAACGTGCCGCCCGGCGTGTCGGCCACGTTCCACGGCCGCGACGTCTTCGTGCCCGCCGCGGCGGCGCTTGCGCGCGGCGAAGCGATCGACGGGCTCGGCGCGGAAGCGCGCTCGCCCGTCGTGCGACGTACGCCCGAGCCGACTCGACGAGCCGACGGTGCACTCGTCGGCGAAGTGATCGCGATCGACCATTTCGGCAACGCGGTGACCAACCTGATCGGCTTGCGCGGTGGAATGCTGGAGGTTGGATCGGCGATGGTGACACTCAGGCGGACCTACGCTGAGGCGAAGATCGGCGACCCGGTTGCGGTCGTCGGCTCGACCGGATTCATCGAGATCGCCATTCGCAATGGTGACGCGGCGCGCGCACTGCAACTCTCGCGCGGAGCTCGCGTCGTACTTCACACCGCATGAGACCCGCAGTGCGGATCAGCGCGCCGTCCGTTCGACCGATGCGCTACCCGGACCGCTCCCGCTGACGATTCGGCCGAAGTAGATCGCCCCCTTGTCCGGTGCGATCGCTCCCGTGCCGTGATGCAGCTCCGACGCGAGCTCGCCGCCGATGAGAATCACGAGCATCGTGTAGTACATCCACGTGAGCAGAATGATCACGCCGCCGATCAGCCCGTAGGTCGGGTTGGGTGGGAAATGGTTCACGTACAGACGGAACAGGAGCGTCGCGACGATCCACAGGATCGTCGTCGCCACGGCGGCGACGAGGACGTGTGCTTTGCGCTGCTTGAGATTCGGCAGCAGATAGAACGTCATGAACGCGAGGCCCACGAGGCCCGCGAACGCGAGCGGGAATTGGAGAATCTTCCAGGTCCAAATCACCACCGAGCCCAGATGAAGTGCGTTGCCCAGCCAGTTGGCGACGCCTTCGCCGTCGATGAACACGATGGTCGACACGCCCATGATGACGCCGCCGATCACGAACGTGACGACGCGGACCACCTGCTGCGTGATCCACCGCCGCGTTTCCTGGACGTCGTACGCCGTGTTGAGCGCGCCCATGAGCGTCCCGAAGATGTTCGACCCGGACCAGGCCGCGAGCACGAGACCCAGCGACATCAATCGCGGCGCACTGGGCGAGAACACCACGCTCTCGAGCACGGGCCGAATCGCTTGCAGCTGCCTTGGTGGAAGAACCGACGTGAGCTGCGACATGAGCCACTCTATCGTCCGCTGATTGTCGCCGATCAGGCTGAGCAGCGGCGCGAGGAAGAGCAGCAGCGGGAAGAGTGAGAAAAAGAAGTTGTACGCCGCGGACGCGGCGAGCGTGGTAATGTTGTCCTCGCCGATCTCGCGAAACGTCTTTTTGATGAGTGGACCAACGCGAAAGCCCTTGATCACCATGGTGACCAAGGGCAGGGCAAACGATATTCCAGCCGTCGTCGAGCGTCTGACGGAATCAGCGCGCGGAAGAGACCTGTCGTCTGGTGGCGGCGGCAACTCCGGAAACGGGCGTCGGTGTCTGCCAGGCAAACTCGTCGGTCGTGGGACGCGTGCCCGATCCCGCTCCGGGACGCTGCGTGCCCGCGCGAGATGCAATGGCGGCTCCGAGTCCAACCGTCGCGGCCACCCACACGACCGCGATCGCCACCGCGCGGAGGATCGCCCCGGCGATCGGGCTCCACGTGAAGAGCGCGGCGACCATCCAGATGCCGAGATAGACGACGAGCCCCATGAACAGGGCTCGCAGGTGTACGCCGCGCGGCGACGTCGTGCCGCGGTCGGAGGCCAACGCGCCGCCCGTGAGCCGCGCCACCGCGAGGAAGCCGAGCGTGACGAGTCCCGCGGCGGCGATCACGTAGGCCACGATCGCGAACGGAATGAGCAGCACTCCCAGCACCGTGATCGCGAGCGCGACCACCAACACCAGCAACGCCGGCATCATCACCAACTGTCCCGCGAGTCCGAGCCAGAACGACCTCGCGAAGCCGCGCTCGAGCGCGATCACTACGCCGTCGAGATTGGGTTCGGCGAATACCATGACGCCCAGACCGATGATCGTGAGCACGGCGAACCAGCCGATGACCAGCTTGACCGAGTCCCACGTGCTGAGCGGGTGTCGGGGCCGTAAACCCGGTAGGGTCGGCCGGCCGCCGGAAATGGCTCGGCGTTGGCCTTCGACGACGCCTCCATCGATGATCACGCTCCCACCGGCTGCCCAGGCATCGCCGGTGACCCGCGCACCCTTGTGAACGCGGACGTCTCCGTCCAACGCAACGACGTCGCCGTCTACAGTGCCGTATATGTCGAGATTCCCGCGTGCCACCGCGATGGGACCGTTGACGCGGGTATTCGCGGCGATCGACCGATTGCCGAAGGAAAAGTTGTCGGCGTCGGGCAGATGCTGATCACCGGCGGCCCGGCGTTGCGCGATCTCCTGCGCGACGCGGCTGGTGTCGGTCGTGTCCTTGGCTTGCGACTGCGGCGGCTGCGTGGGCTGCGCCGGACGGGCCTGAGCCGGCGCCCGCAAACTACCGAGCGCCAGGGCGGCGAACGCGAGAACGGCTCGCATGGCTACGCTCGACGACGGCTGGAGACACCGGCAAGAGCCCGTAAACCAGCAATGGAGGCCGCGGCCGCAGTCGCAAGGCCCACGAGTGCCGCGGCGATCCCGACCATACCCGTGCGCTGTATGATCGCGAACATCTGATCGCCGAACACCGTCGCCAGCACGTCGCGGCCGGCATTGTACACCAGGTTTTGCAGCTGATCGCCGGCGGCGCTGCTGGCGAGCACGAGTACGTCTGTCTGCGTCGCAATCCAGAGGATTGTGACGGTGAGCACGGAAGCCGCGGACGTCGCCAGGGCGGCAACCGCGATCCGTGCCGAACGCGATTGAGGCAGCCACCGTGCGACCGTATCGCGCGCGGTGACGTGCCACGGCATGAATACCGGCACCTGCGCCATCACCCGATCCGTAAAGGTGTGCGAGGGCGAGAAGTGCGGAACTTCTTCCAGGGCCCCGACCACCCGGCGCGCTTCCTCGACCTGCGCACGGCAGTGGGGACAATCGCGGACATGGGCCTTCAGGGGGGTGACCCCGAAGCCCACCTCGTCATCTACGAGGAGATCGATTTCGTCTGGAAGCAGGTGCCGATGATTCATCGAAGGGCCCTACGGACATGGGTTTGGGATGGTTTCAGCTGGGGGAGCCTCATTCGCTCCCCTCTCTCACATGCTCTAACGCCCGGCGGAGCTCGTGCCGGGCGCGGTGGATATAGGTCTTCACGGTTCCAAGCGGCAGGTCCAGCGTTGCGGCGATCTCCTCGTAGGATCGACCCTCGACGTGTCTGAGCATTATGCACGATCGATACTCGGGACGCAGACTGCTGATCGCCTGCTCGATGGCCGTGCCCAATTCTCGGGCTTCGAGCTCGTCGAGTGCCGACTCCTGCTGGCCGACGACGTCGAACGATGTCGCCTCGATGGCGTCCGACGTCTGGGCATGCGGCGACCCGTCAATGCTCACGGTCTCGAGTTGCCGACGCCGGAGATGATCGATCGCCACGTTGTTGGCGATTTTGAACAACCAGCTCGAGAGCTTGAATTCGGGACGGTAGCGATCGATGTGGTTCAGGAC
Source organism: Gemmatimonadaceae bacterium (assembly GCA_036392315.1). Classification (GTDB taxonomy): domain Bacteria; phylum Gemmatimonadota; class Gemmatimonadetes; order Gemmatimonadales; family Gemmatimonadaceae; genus JAQBQB01. The sequence continues at coordinate 46,577 of DASVYG010000352.1, forward strand.
CTTGATGAACGTGTCCTGCGCCAGATCCTCGGCGAGCTCTCGATCGCGCACCATGCGATAGATGAGCGAAAACACCGGCCGCTCGTAGCGCCGGATCAACTCTCGGAATGCCGCGTCTCGCCCTTGCTGGGCCAGCGCAACGACATCGGCGTCCGGAAGGTTGAGGAGGTCGAGGGCTGGCGGCATCTGGCTGGTTGGGCACGACGCATCGTCATGCGTCGCACCGGGTTATTACAAAGTAGGCGTTCCGGGTGCGCCAATCCAGCAGCATCGGCTTGCTTCACTCTCGTGGCACGGACAACTTTGTTCGATGCCCGTGAGTGAGTTGGAGACAGAGGAGGCGCAATCGGCGGCGGCCGGCGGCGACGCGAAGCGTGTCTATGTCCAGCGCATCTTTTCCCAGATCGCGCCGCGCTACGATCTCCTCAACCATCTCCTCAGCTTCAACATCGACAAAGCGTGGCGACGCACCGCCATCGCGGCACTCGGATGGGAGCGCGCGCCCAACGGCGTCTACGTCGACCTCTGCGCAGGCACGCTGGACGTCGCCGCGGAGTTGTCGCGCCGGCCGGGGTTTGCCGGACGCGTGATCGGAGCCGACTTCGCCGAGCCGATGCTCCGTGCCGGAATCGGCAAGGCGCCGGAGTCGATCGTATCGCCCGTCGTCGCCGATGCCGTCGACCTGCCGATTCCCGACAACGCCGCGTCCGGCGCGATCGTGGCGTTCGGCATTCGGAACGTGGCCGACCTCGATCGCGGATTGCGCGAGGTGCGCCGCGTGCTTGTTACCGGCGCGCGGTTCGTCATCCTTGAATTCACCACGCCGCGCTCCTCGATCGTTCGCGGCTTGTACCATCTCTACTTTCATCACCTCCTGCCGCAAATCGGCGCGTTGGTGAGCGGTCACCGGACCGCGTACGCCTACCTGCCGCGCTCCGTCGCGAATTTCCCAATTGAAGAGAAGTTGGCGGATCGCATGCGCGCCGCGGGTTTTGTCGACGTCAATTGGCGCACGCTGACCTTCGGCGTCGCGGCCATCCATACCGGCACCAAGCCCTGAGCATGTCCTTCCCGCGTTCCACGTGAGCGTCGATACCCTCGCGGATTTCATCGCGCAGCTCGAGCGGGCGGGCGAGCTAGTGCGAATCAAGCAGCCAGTCTTGCTGGATCTCGAGCTGTGCGAGATCGCCGATCGTGTGATGAAGCAGCCGGGTGGCGGCAAGGCGCTGCTGTTCGAGCATCCCGTGCTGTTGAACGGAGAGCGATCGGAGTTTCCGGTCGCCATCAACCTGTTCGGCTCGATGCGCCGCATGAGTCTCTCGCTCGGTGTCGACTCGCTCGACGACATCGGCGCGCGGATCACCGAGCTCCTGGCGATGAAAGTCCCGGAAGGACTCATCGCCAAGATCTCGATGCTCCCGCGGTTGCTCGAGGTGGGCAAATTCCCGCCTCGCATGCGCCGAGGCCATGCGCCATGCCATGAAGTCGTCTGGCAGGGCGACCAGGTGAATCTCGATCGCCTCCCGCTCATCAAATGTTGGCCCGAAGACGGCGGGGCCTACATCACCTTTCCGATGGTGATCACGCGCGACCCGAAGCGCGGCATCCGCAACGTCGGCATGTATCGCATCATGCAGACGGGGAAGACGACGCTCGCCATGCATTGGCAGCGACACAAAGTCGGCGCGGCGCATTGGCGCGAGATGGCCGAGCGCGGCGAGCGCATGCCGGTGTGCATCGCGCTGGGCGGCGATCCGCCGTCCATGTATTCCGCGAGCGCGCCGCTCCCACCGACCATCGACGAGTTCATTTTCGCCGGATTCCTTCGGCGCGACCCGGTGTCGCTGACGAAGGCAGTCACCTGCGATCTCGAGGTCCCGGCTGAAGCCGACTTCGTCATCGAGGGTTTCATCGACCCCGCGGAGCCGCTCGTCACCGAAGGGCCGTTCGGCGATCACACGGGCTACTACTCGCTGGCCGATCTCTATCCGCAGGTGCACGTCACGGCGATCACGATGCGCAAGCATCCCATCCTTCCGACCACCATCGTCGGGCGCCCGCCGATGGAGGACTTCTACCTCGGCCACGCGACAGAGCGAATCTTCCTTCCGCTGCTCAAGTTGACGATTCCGGAGATCGTCGACTACCACATGCCCGCCGAAGGGATCTTTCACAATCTCGTGTTCGTCTCGATCAAGAAGGAGTACCCGGGGCAAGCGTACAAGGTGATGAACGCGCTCTGGGGCCAGGGCTTGATGTCGTTGGCCAAGGTGCTCGTCGTCGTCGACGACTGGGTCGACGTGCAGAATCCCCAGGAGGCCTGGTGGGTCGCGCTCAACAACATCGATCCACAGCGCGATGCGCGGTTCACCATGGGACCCATGGACGTGCTCGATCACTCGAGCCGCGCGTTCACCTACGGGTCCAAGATGGGACTCGACGCCACGCGAAAATTTCCCGAGGAGGGCTTCACTCGCGAATGGCCCGACGTGATCACCATGGATGACGCCACGAAGCGCAAGGTGGACGCGCTGTGGCCGGCCTTGGGCTTGGGGGACGTTCGCTAGTGTTGAATGACATGACGCCTCACTCGACGCCGCGAGGCCACGAGCGCGTGCGTGAGGGCCAGACGTTCGCGCATCGCGGATCGCGCTGGATCGTTTATGCGAACTTCGTGAAGCTGCCGCACACGCTGTTCGCGCTTCCGTTCGCGCTCGTCGGCGTGGTGCTCGCGTCGTACCGGTCCGCCGTCACCTGGCCGATGATCGGCTGGATCGTGCTGGCGTTTACCGGCGCACGCTTTGCCGCGATGGGTTTCAACCGGATCGTCGATCGCGAGATCGACGCGCGCAACCCGCGCACGCGACAGCGGGAGTTGCCCAGTGGCGTGCTCCGTGTGACGGAGGCCGTCGCTGCTGTCGCGGTGGCGTCGTTGGTGTTCGTCTACGCCGCGTGGCGACTGAACCCGCTCTGTGCGCTGTTGTCTCCGCTCGCGCTGGCGTGGGTCATGTTCTACAGCTTCACCAAGCGGTTCACGCGCTGGTGCCATCTCGTGCTCGGCGTGGGCATGTCGATCGCTCCGGTCGGCGGCTATCTCGCCGTGACGGGACGGTGGAGTCACCCGTGGTGGATGCTCGTCGCGCTGGCACTCGCGGTCGCGACGTGGGGTGGTGGCTTCGACGTGCTGTATGCGCTGCAAGACATCGAGTTCGATCGCGGGCAAAAACTCTATTCGCTCCCCGCCGCCGTCGGCGGCCGCCGCGCGCTGGCCATCGCGCGCGTGCTGCATCTGCTCACGGTCGTTTGCCTGGCTATGGTCGGCGCCGCGACGTTCACCGGCACGCGTGCCGGGTCGCTGTATGCGCTCGGTGTCGTGGTTGCGGCCGGACTGCTCGCCTACGAACACTCGCTCGTTCGCGCCGACGACTACTCCAAGCTCGATGCCGCGTTCTTCACGATGAATGGCGTGATCAGCATCGTCTTCTTCGTGTGCGTTTTGCTCGAGCGCCTGTTGCATCCGCTCGCCGCCATGTACGCCGCGCTGCGTGTCGGCGGATGAGCGATCTGCCGGTCGTTGTCGCGATCACGGGTGCTTCGGGCGCACCGTACGCCGTGCGCTTGCTCGAATCGCTCGTCGCGGCCAAACGCCACGTGCAGCTCATCGTGTCGAGCCATGGGCTGCGTCTGCTTCAGACGGAGATGGGGATCGATTCTGTCGCGGTGTTGCGCAAGCGCGTCGGAATTGTGGGATGGGATCGTCATATCACTGTGTTCGACGACAACGATCGCGGCGCGGCGCCGGCGTCGGGATCGGCGGTCAATGCCGGCATGGTCATTTGCCCGTGCTCTATGGGAACGTTGTCCGCGATCGCCGTCGGCGCCTCTCGTTCGCTCGTCGAGCGCGCGGCCGATGTCGCGCTGAAAGAGCGTCGCCCACTGCTCCTCGTGCCTCGGGAAACGCCGCTCAGCGCGATTCATCTCGAGAACATGCTGCGCGTGACGAGAGCCGGCGCCGTGGTGATGCCCGCCGCTCCGGGATTCTACCATCGACCGAGCAGCGTGGACGATCTCGTGAATTTCATTGTGGCGCGCGTGCTCGACCACCTCGGCGTGCCGCATCGTCTCGTGGCGCGATGGGGAAGCGACGCGGCGGAATGAGCGGCGGACCAGCCCGCGTCGTTGGATTGATCTCGGACACTCACGGGCTCGTTCGACCCGACGTGCACACGGCGCTTGCCGGCGTCGAGCTGATCCTTCACGCCGGCGACGTCGGCGGTGACGACATTCTCGACGAGCTGCAGCTGATCGCGCCGGTGCACGCCGTCTTCGGCAACACCGACTCGCCGGGAAACCCGCGACTCGCCGACGTCGTCGAGATGACCATGGGCGACGTGCGCGTACACGTCAGCCACGGTCACGAGGTTGGGAGTCCGACTCCGGCCAAGCTGCTCGCCCGATATGGCGCGGACGTGATCGTATACGGCCATACTCATAAGCAATTGCTGACGAATGCCGGCGAGCGGTGGGTCATCAATCCCGGCGCAGCCGGCCCGCGACGATTCGACCTGCTACCGAGCGTTGCGCGCATGACGATTCGCGGCCGCCATGTGGAGATCGAGTTCGTCAGCCTGGTCCCATAGCCTCGAGCATTTTGGCCGCGGAATTTCACGGGGAGTACGGACAAACACTGGCGGGCACACCGGCCATGGCTCGCAGAAATTCAGAGAAGATTCCGTGGTGTTCGGTCTACTCCGTGGATTCCGTGGCAACCATTTCTGGCGCCCGGCTCGAACCAGGAGCTCGACTCAGGCGAGCGAATGCGCCCTAGACGACCTTGAAGTGCGAGATGGGATACAGATAGTCTTCGCCTGAATCGTCGACGATCCGGTAAAACGAGCCTTGTCCCTCGACACCGAGCATTTCGTAGATCTTGCCGAGGGTCAGGTCGTGGCAGCCGCCGGGCTCGTCACAGCCTGGATAGACGAGCCATGGCTGCGTGCTGACGCATTGAACGAGGGTGGTCGGTTGCCAGGTCGTTGCCATGAGCGCTCCGCGGGTGGCGTATGCGCACGGGATGCGCGCCCATCTCGTCAACGCAGAAGACGCGCCAGTCGTTTTGGCGCGGCCGGCTTCGGCTCTCCTGCTGCGGAATTCAGGACGCCGCGGCGAGCGGGACCACGGTCCCGGCCGCGCTCGTTCGCTCGAGCTCCGATGGAAAACGACGGAACCAAGACGACAAGAGCAACAATTCGTCGATCTCATGCGTGGGGATCTGGCCACTCGCCGGCTCCGCGGGCGAAAAGACCTCCTCGATGAGATGAAACAGCGTGGTCGCGTCGCTCGGAGTCTTCGGCACCGGCGTTTCCGCGCGGACTCGGCCCCGCCGGATGAGATAGATGCGATCCGCTCCCTCGTCGCCCGGCACCGTATAGACGAATGACAGCGTCTCCACTGCGAAGCGAAGCCGCGCGAACTGACCGCGCAGCGCCTCCAGCCGCTTGAATTTGTCTCGCAGCGTTGCCGCGCGCTCATACTCGAGCCGCTCGCTCGCCGCCTCCATCTCGCGCCGCAGATGTTCGATCGGGCCGTCGTCCGTGCCGTCGAGAAATGCGCGCGCCATGACGAGGCGCTCGTCGTACTGCTGCACCGTGCATCCGCCCACGCATGGGCCCAGGCATTTCTTCACCTCGAAGCGAATGCAGCCCGGAGTCCGCGGGAAGAACTCGAAAAGCTCCGGCTGATCGGCGAAGTGCATTCGCTGATCCGCCGCGCAGTCGCGAAGGCCGAGCACGTCGTTGAGCTCGCGGACGGCCTCGCTCACGCCCATTGCACCCATGAATGGACCGTAATAGACCGACGAGTCGTCCTGCCCGGGGCCGCGCACGACGACGAGCTTTGGTGCCGGTCCCTTCGTGATCTTGATGAAGCAGTAGTTCCGTGCGTCGCGCTTCATCGCGACATTGAACCGCGGTCGAAAGCGCTTGATGAGTCGCAATTCTTCGAGCAGAGCGGCGAACTCACTGGGCACATAGTCCCACTCGATGCGCTCGGCGTCGCGCACGATGCGCGCACCTTTGTCTTCTGGAAACGCGCACCGGAAATAGCTGAGCAATCGTGTTCGAACGCGCTTCGATTTGCCGACGTACACCACCTCGCCGTCGCTCGAGATCATTCGATAGACGCCGGGCTTGTCTGCGGCGTGTTCGCGCACGTGCGCCCGCATCGCGGCGATCTGTTCGTCGCTCGTGGGCGGACGCATGAGCGCTACTTTTGACAATGCGCGCACAGAACCGTCATCCGTCCGTCGATGGCGTGCGTGCCGATGAGCTTATGACCGCAGCGTGGGCAAGGGTCTCCCGCGTGCCCATAAACTGCGAGCCGCTCCACGAAACCGCCTCGTGCGCCGCTCGCGTCGCGGTAGTCGCGAAAGCTCGTCCCGCGATGGGCGATAGACTCTGTCAGCACGTCGACGATCGCATTGCGCAGCCCCAGCGCCTCGTGCGGCCCAACACGCCCGGCGGCGCGTGACGGATCGATCTGCGCGCGCCAGAGCGCCTCGTTCGCGTAAATGTTGCCGATGCCGGCCACGATGCGCTGATCCATCAACACCTTTTTGATCGCTTGACGACGACCCCGAAGAAGTACCGATAGATGCGCTCCGGTAAACTCCGGGTCAAGAGGCTCCGTTCCGAGCGCGTCCGAGATCGCGGCGAAAGCTTCCGGAGTCACGAGCGCGACGGTTCCTAGTCGGCGAATGTCACGGTAGTGGAGCGATCGCCCGTCACTCAGCGTCCACTCGATGGTCGAATACCTGCGCTCCTCTCGAGGCAGATCTCCGGCGTCGATCAGCAGTGCTCCAGTGAACCTCGGCTGGACGAGCAATCGGTCGCCTGTCGACAGATCCATCACCACGAGCTTGGCGCGCCGCCAGCTGCGACCAATCACCGCGCCTGTCAGGCGTGATGTCAATTCATCCGGACGAACGCCGCGCAACACATCGGATCGACTGACGTGGACGCGAACGATTCGCTGACCCGCCAGCTCGCGATCGAGATCGCGAGCGATCGTCTCAGTCTCGGGCAGCTCCGGCACGCCGCGCTACCTCGCGCCAACCGATGTCGGCACGAAACTGCTTGTTGGCGAAGCGCACGCTGCGCGCGAAGTCACGGCTGTGGCGCTGGGCGTCGTCCAAGGTCTTGGCGAGACCCGTGATTGCGAGCACGCGTCCGCCCGCGGTCACGAGTTGTCCGCTCGGCACGCGCTTCGTTCCCGCGTGGAAGACCATGACGTTCGACGGCGCCGGTGGAATCTCGATCGCGTCGCCCGTACGCGGTTGTCCCGGATACCCGCCGGCCGCGAGCACGGTCGTCACCGCCGATCGCGTCGCGCGAAAATCCACGTTTTCGCGAATCGCCTCGCCGCGTGCGACCGTGAACATCGCATCACCGATCGATTCGTTCGCCGACATGACGGGGAGAACCGCTTGCGTCTCCGGATCACCGAACCGGCAATTGAACTCGACGACCTGCGGTCCGTCGTTGGTCAGCATCAGCCCAACGTACAACAAGCCCGTGAACGGCGTGCCGCGCGCACGCATTGCGCCGAGCGTGGGGCGGACGACCCGATCCACCACCGTGCCGATCAGATCCGAGCCCTCGGCGATCGAGACCGGGCAATACGCGCCCATTCCGCCGGTGTTCGGACCGCGATCGCCCTCGAGCAACCGCTTATGATCCTGTGCGGCCGGAAGTGGCACGACGCGTTCGCCGTCGGTGAGAAAGAAGACCGACAGCTCCTCGCCTTCCATGAACGCCTCGACCAGGATCGTCGTGCCGGCGTCTCCGAATGCGTTTTGCTGGAGCATGGCGATGATGGCTTTGTTCGCCTCCTCCGCCGTCCGGCAGATGACGACACCCTTGCCGGCGGCCAAGCCGGACGCCTTGATCACCACCGGCGTCCCGAGCTCGGCCACGGCGGCGCGCGCCGACGACACGTCGCGACACACCATGGCGCGCGCTGTCGGCACTCCGGCGCTCAGCATGAGCGTTTTCGCATACGCCTTCGACGTTTCGATCATCGCGGCGGCGCGTGTCGGCCCGAAGATGGGCAGGCGCGCGGCGCGAAAGGCGTCCACGATTCCAACAGCGAGCGGCGCCTCCGGACCGACGAGGGTCCAGTCGACCGACTGCTGCCGGGCCAATTCGACCAGCGCATTGACGTCGGTTGCCGTTGTGTCGACGCAGGTCGCCAACTCCGCGATCCCCGGATTCCCCGGGGCGGCGATGATCTCGAGCTTCGGACTTTCATGCCGTAAGCGCCAAGCGAGTGCGTGTTCGCGCCCTCCGCCGCCTACGAGCAGCAACTTCATCGATTACGCCACGCCGAGGCAACGGCATCTTTCGCGCGGCTCAGTCCATCCTTGAACTGATCGACCGTCTCGCGCGTCTTCTGGCCATAGTAGCCGGCGGCATCGACGTAATCGTCGCCGAGCGGATGCTCGGGGCCGCCTTGTCCGCGTCGGATGTAATCGCCGCCGAGGATCTTCTCGTACCCGCCGCCGCGCTGCCAACGCAACAGCTCCGATGCGCGCACCGTGTGCATGGGGTGCGTTCGCATCACGGTATTCATGATCTTGAGCACGGTGTCCCACGCGTCGCCGCCGGTCTCGTACTGCTCGGCTTGGCGAATGAATTCCTCGACGCGAAGGTCGTCGCCGTAGTGCTTGCCGCCGGCGAGCTTCATCTCCGTGCTCATCACGATGTTGAGATCCTGCACCGTGAGCAATCCGGCTCGGTCCGATGAGAATTCGCTCTTTCGACTCCACTCGAGCAGCGCGAGCTGGAACGGCAGCAATGCCGCCGCGGCGAGGAAGGGCAGGTTGCTCACCCCGAAGTACATCAGGATGACGGCGATCGTCGTGTACGTCGGATGGCCGCTCATGATGTGGCCGAGCTCATGCCCGAGCACGGAGCGAAGCTCGTCTTCGTCCAGAACTTCGAGCAGCCCGGAATGGACAACCACGAACGGCTTGTCGAAGCCCACCGCCATGGCGTTGGCGATCGGTGTCTGCGTCACGTAGAGCTCGGGGCGCTCGGGCCAGTCGAGCGTCTCCAGCACTTCGGTCCACATCGCATTCATCTTCGGCCGCTGACCTGCAGTGACTTTGACCGAGTCGCCGAGGAACAGTTGACGGATGCCTCGCTCGCCGAAAAAGCCGGCGACCTTGCGGACGATCTCATCGAACCCGGGAATGGCGCGCAACGTATTGAGCGCGGCGCGATCGGCGGGATGTTCCCACGCGCGCGAGGAGATCTGGGTGAGCGGAACGCGATTGGCCATTGGAGTGCTCGGTTTCTGGTTCGGGGAGCGGCTTTCCGGTAGCGAGCGCGATAATCGACCAACTCTCTACGACGAAGCGCTGCCGATAGTGTCGCGTGCGCGGGCTGCGCCGCGCGCCGACGAGCGCGCACCCTGTCCAGGCATATCCTCGAACGCCTGCTCCAAATCCGCCAACAGATCGCCAACGTCCTCGACGCCGCACGACAGCCGGATCAAGCCATCCGAGAGTCCCATGGCCGCACGCCGCTCCGGCGGCACCGATGCGTGCGTCATCCCCGCCGGCTGGCTGATCAACGACTCGACCCCGCCAAGCGACTCGGCCAGCGCGAACACGCGGACTTTGCCCAACACGTGCGCAGCACGCTCTCTCGTCCCTAGCTCCACGCTGATCATGCCGCCGAAGCCCGACATCTGTCGCTTGGCGAGCTCGTGTTGCGGATGACTTGGCAGACCGATGTAGTAGACGTTCTCAGCACCGACCGTCTCGGCCAGCCACTTGGCGATCTCGCGACCGTTCGCGTCGTGTTGACGCATCCGGAGGTGAAGCGTCTTTGTACCCCGGAGGGCGAGCCAGGCATCGAACGGCCCGGCCACGGCGCCGGCGGCGTTGTGGATGAACTGGAGCCGTTCCGCCAGTCCGTCGTCTCGAACGGCGGCGCACCCGCCGATCATGTCGCTGTGCCCGTTCAGATACTTGGTCGTCGAGTGGTAAACGATGTCGGCGCCAAGCTCGAGGGGGCGCTGGAAGTACGGCGAGGCGAAGGTATTGTCGACGATGAGCAGCGCGCGGCCGCGGTGCGCAATGTCGGCGACGGCGGCAATGTCGGTGAGCCGCATCAGCGGATTGCTCGGCGTCTCGACGAGTACCGCTCGGGTCGCGGACGTCATCGCATCGGCGACCCGCTGCGGATCACGCGTGTCGACGTACGTGAACGACAGACCGAAGTGCTGCAAGATTTTGTCGAAGAGCCTGAACGTGCCGCCGTAGACGTTTTCGGCGCAGATGATATGATCACCCGCCCGGAACAGCTTCATGATCGAGTCGAGACATCCCATACCGCTGGCAAACGCGAACCCGTGACGCCCATTCTCCAGAGCCGCGACGTTCCGCTCGAACGCTTCCCGGGTCGGATTCTTGCCGCGGGCGTACTCGTACCCTTTGTTCTGGCCCAGCCCCTCCTGCACGTACGTCGACGTGAGATACACCGGAGTCATGATCGCTCCGGCGAGGGGCTCGGGTCGCTGGCCGGCGTGGATCGCCTTGGTTCCAAATCCCGCGGCGAGGTCCTCATCAAAAACGCGAGTCATACCGATACTCTGGTTCGGGGGGTGTGCGCTGAAGATAACCGCGCGCCCCATGAGCCGTAACCGAACATACATGGACTCCGAGATCGCGCCGTACTGCTTGATTGTCGATGACGAGCCGCGCCTGCGCCAAGTGATGGTCCATCTGATGCGCGGCGACGGCTTTCAATGCGTCGAGGCTGGAAATGGACTCGAGGCCCTGGATCAGCTCGCGAAATACCCGGTCACGCTCGTGCTCAGCGACTATCGCATGCCGAAGATGGACGGGTTGGAGCTGCTTCGAGAGCTGCGCTCGCGATATCCGGACATTGCCGTCGTCATGGTGACCGCGGTCGCCGACGTCGAGATTGCCGTGAACTGCCTCGCCATCGGCGCGGCGGACTACGTCGTCAAGCCTTACCAACTCGAGGACGTTCGCGCGCGAGTCGCCCAGGCGTTGGAGAAGCGGCGACTCATTCTCGAGAATCGCGCCTATCGCGAAAGCCTCGAGGAACGCGTAACGGTCCAGGCGCGCCGCCTCGAGGAATTGTTCTTGGCCAGCGTGCAGTCGCTGGCCGAGGCATTGGAGCTCAAGGACCCGTACACACGCGGCCACTCGATTCGGGTGAGCTACTACTCGACGGTGATCGCGCGCGCGATGGGACTCGACGGAGAAATGCTCCGCCAGATCGAGCTCGGCGGTCATGTGCACGACATTGGGAAAATCGGCGTTCGAGAGTCCGTGCTCAACAAGGAGGGACGTCTCACGCCGGGCGAGTACGAACACATCATGACGCATCCGGTGCTGGGATGGCGCATCCTCGCGCCCCTGCTCGGTGAAACGCCACACGCACTCAACATCGTTCGCTCGCACCATGAGCGGTACGACGGGCGTGGGGTGCCCGACGGTCTCAAGGGCGATGAGATTCCGGTCGAAGCGCGCATCGTCGCGGCCGCCGACGCCCTGGACGCCATGACGAGCGACCGTCCCTACCGGCCGTGCGAGATGTCGATCGAGGCCGTGATCGAGGAGATTATTCGCAACAGCGCCACCCAATTCGATCCCGAGGTCGTTCGCGCGGTGGTCGAATGCTTCGAGCGCGGCGAGCTCCAACTCGTTCCCCGAACGGACACCTACCCCATAATGGTTCGCGCCTAGCGGCTCCGGTTCATGGACGCTTGCCCATTAGCTTTCCCGCACTCTTAAGGAGGTGGGATGTCGCACGATGGGCTAATGGTGAGTGTGTCCGGCATTCGCGGCCGCGTTGGGGAAGCACTCACCCCGGAAGTGGTCGCGCGCTATGCGGCGGGGTTCGGGGCGTGGGCGTCGAGCCGAGGCGAGTCGCGTAAGATCGTGGTCGGGCGCGACAGCCGGGTCTCGGGCCCGATGTTTCACCGCGCCGTGTTGAGCGCGCTCCAATCGGTTGGCTGCGATGTGATCGACGTCGGCCTCACGACGACGCCAACCTGTCAGTTGGCGGTCGAACATCACCACGCCGCGGGCGGCCTGATGATCTCGGCCAGCCACAACCCGATCGAGTGGAACGCCCTCAAGTTCATCGGGCCGACGGGATTATTCCTCGAGAACGCCGAGGGCGTCGAGATGCGCGCCCTCGTCGAGACGGGAATCCCGCGGGCCCGGTGGGATCAGCTCGGGCAGATCGAGCTCGATGAAGGTGCAATTCAGCGACACATCGATCGTGTCCTCTCGATACCGTATCTCGACGTTGAAGGCATTCGTCGTCGGCGATTCAACGTCGCGCTGGACTGCGTTCGCGGGGCCGGGGGCATCATCATGCCGTTGCTGCTCGATCGCTTAGGCTGTCGCGTCACGGCGATCAACCTCGAGACAGACGGCCTGTTCCCCCGACCGCCGGAGCCCGTCGCGGAGAACCTCGGCGACCTGGAACGACTCGTGCTTCGGTCGGGTGCGGCGATCGGGTTTGCCGTGGATCCGGACGTCGACCGGCTTGCGCTGGTATCCGATGCGGGCAAGGCAATCGGGGAGGATTTCACCCTCGCCCTCGCCGCCCGGGTGGTTCTCAGGCACAAGCGGGGCTCGGTCGTGACGAACCTTTCGACGAGCCGAATCGTCGAAGATGTGGCGAGCGGGGCCGGGGTGCCGGTGATCCGAGCGCCGGTTGGCGAGGTTAATGTGGCGGTTCGGATGCGCGACGAGCACGCTCCGATCGGCGGCGAAGGCAACGGGGGCGTGATTCTGTCGGAGGTACACCTCGGTCGTGACGCGCCGGTGGGCGCCGCATTGCTCCTGCAGCTGCTGCATGAAGACAACATGACGCTGTCGCAGATCGTCTCGGAGCTGCCGCGCTACGCCATCGTCAAGGACAAGCTCGACCGGCCGAACGCGAGCCTCGACACGGTGTACGATGCGCTGCGCTCAGCCTTTCCGGGCGCCGCCGCTGATACACAGGACGGACTGCGGCTGTCATGGCCGGATCGGTGGGTGCACGTTCGCCCCTCCGGCACGGAACCGATTGTGCGAGTCATAGCAGAAGCGCCCACGAGCCGAGAGGCGCTCGAGCTCGTCCGGCGATCGCGGATACCGCTGGACTCGCTCGGCGCATAACCTGAGATAGGGTCGACACCATGTGTGGAATTGTCGGATACGTCGGACCGAAGGTCGCCACGCCAATGCTGATCGAGGGGCTCAAGCGCCTCGAGTATCGCGGCTATGACTCGGCCGGCATCGCCATGAGCAACGGGCACGGACTCGAGACGCGAAAGGCGAAGGGCAAGATCTCGATGCTCGAGGGCCTGGTGAACGTCAACCCGATCCACGGTTCGGTCGGCATCGCCCATACTCGTTGGGCGACGCACGGGCAACCCAACGAGTGCAACGCGCACCCACAGGTCGACTGCACGAACACGATTGCCGTCGTACACAACGGCATCATCGAGAACTTCAGTGCCCTGCGGAAAATGCTTCAGATGCAGGGTCACACGTTCAAGTCAGAAACGGATACCGAGGTTCTCGCGCATCTCATCGAGGCCGCGTTCGACGGAAAGCTCGAGGATGCCGTGATCGACGCGCTCAACTTGGTCGAGGGCACCTACGGAATCGCGGTGTTGTCGAGCAAGGATCCCGACAAGATCGTGTGCGCGCGCAAGGGGAGTCCGCTGCTGATCGGATTGGGCGACGGCGAGTACTTCGTGGCGAGCGACGTTGCGGCGATCCTGCAGCATACGCGGCAAGTCGTCTATCTCGATGACGGCGAGATGGGCGTGCTGACCAAGGACGGCTATGAAGTGTTGGACCTCGATGCACGCCGCGTCTCTAAAGGCGTGAGCCGCATCGACTGGTCGCTCGACGAGATCGAGAAGGGTGGCTTCGAGCATTTCATGCTCAAGGAGATCTTCGAGCAGCCCCAAACGATTCAGAACACCATGAGGGGCCGTCTCGTGCTCGAAGAGGGCTTCTCAAAGCTCGGCGGCTTGAACCTCACCAAGGACGAGCTCAAGTCGATCGATCAGATCATCATTACCGCCTGCGGCACGAGCTGGCACTCGGGACTGATCGGCGAGCTGTACGCCGAAGAGCTGGCGCGGATTCGCTGTGAGGTCGAATACGCGTCGGAATTCCGGTATCGGAATCCGATCATCACCGACACCACGCTGTGCATCGTGATCTCGCAATCGGGGGAGACGGCGGACACGCTCGCGGCCATGCGCGAGGCGAAGCGGCGCGGCGCCAAGACGCTGGGTCTCGTGAACGTCGTTGGGTCGACGATCGCGCGTGAGGACAACGGCGGCATCTACCTGCACGCTGGTCCTGAGATCGGCGTGGCCTCGACCAAAGCCTTCACGAGTCAGGTGGCGGCGCTGGCGCTGCTCACCCTCAAGCTCGCGCGCTTGCGGAACATGTCAGTTGTGAAGGGCAGGGAGGTCGCTGAGGCGATGCTCGCGCTCCCGGCGCAGATCCAGACCATCCTCGACAACGCGTCCGAGGTCGAGGACATCGCCGAGCGATTCAAGGATGCGACGAACTTCCTGTATCTCGGGCGTGGATATCAGTTCCCCGTGGCGCTGGAGGGGGCGCTCAAGCTCAAGGAGATCAGCTACATCCACGCGGAGGGCTATCCTGCCGCCGAGATGAAGCACGGTCCGATCGCGCTGATCGATTCAGAGATGCCGGTTGTCTTCATCGCGCCGCATGATGCCGTCTTCGACAAGGTGGTGTCGAACATCCAAGAGGTGAAGGCACGCGGCGGGAAGGTCATCTGCATCACGAGTCAGGACGAGCCGGTCCTGGAGGGCATGATCGACCACGAGATTCGGGTACCGCAGACGATCGATATGCTCTACCCAATTCTGACCGTGATCCCGCTCCAGCTCCTGGCGTACTACATCGCCGTCAAGCGCGGACTCAACGTCGACCAGCCGCGAAACCTCGCCAAGTCGGTAACGGTCGAGTAGCGCGAAACGACCTGGGGGCTTGACGGCTGGCGAATATGCCTGTATTATTCAGTTATGAATGATACAGGCGTAGGCGCAACGCAGCCAAAGATCTCGTCAGACACGACGATTTTTTCGCTGCTGCACGCGGCGCATGCCCTGGAGGATAAGTTGGAGCGTGCGCTCAATCGCGTGGACCTTTCTACGCCGAAGTACTCGGTTCTGAACGAGCTCATTGCATCTGGTATCCCTTTGTCGTTGAGTGACTTGGCAACCAGATTGAGCTGTGTGCGGTCCAACATGACCCAACTCGTCGACCGACTCGAGGCGGATCACTTGGTCAGGCGGGTTGACCATCCGTCGGATCGCCGGGGGGTCAAGGCGGAGATCACCGAAGTCGGGCGGGCGCGCCACGCGGCGGGGGCGGCCGAGGTCGCTCGGTTGCACGAGGAGTTTGCGGACAGCGTAGGAGAGGGAGATCGAGCTGCTCTGGCGCGACTACTCACGGCTCTCAAGTAGCATTTTTTTTGCGCCTAAAGTTCATATATGAATTTTTGAGAAGCGAATTGTACAGTTCAGCACTAACAGACCGGACCATTCAAAATCAGAAGGAGACGGACATGACAACGCAAGCAGCGCACGATACCACCACCTGGGCAATTGACCCGGCGCACGCCGAACTGGGATTTGCCGTCCGACACCTCATGCTGTCGACCGTCCGCGGCCGTTTCGGCGCCGTCAGCGGCACGATCACGGTCGACGAGAACGACCCGAGGAGCGCCAAGGTCGATGTCACGGTCGACGTCGCCTCGATCGACACGCGGCAGGAGATGCGCGACAACCACCTGCGATCGGCCGACTTCTTTGACGCCGCGAACCATCCGACGATGCACTTCGTCAGCAAGCGGATCGAAGGCGACGTGACCAAGACGTTCAAGGTGATCGGTGATCTGACCATTCGCGGAACGACCCGAGAGATCGCGCTCGATGTCACGTTCGAGGGTCGCGCAAAAGATCCTTGGGGCAACGACCGCGCCGGCTTCAGCGCGTCGGGTAAGCTCAATCGCCACGACTTCGGGTTGAATTGGAACCAGGCGCTCGAGGCGGGTGGAGTCACGGTTGGCGCAGAGGTCAAACTGACGCTCGATGTCGAGATCGTACGTCAGGCTGCCGCAGCCGCCACCGCCGCTGCGTGAACGTGTCCGAGTGGGGAGCCTGGACAATAAAGCGCGCCGTCGAATTCGACGGCGCGCTTTCGCGATTTGCACACTGCCAATACCGACGAGTGAGCCGAGCCGACTAGGTTATCGTCGATCTGTTTCAGACCCGGTCCATGCGAGTATTGCTGCAACGCGCGGCGCGCGCCGAGGTGCGAGTGGAGTCCAAGGTGGTGGGCCGCATCGATCGCGGCCTACTGCTCTTCGTCGGCTTCACTCACTCGGACGGCGAGGAGCAGCTCGTCTGGATGGCCGACAAGATCGTGGGTCTTCGCGTCTTCCCCGACGATGACGACAAGATGAATCGATCGATCGTCGACGCTGGCGGCGCGATCCTCGTCGTGTCGCAGTTCACGCTCTACGGCGACGCCGTCAAAGGGCGCCGTCCCAGCTTCATCGACGCGGCTCGACCGGATGTCGCCATACCGCTCTACGAGCGGTTCATCGCGTTGCTGCACGATCGCCAAGTGCGCGTCGAGACCGGAGCGTTCGGCGCGGCAATGCAGGTCGAGTTGGTGAACGACGGACCGGTGACGCTATGGTTGGAGCGATGATCCAGCCCCGCGTGCTCCTCGCGTCAGCGTCGCCGCGCCGCCGCGATCTGCTCAACCTCGTGGGGATCGATCACGAGGTTCGTCCGGCCAACATCGACGAGACGTACCTTCCGGGCGAGCTTCCCCGTGCTCACGTCGAGCGTTTGGCGCGCGAAAAGGCGATCGCGATCGACGCGCCGGATTCGGTGACGATCGGAAGCGACACCATCGTCGTGGTCGACGGGCATGTCCTCGGCAAACCGCGAGATCGCGCACATGCCGCGGAGATGCTGCGCCTGTTGAGCGGACGCTCGCACATTGTCATGACGGGAATCGCCGCGAGGTGGCACGGGAGGCTCGCGTCAGGAATCGAGGAGGTAGGCGTCACCTTCCGTCCGCTGAGCGACGCGGAAATCGAGTCCTACATCGACACCGGCGAGCCGATGGACAAGGCCGGCGCCTACGGTATCCAGGGTTTCGGCGCCACGATCGTCGAGCGCGTGGACGGTGACTACTTCGCTGTGATGGGTTTGCCGCTCAACCGATTGGTCGGTCTACTGCGTGCCCTCGGTCTGACTTACGACTTCGGCGCGCTGACCGCCGGCTGATAGGCGGAACGCCATCGCTCGACGCGATCGAGCACGTCGCGTACGACGATGCGTCCCATGCGGTTCGGCCGGTTTTCCATGCTGATCGGATATTCTTCGCCCTCTTCTCCGTACGCGTCGATTATGAGATCGTGAAATCTCCGGTATGGGCCGGTGCGCCTGGGATTGGTGTAGCCCAGCAGACTGACCACCGGACGGTCGAGCGCGACGGCCATATGCAGCGGGCCGGTGTCGGGACTCAGCACCAGCGCCGATCCGTCGAGAATCCCGACGAGATTTCTGAGGCCGCTCCCAAGCGCCGAGTACGGACGCCGGCGCGCGCGTTCCAGAATGACCTGCTCGGCGTGCACCTCGCGTGACGAGCGTCCGCCGACGAGCACCGGGTTCAGCCCAAAGTCGTGCCACAGCGCGTCGACCACCTCGGCCCAGCGCTCGGGTAGCCAATCCTTCTGCGGCTTGCTCGTCGCGACGACGATCGAGGCGGTCGGTCGATCGAAGCGCGCGAAGAAATCGCCTTGCCAGGCGCGCTCATCGTGCCAAGGGCCAAGATCCCATTCGATCGGCTCGTACGGCACGTCGAGCGCTGTGAGAAACTCGAAATACTGATCTTGAACGTGCTGCGGCGCGTGCGGCGGAATGCGATGCGTCGTAAACAGCCAGTTGAAGTCCCTCGCGCGCGCGCGATCGAAGCCCAACTTGACTGGAGCATGCGCGAATTGCGTGACGATGCCTGCCTTGAAATACACCTGCAGATTGATGACGAGATCGAACTCCCGCGACGCGAGGGCGCGTCGCACGTCCGCGAACGCACGCACACCACTCGCGCGATCGAAGAGCAGGATCTCGTCGACCGATCGATGCCCGCGAACGAGCGTCGCTGGGCCGGGCTGGAGAATCCACGTGATGTGAACGCCCGGGGTGTGCCTCTTGAGCGCATTGATCACCGGCAGCACGTGTACGGCGTCGCCGACCGCGCTCATCATCACGATACAGACGCGACGAAGGGGGAGGGGGAGGGGAGCATCGATCATGGCGTTGAAGATATCGGCAGCATGTCGATCTCGCGCAGGATTCTGGGCGCGGTAATGTCGACGGGGGTCGGGCTGCACACCATTCGCGATGGAGCGGTGCCCTGCGGGAACGTGCGCTCGGGTTGTCCGGGCGCGTACACGCCGACCACTGGGGTTCCGAGTGCATTCGCGAGATGGAGCGGGCCCGAATCGTGGCCGACGAACAGCGTGGCGAGAGACAGCGCCGCCGCCGTGCAGGTCAGTGATCCATCTCCGACCTCATCGATGAAGTATCCCGACCGGTCTGCCATCGTCGCGCGAAGCCGATCCAACTCGGTGGAGGTTCCGATCCAGAGCACCGGGGTGTTGCGAGCCTCGAGCACCGCCGCAACCTCCATCCATTCGTTCAGTGCGACGCACCGTCGAGAATCAGCGGCGAATGGATGCAGCGCGACGAATCGCGCGAGTCGGCTTGTGAGACCTGCTCTGGCGGTCTCGAGGCGTGTGGCATCGAGTCGATAGCACGTCGTGTGTGATTGGATCGACAACGCTTCGAGCAGGCGCGCCTGTTCTTGCACGACGGGCTTTCTCTGGTCCTCGGCGGCAAGGACGTGGGTGAGAAAGCGTTCGTTGTGATGCCGCGCCAATCCGATGCGAACGGGGATTCCGCCCGCGGCGACTGCCGCCGCCGTGCGCCATGGTGCCTCGCTCACGATCGCGACGTCGTAGTGGCGGCGACGAACGGCGACGACGCTGCCGAGGAATGGCCGAATCGGCGGGCGCTGCCGATGCGATGGTACGGCCCAGAAAGGATCGGCGGCGATGACGCCTGCGACGTGTGGAATGAGCGGGGCAATCGGCGCCGTGTAGGCTTTGCACCAGACGTCGATGGTTGCGTCGGGAAACGCGTCATGGAGCGGCGGTGTCAGCGCCGAGGCGAAGACGAGATCGCCCAGGTTGTCGAGGGATACGAGGAGAATCCGCCGAACAGGCGTTCGAGGTTGCGTCACGACGTCTCCCGAGTCGTGCGCCGCGGACCTTGCGTGCGAGCAACGAACAGGGGAAGTTGCGCGCCGTGACTCTGCGAGTGCTGCACGTCGATACGGAGCGTGGATGGCGCGGCGGCGAGCGGCAGGCGCTGTGGCTCGCGCGAGAGCTGGCGCGTCGCGGGCACGGATCGATCGTCGCGGCACGGCACGGCGAGCCGCTGAGTGCGCGCGCTGCCGAGGTCGGATTGACCGTGGTCGATTGCAGCCCGATCAGCGAGCTCGATCCCCTCGCGGCGTGGCGACTCCGACGTGCGATTCGCGAGCAGCGTGTCGACCTGGTCCACGCGCACACCGCACACGCGGTATCTGTCGCCGCGTTCGCGACGATCGGAGCCGGCGTTCCGCTCATCGTGTCTCGACGTGTGGATTTCCCGCTGCGAGCGAATGCGGGGACGCGTTGGAAGTATGGCCGAGCATCGGCGATCATCGCGATTTCTCATGCCGTCGCGCGTGTCCTCGTCGCGAGTGGGATTGCCCCTGACCGAATCGTCGTCGTCCCCGACGGCGTCGACGTGACGCGCATCGTGACGCCGGCGAGCTGGGACACGCTCGCCGCGCTGGGCGTCGCAGGAAGCGGTCCTCTGGTGGTGCAGGTCGCGCAGTTGGTGGGTCACAAGGATCCGCTCAACTTCGTTCGCGCCATGGCGCGCGTTCGCCAGATTGTGCCGGAGGCGAGCGGGCTGCTCGTTGGCGACGGGCCGCTTCGCGCCGACGTCGAGCGAGAACTCCGCGCGCTCGCACTCGATTCGAGCGTCCATCTCGCCGGGTATCGCACCGACGCGGATGCGTTGCTCGCGGCGGCGGACGTCGCATGCCTCAGCTCGCGCGAGGAGGGAATGGGCTCGGTGTTGCTCGATGCGCTGGCGTTCGGCGTGCCGATCGCGGCGACCCGCGCGGGCGGGATTCCCGAGGTGATCGTCGACAGCGAGTGCGGCATGCTTGTCGACCCAGGCAATCCGATTGCGCTGGGCGATGCGATCGCGCGCCTTCTATCCGACGCAGATCTCCGGGAACGCGTACGCCGGAACGCGAAGCCGCGCGCGCATGAGTTCTCGGTCGAGCGGATGACGGATCGCACGATCGCGGTCTACGAGACCGTGCTCGCCAACGGCGGGCGTCGCTCGCGCACCGATGAGACGAGCGCGTCCAACTCGTCCTGAGTCACGCGTGCGCCGTGAATCGCCTGCCACTTGCGAGCCGATCGCAGCAGTCGCTCGAGATTCGCTTCGCGCGCGTCCGCCGCGTCGTCGACGAACGCCACGCGATCGACATCCAACACCAATGCCTCGAGCGATCCGTCGGCTGCGTTCCGGAGCAGCACATTCTTCACATTGAGGTCGCGGTGTCGTGCCTTCGCGTCGCTCATTGCCGCGACGAGTGCGGCCGTGGCATCGAGCGCCCTGGCTCGCAGTGATCGGTCGTCGGCCATGATCGCCGCCGAGAGATCATGGCTGTCCGGGATCTCTCTCGTCATGACGTCTGCCCGACGGAATCCGGCCGGCGCGGCGTAGATGGCGTAGCCCAACATGATTGGCGTCGGCACGCCGGCGGCGTGAAGTCGCGCCGACGTTCGCAACTCGAAGGGCGCCATGGTAGGGGCGCGAAAGAGATCGCCGGTGAATCGCGCAAGCATTCCCCCGTGCCGATTGTGCCGGACCACGACGCGTTCGACGTTGCCAGGGAGTGGAACCGCATACGCCACACCGCGACCGGCGAGCGGGCGTGACTCAGGGTGTGATTCGGCATAGCGGTACAGGGTTCCCGCGCGCAATGCCTCGAGGACGGCGTCGGCAACGTGTTTGGAACAGACGACCTCGGAGCTATCGATGGTGAAGCGAACGAAGCCGGACGGCGGCAGCTCGCGGTAGACCATCAGTCGAGGACGACGCGGTACACGGTGACCGGTTGGCTCTTGTTCTTGAGCTCCATGGGCGGGCACTCGACCAGCTTTGGCGGATTGCGGAGCGCGCGTCGAAACTCGTCGGTCATCAAGATCTCGCCGGCATCGGCCGCGGAGCACAACCGCTTCGCGGTGTTAACGGTGTCGCCGATGACAGTGAACTCGAGGCGGCGTTCGGATCCGATGTTCCCCGCGAAGGCCTCGCCATAATTCAATCCGATTCCAATGTGCAGCTCGGGGCGTCCGGCGTGGCGCCAGCTGGCGTTCAGCTTCTCGAGGTCGCGCATCATGTCGATCGCGGCGGCCATCGTCTTGTCGGCGTCGTCGGGGCTCCCGATCGGCGCGCCCCACTGAGCCATGATCTCGTCGCCGATGAACTTGTCGAGTGTTCCCTCATAACGGAACACGCAGTCGACCATCTCGGTGAAATATTCGGTGAGGAGACTCGCCATGTCGTCGGGACGCATGGTTTCCGAGAGGGCCGTGAAGCCGCGGATGTCGCTGAACAGCACGGCGACGGGACATTTCTCGCCGCCCAGCCGGATGGTCTCCGAGGATTCGGCGATGCGTTTGGCGAGCTGCGGCGTGAAGAAGCGCTCGAAGTTGCTCCGCGTGAGCAGCTCGCGCTGAATGCGTTGCGCGAACTGCCCGTTCTCGATCGCGACGGCCGCGATGCCGGCGAAAGCGATGCAGAACTCGAAGTCCTCGTCGCTGAATCGATGCGCCGCGGTCACGTTGTCGATGTAGAGCACGCCGAGCGGTCGATCCTCGCTGCCGATGAGCGGACAGCAGATCGCCGATCGAATCTGTTGCATGACGATCGACTGCCCGCCGAAGCGAGTGTCCTCGCCGGCATTGTCGGACAGAATGGCGACTTTGTCCTTCACCGCGGTGCGCGCGATCGACTGTGGAACGACTCGGCTGGTCTCGGTGCCGCGCGTGTCGCGGGCGATCTTGGGCACGAGCTCACCGCGTTCGTCGATCAAGAGAATCGCGACGAAGTCCACGTCGAGAATCTGATACGCGTAGCCGACGATCTTCTCGAGCAGCGAGTCGATGTCGGTGGCTTTGCCGAGGCCCTTGGAGACCTCGAGCAGGGTCGCGAGCTTCTGGCGGCTCTTGTCCGACGGGCTGAGTCCCTGCCGGTCGCTCGAAGCGTCGTACAGCGGCGTCTTGAGGCTGTCGATTGATGCGCTCGGGTCGCGCATCGAGAGTTGACGAAGAATCGTGGAACCCGCCGGACTTCGGCGCAACGTGTCGTCGCGCGTCGGACCGACGACCTGCTGGAGCGTGAAGCCGACCTTGCCGAAGGTGATGGTGTCGCCGACGCTGACGACCGCCGTGTCGACGCGGTTGCCGTTGAGAAACGTTCCATTGCTCGAGCCGAGGTCGCGCACGACCACGCGGTTCTCGTTGCACTCGACTTCGGCGTGGCGCCGCGAGATCGTGGGATCGACGACGGGGATGTCGCTGGCCGGCGCGCGTCCGACCAGGAGCGGCATGCCGCTCGGCAGATCGAACGATTGCGCTCCGTCGGTCGCGGTGAGCTTATAGCGCACTATCCTCTGACCTGTCCAATCGCCGTCAACAGCGCGCGTGCCTTGTTCTTGTGCTCGAGAAACTCGCGCTCGGGAACGGAGTCGTAGACGACACCCGCCGCCGCTTGAACCGATGCGATCCCGTTCGCAATGACGCAGGTTCGAATGGTGATCGCCAGATCCATTCGCTTCGCACCGGCGCTAATATAGCCGACCGCACCGCCATAGGGACCGCGCCGCTCGGGCTCCATCTCGTCGATGATTTCCATGGCGCGGACCTTGGGCGCACCGGTGAGCGTTCCCGCGGGAAAGCTGGCGCGGAACGCGTCCATTGCGGAGAGTCCGTCGCGCAGCTCGCCGTCGACCTGACTCACGAGATGGAGAACGTGCGAGTAGCGCTCGACGACCATGAGCTCGCTGACCCGCACCGTGCCGTACTTCGCGATTCGCCCGACGTCGTTGCGCCCGAGATCGACGAGCATCAAGTGCTCGGCGCGCTCCTTCTCGTCGTTCATCAACTCCTCCGTCATGACCGCGTCGTCTTCCGGCGTGCGACCGCGACGGCGCGTGCCCGCGATGGGGCGAAGCGTGACGGTGCCTCCGGCGCTCACGCGCACGAGCAACTCGGGCGAGCTGCCGACGATCTCGACACCGTCGAGCACGAGATGATACATGTATGGCGACGGGTTGATCACCCGAAGCGCGCGGTACAAATCAGTCGAGGAGAAGTCGAATCGCACGTCGATGCGCCGCCCGAGCTGCACCTGGAACGCGTCGCCGGCGATGATGTACTCACGAATTCGCTCAACGTCGGCGAGAAATTTGTCCTTGGCGTAGTTGGAGTGTCCCTCGGCGGGTGGTGCGGCCGTGTTCAACTCGAGCGGCGCCAGGACAGCGGGTCCGCGGAGCCGCGCGATGGTCGCGTCGACGGTGCGCATGGCGACGTCGTGCGACTCCTCGAGACTTTCGTCGGACGCATTCGCGTCGACCGGCACCGTGGCGACGACGCGCGCTTGCGAGCGGAGATTGTCGAAGATCACGAGCGCGTCGGTAAACACGAACAGGGCATCGGGCACGTCGACACCACGCGGGGGCGGCGCCGGAAGACGCTCGATGACGCGCGCGACGTCGTAGCCGAAATAGCCGACCGCTCCGCTCCAGAATTCTCCAATGTCGGGCACGT
Organism: Gemmatimonadaceae bacterium; assembly: GCA_036392315.1. Taxonomy (GTDB): domain Bacteria; phylum Gemmatimonadota; class Gemmatimonadetes; order Gemmatimonadales; family Gemmatimonadaceae; genus JAQBQB01. The sequence continues at coordinate 70,651 of DASVYG010000352.1, forward strand.
CCACGGGCTCGCAGTCGACGAGGAGCGCCTCGAGGTCGGCGAGCGGATCATCGGGACGACGCGCGTTGTGCCAGCCACGGTCCGGCGTCCAGTCCTGGACGACGCCTTCGTCGAGCTTCCATGCGGCGCGCGGCGCGCTACCCATGAACGTGTAGCGAGCCCAAGTCTCGCCGCCCGCGGGTGCAGATTCGAGCAGGAACGCAAAGGGCCCCTGTCGCAACTTGGCGAAGGCGGCGACGGGGGTCTCGGCGTCGAGCAGCACGTCGCGCCACACCGGAATCAAGCGCGATGCGTTGGTCGCGGACCGGCGCGCCCGATTGCGAAAGTCCTCGAAGCTCATGCCGTGACGTACCCCACGCAGTGTCGAGCGCATTGCTCGAACTCCGGCACCAGACGATATTCGTCAATCATGCGTCGATTCCTCGTGGCGCGCGGTCTGAGCAGCGCCGCGTGTTCGTTGTTCATGGTCGGAGCTCTCGCGCGCGCGGCGACTGCGCAGACCTGGAATGATCCGCGAAGCCAGTCGCTCGTTGAACGGGCCACCGCGCGGCGCGCGCAGCAGCTCGCCGACACCGGCCTCGCGGACTACCAAGCTAACGCACATGGCTACGTCACCTTTCTGGCGCAGCTTGGCGAGGGGTTCCTCACGCCGCCAAAGATCATCAAGGCGGACGAGTTGGAGCTCGAAGTCTACTGGCACGCGCCCAACCTGAGCAAGCAGCGCATCGTGGGGCGACGCGACACGCTGCTGCTCCCGACGGACATCGCGTACCATCGCGATCACCTCGGGATCGTACAGAACAACTTCCCGAACATCATTCGCATCGGTGAAGGCGACGAGGTGCGCGACGTGCCGCATCCGCTGTCGCGGGAAGGCCTCAACCAATACGACTTCGCACTCGCCGACAGCTTTGCAATTGGCTCCGGCACCCAGCGCATCCACGTCTACGAGATCAAGGTGCGGCCGAAGAACGACCGCGTGCCGCGGGTCGTCGGGGCGATCTACATCGATGCGTCGGGAGGGCAGGTTGTTCGGATGAACCTGAGTTTCACCCGGGCGGCGTTTCTGGACAATGCGCTCGAGGATCTGTCGGTCGTGCTCGAGAATCGGCTCGTGGACGGACGATTCTGGCTTCCGAGCCGGCAAGAAATCGAGATCCGTCGTACGGGCACGTGGCTCAACTACCCCGTGCGTGGGATCATTCGCGGTCGCTGGGAGATTGGTGATTATCGATTCAACACATCGGTGGGCACCACGCTGTTTGCCGGTCCGGAGATTGTCCAAGCACCGCCGGCTGAGCTCAAGCGGTTTCCTTGGAAGGGCCAGGTTCTCGATTCGCTGCCGCCCGACGTTCGTGCCGTGACGGATGCGGACGTGCAGCGCGTGCAGGCCGAAGCGCGGCAGTTGGTTCGCGCGCAGGCACTGGCCCGCGCGCAGCACGTGACGATGGCCGCCCGAAGCCTCTCCGACTTCGCGCGGTTCGATCGCGCGGAAGGCCTCGCCGTCGGCGACGGCCTGTCAAAACAGTTTGGCAGCGGCATTTCGACGAGCGTGCGCGCGCGCTATGGGCTCGACGATCAGCAAGCCAAGGGCGCGGCGGCGATCGTCATCGCACGGCCCAGTGGATCGGCGGTTCGCTTCTTTGCATCGCGCGATTTTCGGGACGTGGGCGACGTCGCCGAGCGATCGACGATCGTCAACAGTATGGCGGCGCAGGAATTCGGGAGCGACTACACGGATCCCTATCTCGCTCGCGCCGTTGGAGCGAGCGCCGACTACGTCGCGGCGAATGGAATTCGCTCGCGACTCACGGCGTCATACGAATGGCAATCACCGCTGCAAGTGCGGGCTGGAACGGTGTCCGGCGCGTTCGAGCCGACGATCCCGGCCGAGGACATGCACGCGAGTCGCCTTTCGTTCGAGGTCGATCGACCGCCGTCGTTGTCGTTTTTCGGGACCGAGCTGGACGTCCACGCCGAACTGCGCGCGACATTTCCATACGGGACGCGACTCGACAATACGTCGGCGCGAGACGCGCGAACGCTCCGTGGTGCCATGATCGCCAACATTGAGCGTCCGTTCGGCCAATATCGCCTGGTGACCGCGACGACGATCGGCGCCGTTGCGGCCAAGCACCAGGATGGAACGCCGGCGCAGGAGCGCGTCTATCTCGGCGGGCCCACGACCGGGCCAGGCTACGATTATCACTCGATCGTGTCGACGCGCGCATTCAGCGAACACCTGGAACTGCGGGTACCCACGCCGTTCATCCCGTTTTCGTTGGGACGGTTCGGCCGTGTACCCGGTCGAGCCACATTCGCACCCTTCGTGCACGTGATTGGTGCGACGAGCGATCGCGCGCTGGATTGCCCACCGGCCGCCGTGCTCGGATCGTCGCTCGGGCTCACGACCGCGGCCCGGCGCGACTGCCAGGACCTCGTTGGTGGACTCTACCCGTCGGTTGGCGCGGGCTTCCTCCTGCCGTTCGACGTGCTGCGCTTCGACGTGGCGCGCGGACTCCGCAACGGACGCTGGACGTTTTCCGTTGACGTGAGTCGCCAGTTCTGGAGCGTCCTCTAGCCACGCCGGCGATGCTTCGTACCGAGGCGCAATGATCGAGTGATGGCCGGAGGAGCCGGGGGAGCGATTGTCGTGCATGGCTTCGCGCGCGCCCATTCCTCCACCCGGCATGATCGACCTCGACGCGCTCGCGCGACGCTTTCATTTGCCGATTGCCGATTTGGGTTCGGCGTCGTCGCATGCCGTCGAGTTGGTTCCCGAGCGGTGGGCGCGCCGGTTCCACATCGTACCGCTGTCGGCCACGGAGCAGGAGTTGCTGGTCGCAACGGCCGACCCGCTCGACGTCGACTGCGAGCGGACCCTCGCGTTCGCGACCGGGCGTCACGTTCGCGTCGCATTGGCCGGCTCGGAGGACATCGCGCGACGCATCGACGAGCTCTATCGTGGCGAATCGGCGACTCGCGAGCCCGAGTCGATGTTGGAGGTGCAGCATCTCAACAAGGAAGTCGAGGCGGCGCCGCCGATTCCCGGTGAAGACCCGGCGGCGCCGGTCACCAACCTCGTCGACGAGCTGTTGGCCGGCGGCATCGCGTCGCGCGCGAGCGACATTCACATCGAGCCCGAGGAGCAGGGGATCGCTGTGCGTCATCGCGTCGACGGCTTGCTGACGCTCGCCCGCACGCTGCCACGTGCGGTCGGTCCCGCACTCGTGTCGCGCATCAAGATTCTCTCTGGGCTCGACATCGCCGATCGCCTTCGACCCCAGGATGGCCGAGCGCGCGTGGCGATCAACGGCGTCGCGGTCGACCTCCGCGTCTCCACGCTTCCGGCGTCGCATGGTGAGAAAGTCGTCATCCGGGTGCTCGATGGCCGGTCGGCGGTGCTCACGCTCGAGGGCATGGGATTTCTGCCCGACGAGTTGGAACGCATCGAGCGATTGCTGCAGTGTCGGGAGGGATTGATTCTCGTCACCGGGCCAACCGGATCCGGCAAGACGACGACGCTCTACGCGGCGCTCCGCCGCTTGAAAGATCGCGGCGTGAACATCGTCACCGTCGAAGATCCAATCGAGTATCGGCTGCCGGGAATCGTGCAGGTGCAAGTGAACGAGAAAGCCGGCCTCACGTTCGCAACGGCGTTGCGCTCGATCATGCGGCAGGATCCCGATGTCGTGCTGATCGGCGAGATCCGAGATCGCGAGACGGCGGAGATCGCGATTCAAGCGTCGCTCACCGGGCACCTCGTGCTGTCGACGCTCCACACCAACGACGCGCCGAGCGCGGTCACGCGGCTGATCGACATCGGGGTGGCGAGCTACAAGATCGCGACGGCGGTGAAAGGCGTGCTCGCGCAACGCCTGGTGCGTCGCACGTGTAGAGCATGCGCGGGAACGCGAGAGCCGTCCTGCCCCGAGTGCGGTGGATCCGGATTTCGCGGGCGGCTTGCACTGGTCGAGGTCATCATCGGATCGCCGGAGTTCGAGAATCGCGTTGCCGCAGGCGAACCGACGGAACGTATTGCCGAGGCGGCGCGCAACGACGGCATGCGCTCGCTCTGGACGTCGGGAACGATTCACGCAAGCGCGGGACGGACCACGCTGGAGGAGGTTCTGCGCGTCGCGACACCGGACGAGACACCGAGCATCGTGGCCGAGCCGGCGGCGAAGCGAATGCCCTTGCACGCGATTCGATCAGAGACGGACGCGGACGCGTTTCGACTTCGCGAGGATCTCGACGCGCTGGTCGCGCGAACGACGCCGCGCCGGCATAGCTTTCCGAGCATGGCGCAAGTTCAGATAGGAACCGTCGACGTGTTCGTCATTCGTCCGCTGGCCAGTGGCTGGCGCGTTCTCGCATTGCAGCGCCGGCTCGGCACGCGCTGCCCCGGTGCGTGGGAACCGGTGCACGGACACATCGATCCCGGCGAAGAGCCGGAGGATGCCGCGTTGCGCGAGGTCGGCGAGGAAACCGGGCTCGTGGTGGAGCGACTCTACAACGTGCGAGTGCAGCCGTTCTACCTGCACAAGACGCACACTCTGCAACTCGCGATCGTGTTTGCGGCGTTCGTTTCAGAGTCGGCGAATGTGACGATCGCGGGCGAGCATCAGCGCGCCGAGTGGCTCTCGGTGGACGAGGCGCTGGTGCGATTCGCATTTCCCGGCGAGCGGGCGTCCCTGCGCGAGGTGGTCGAGCTCCTCGCGTCGGGCGACGCAGGACCGGTCGAGGACGTCATGCGGGTCCGGTAGCGGCCCGCTCACGTTTGCCGCTCGCTGCTCGTGCGGAGAACGTTCCGGCTGGCGGGAGCGTTTGGTTTGACGCGAACGCTCTTCGCCGGGATGCCGACATAGACGTGGTATGGCCGAACGTCTTTCGTCGCCACCGCCATCGCGCCGACCATTCCCTGCTCGAACACGTGCACGCCCGCGAGCACGGTCGCGTGATACGTGATCCGCACGCCGTCCTCGAGTACCGTCGTGGCGTTGGTCACCTCGCGTTGATCGACGATGCTGTGCGTGTGGCTGTAGATGTTTGCGTAATCGCTCACCGAGACATTGTTTCCGAGCACGATGCCGCCACGATCATCGAGCAGCACGTGGCGATGGATGACGACGTTGTCGCCGACTTCCAGATTGTAGCCGAACGAGAACTCGACGTGCTGGAAGGCTTTGAAGTTCTCGCCGCACCGTTTGAAGATGTGCTTCGCGAGGATGCGTCTGAGCTCGACGCCCAGCCACACGTTCTGCCCGCCCACCGGGCTGCGGTCGAACGAGTACCAGAGCCAGAGCAGCGGCTTGACCCGCTGAAAGCGTTCGTCCTCGCACTCGCCGTAGTATTCCGGCTCGAGGGTCACGTTGCGCGGATCCATTGCCGCGAGCGATAGCCGCGTGGCGTGCTCGAGCTTCGTGTCCGCCAGTGCCGTCTCGTAATTGTCGGCGTATTGCGGATAGTAAAGGGACGTGAGCACGCGACGGCACAGATCGGAGCGATCGGTCGCGCTGTCACCGAGCGTTGCGCTGAGACTGTCGAGCCATTCGGTCGCCACGTTGCGCGCGGCGCGTTCAGGAATCTTGCGAAGCGGAAGGAAGGGCATACGCTGGTCCGTTGGTGCGAGTGCCATTGCGACGGCTATGGATGTGATGCAGCGCGCGCCCGAATGGCTGCGCGCTCGGGGTCGATGGTCTTGAGTAGAATCGTCTCCCAGTCGGTGTTCCGCTCCGAGCCCATCGTCACGACCAGCGGCTGCGAGTCGTCCAGACCTTCTTCGAACAGCAGCAGTGCGGCCTGCTGTTCGCGCGGCTGCAGACGCTGCGTTCCAAACCCAGGCGTCAGCGGAATCATGTCGAACGGACGATACTCTCGACCGCCGGATGTCACGGTGAAATCCGTGGGGACGAATCGCGCGTCCGGTGCGAGGCCGAAGAACCGGACATACCAGATGCTCGGATCCCGAATGCCTCGCATGGACGCGCGCTGGATGATTTGTTGACGCCTGCTCTCGAGCGTCGCGTGCAGATAGCGATACGAATCGGACGCGAGCACGCGGATCACCGATTCGTCGAGTGGAATGGCCGAGACGCGCACACCTTCGGGCTGGAGCACGATCGAGATGCTGTCCTGCTTCACGGTGCCGAGGCCCGGCGGGACGAGCGTCGACGACATCGAGTCACTCGTGACGTGGCCGGCAGGAATCGCCGGCTGTGCCGCCGCCCCGCTGGGCGTCTGCGTCGTTGCGCAACCCGCGATCACGGCTACGCCGAGCGTGGGAGCGAGGACGGTCATGAATCTCACGAGGCCGCCTTCCACGACGGTTGCTCGAGGAGCGATTCGATCGCCGCGCCCAACTCGTCGCGGCCTTCGCCCGTGGCGGCGCTGAACGCGATCACCTGTTCTGTGTCGAGCCCCAATCGAAGCGGGAGTTCGGCCAGCCGCTTGCGACGCTCGGCGGCGGTGAGCTTGTCGATCTTGGTGAGCACGACGATCGTCGGCACGCCGATCTCGCTGAGGAAATCGAGCATCGTGCGATCGTCATTGGTCGGATCGTGTCGAACGTCGAGCAGCTGCACGATTCCGCGGAGCTGCGCGCTGCGGCGGAGGTAGCTCTCGATCAGCGGCCGCCACTCGGCGCGCTTTTCTTTCGAGACGCGGGCGTAGCCATAGCCGGGAAGGTCGACGAACACGAACGCGTCGTTGACCTTGAAGAAGTTGATCTCGCGCGTGCGTCCCGGCGTGTTGCTGACGCGCGCGAACTTTTTGCGGTGCACGAGCCGATTGAGCAACGACGACTTGCCGACGTTCGAGCGACCCGCGAACGCCACTTCGGGGAGCACGGCGTCGGGACGCCAACCGTCGACGCTCGCCATGCCTCCGAGAAATTCCAGAGAGCGAATGACCAGGGGCTCTTGCGACGTCATGACGGTCAGTGCGGCGCGACCGCCGGAACCTCGGCAGCGAAGTCGGTGTGCGCCAAGGCGAGACCGAGCACGTCGTCCATCGTCTTGACCGCGTGGAAGGTGAGTCCCGTTCGTACTTCGTCGGGCAGCTCCTCGAGCTCGCGGAAATTCTGATGAGGAATGAGCACGTGGCGAATCGAGTGCCGATGGGCCGCGACGGCCTTCTCCTTGAGGCCCCCGATCGGAAGCACCCGTCCTCGCAGAGTGATCTCACCGGTCATCGCCACGTCGCCACGGATCGGAATTCCCGTCAGCGCGCTGACGATCGCCGTGGCGATCGCGATGCCGGCCGACGGACCGTCCTTTGGCGTTGCGCCCGCGGGAATGTGGAGATGGAGGTCGCGATTGCGATAGAAATCGCGATCGATGCCCAGCATGCCGGCACGCGCACGCGCGTAGCTCAATGCCGCCGTTGCCGATTCTTTCATCACGGTGCCGAGCGTTCCCGTGAGCTGGAGCTTTCCGCGTCCGCCGACGACACTCACCTCGATCTCGAGCACGTCGCCGCCGACGCTCGTGTACGCCAAGCCGGTCGCGACGCCGATCTTGTGCTCGAACGTCAGTGCGGGTGGATCGTAGGCCGCTGGTCCGAGTAGTTCTTTGAGGTCAGCGCCGCGAATCACGGCCTTGGAGCGCCGCACCGCGTCGGGCGAGTCGATGGCGCCGGCGGCGGGGTCCGTCGATTCAGCGCGGCGTCGCGCGAGCTTGCGCGATACGCGGCCGATGCGGCGCTCCAGCTCGCGCACGCCGGCCTCTCGCGTGTACGACTGCACGATCGATGGAATGACGTCGCTCTCCCACTCGACGTCGGCGGGATCGAGGCCGTTCAGGCGCAGTTGCTTGGGCGCCAAGAACTGCCGCGCGATCGCGTACTTCTCTTGGTCGAGATATCCGGCGAGCCGAATGATCTCCATTCGATCGCGGAGCGGCTCCGGAACCTGCGGCAGATAGTTCGCCGTCGTCAGGAAGAGGACCTGCGACAGATCGTAATCGACCTCGAGATAGTGATCATTGAACGCACGGTTCTGCTCCGGATCGAGCACCTCGAGCAACGCCGCGGCGGGATCGCCCCGATAGTCTTGACCGAGCTTGTCGACCTCGTCGAGCAGGATCACGGGGTTCATCACTTCGGCGCGACGCATGGCTTGGATCACGCGGCCGGGCATGGAACCGATATAGGTGCGCCGGTGTCCCCGAATCTCCGCCTCGTCTCGTACGCCGCCGAGCGACATGCGAACGAACTTGCGACCGAGCGCGCGCGCAACGGAACGTCCGAGCGAGGTCTTTCCGACACCCGGCGGACCGACGAGGCACAAGATCGGGCCCTCCATTCGCTCGACGAGCGACAGCACGCCGATGTAGTCGAGAATTCGATCCTTCACTTCCTCGAGGCCGTAGTGATCCTCGTCGAGGACTCGGCGCGCGTGCGCGACGTCGAGCACGTCGTCCGTTCGCTCCGTCCACGGCAGCGCGAGAATCCAGTCGACGAAGTTCCGCGCCACAGTCGATTCGGGCGACAACGGCGACATGCGTCTCAGCTTTCGCACTTCGCGCAGCGTGCGAGTTCGTACGACGTCGGGAAGCTTGCGTGCCTCGACCTGTCGCTCGAGGTCGAGCACGTCGTCGCTCTCGTCCTGGCCGAGCTCACGGTGAATCGCCTTGAGCTGCTCCTGGAGGTAGAACTCGCGCTGATTCTGAAACAGCGAGCCCCGGACTTCCTCGTCGAGCTTCCGCTCGAGACGAAGCAACTCCGTCTCGCTCACGAGCACTTGGCTCAGCGACTCGTACAGCTTGGGAATCGTCGGTGCCTCGAGCAGCGATTGACGGACTTCGACGCGGACGGCGAGGTGCGCGGCGATGCCGTAACCCTGGCGCTCGATCGACTCGGCGCCCTGCACGAGGGCAACGACCTCGTTTGGAATTCGGCGGTGCAGGGAGACGTACTCTTCGAACAGCGCGAGTACCCGTCTCGAGAGCACGTGCAGGGCTTCCGGATCGTCGAGCTCGGGCTCGGGCTCGTCGGCCAACGCGGCCCGCAGGTAGCCCGACGATGGCACGTACCGCGTGACGCGGGCACGCGCGACTCCCTCGACCAGGATGCGCGCCGTCCCGCTGGCCTGTCGCGTGGCCTGGACGATTCGTCCGATCGTCCCGACGCGATGCAGATCGGCCGCCGCCGGCTCCTCGGTATCGGCACTCCGCTGCGTGACGAGAAAAATGGTACCGCCCTCGCTCGCCGCCGCCTCGATCGCGGCGAGCGACCCGGCCCGCCCTACGAGCAGTGGCATCGCCACATACGGGAACACCACGACGTCGCGAAGCGGCAACACCGCCGGCCGCTTGGAATCGGGCTCGGACTGGGGCGAGGGAGGATGAAGAGCCATGCCCCAAAGATAGCGCCGATCGGCCCCGGGTATAGCAGAAACGGCCCGCGTTTGGCGGGCCGTCTGTGGAGAGAAACGCTGCTACGCCTCTTTCTTCTTCCGTTGCGGGGAGATCTCGAGCAACGGCGCGGTGCCGTTCATCACCGAGCTTTCGGTCACCTTCACTTCTTCGACGTCCTCGCGGGTCGGAAGATCGAACATGACGTCGGTGAGGAGCTCCTCGAGAATCGCCCGAAGACCGCGAGCGCCCGTGCCGCGCTTGAGCGCCTTCCCGGCGATTGCGCGGAGCGCGGTGTCCTCGAAGGTGAGCTTCACTTCTTCGAGCTCGAACAGCTTGGCGTACTGCTTGGTGAGCGCGTTCTTCGGCTCCTTGAGGATGCGGACGAGCGACTCTTCGTCGAGCGCCTCGAGTGCCACGGCAACGGGGAGTCGTCCAACGAGCTCAGGGATCAATCCAAAGCGGAGCAGGTCGTCGGGCTCGACTTCGGCGAATGGATTCTTCGCCTGGACGGTCGTCTTTGCGTCGTCGGCCACTTTGCTGAAGCCGATCTGACGGCGGCCCGTCCGCGCCTCGATGATCTTCTCGAGCCCATCGAATGCGCCGCCGCAGATGAACAGAATGTCCTTGGTGTTGATCTGGATGTATTCCTGCTGCGGATGCTTGCGGCCACCCTGTGGCGGAACGGAAGCCACCGTGCCTTCCAGAATCTTGAGCAGCGCCTGCTGCACGCCCTCGCCCGACACGTCGCGCGTGATGCTCGGGTTCTCCGACTTGCGCGCGATCTTGTCTATCTCGTCGAGGTAGACGATGCCGCGCTCGCATTCGGCGACGTTGAAGTCGCCGGCTTGGAGCAAACGGACGAGAATGTTCTCGACATCTTCGCCCACGTAGCCCGCTTCAGTCAGCGTGGTGGCGTCGGCGATTGTGAACGGAACGTCGAGGATGCGGGCCAGCGTCTGCGCGAGCAGCGTTTTGCCGACGCCGGTGGGCCCGATGAGCAGAATGTTCGACTTGTCGAGCTCGACGTCGTCGTCGCGAAGGGACGCCGAGTTGATGCGCTTGTAGTGATTGTAGACTGCGACGGCGAGGGCCTTCTTGGCCTTCTCCTGTCCGATCACATACTGGTCGAGTGTGTCTTTTATCTCTTGGGGCGTCGGGACCTGGGTAATGGCCTCCGCTACCTCGCGCTCTTCATCCTCGGCGAGGATCTCGTTGCAGAGCGCGATACACTCGTTGCAGATGTAAACCGACGGACCGGAGATGAACTTCCGAACCGAGTCTTTGGACTTTCCGCAGAACGAGCAACGCAGGTGTTTGTCGTGCGACATGACGAATCACTCAACGGGTGGCGCGGGTGCCCAAGAGGCCGATATCCAGCGGATATCTCCGACGGGGGAAGGATGACCGGAGCGGAGCGTATGCCTGAGAATTAAGGACCCGGCAGCGGTCAAGCAAGAGACGACCCAGACCCGTGAAGGTTTTCGCGAGTCTGGGCCTTGTTTTAATCATTTCGTGACGGCCTGAAGGGCGCTCGGCTCGACGAGCTCACCGCGGTGCGTGATCACACTGTCTACGAGCCCATACTCCTTTGCTTCTTCCGACGAGAGATACCGATCACGATCGGTATCGCGCTCGATACGTTCGGTGGGTTGGCCGGTGTGCTTGGCGAGCAGCTCGTTCATTTTCGCGCGGAGATAGAGGATCTCCCTCGCCTGGATCTCGATGTCCGATGCCGTGCCGCCGCCGCCCGATTGGGACGGCTGGTGAATCATGATTCTCGAATGCGGTAGCGCCGAGCGTTTGCCCTTGCGGCCGGCGGCGAGCAGGAACGCGCCCATGCTTGCAGCGAGCCCCATGCAGATCGTGTTCACCGGCGACTTCATGTACTGCATCGTGTCGTAGATCGCGAGGCCGGCCGACACACTCCCGCCGGGGGAGTTGATGTACAGGAAGATGTCGCGATCCGGGTTGTCGGCCTCGAGAAACAACATCTGCGCGATGATGATGTTGGCCACGTCGTCGTTCACCGGCGTCCCGAGGAAGATGATACGATCCATCAGCAGCCGGCTGAAGATGTCGTAGCTCCGCTCGCCGCGCGGTGAGCGCTCGATGACGTACGGGGGATAGATGGTTGGCATAGGGCCGTTGCTGGTTACTGGTTGCTGGTTACTAGCGGCTGGCTGTCGCGCGTCATCCGACTTCGTTTCGCTCCATCAGCCAGGCGAACACTTTCTCTTCGGTAATGCTCTGTTCGATCTCGCGCAAACGTCCGGCCTTTTGCAGCGACGCGTAGACTTGGCCCGGATCGGCGCCCCGTTTGCTCGCGACCTCGGAGACCCGGTCGTCGATGTCCGACTCGGACGCCTTCAGTGACTCGCGCTCGGCGATGGTGTCGATGATCAGATCGCGACGGACCTGGCGTTCCGCCACAGGCCGGAACTCATTGCGGAAGTTGGCGCGGTCTTCTTCCGGAACCTTGTACGCGTCGACGTACCCATCGATCAGCTGATTGACCCAGCTGGGCGGAATGTCGAACGGGTTGGCGGACGCGATCTGGTCCAGCAGCTGCTGGCGGACGCCAGCGTCGGCTTCACGCGATGCGTGCTCCTCGAGATCCTTGCGCACGGTTGCCATCAACGCATCCAGCGATTCGAAGTCGCCGGCCTCGCGCGCGAACGCGTCGTCGAGCGGCGGAAGCGTCTTCCGCTTGACGTCGAGCAAGTTGATGCGAACGAGCTTCGTCTTGCCGCGCTGCGATTCGTCGGGGAAGTCTTCGGGCCAGCGAACCGGGCGCTCGGCGGATTCGCCGGGCTTGAGCTCCATGATCAGTTCTTCGACGCCCGCGATGGCCTGACCGCTGCCGAGCACGAGGGGGTACTCGCGGGGCTCCGGGAACTCGCCCGATTCGTCCGCGGTGCCCAGCGTGACGCGGACCATGTCGCCCGGCGCCGGTTTGTCGTCGACGGGCGCCCACGAAGCGCGCTGGTCGCGAATCTGCTCGACCTGCTCGCGCACGTTCTCGTCGGTCACGGTAGACTGCGTGCGCGAGACGCGGAAGCCCTGCGTTCGTGCAAGCTCGATCTCGGGCCGAACCTCGACGTGCAGCTCGAAGCTGAGCGGCTCGCCGTCCTCGAACTTGAGGTCGTGCACGTGAGGCTGCGAGGCGACCTTGAACTGCTCGCGGTCCATCACCTCTTGAAACGCCTCTTGAATCAGCGCTTCGATGACCTGCTGCCGAATGGCGTCCTTGAATCGCTTCTTGACCATCGCCGGTGGCGCCTTGCCCGGGCGGAAGCCGGGAAGCCGAACGCCGGACGCATACCGCCGCGCCGCCTTTTCTTCGGCGTCGCGAACCGTCTCGATGGGAACACGGACTTCGATCAATCGCTCGAGCCCGTCGGTTTTTTTTGGTGTGATCTCGATGTTCATCAACGTCGCGTTGGTTTTCGAGCGGCCGCGCGTCGGTCGCTCGTGCTACCTCTGGAAAAGCTAACTAGGGCCGAGCAGCAATGTAGCGATGGGCGCGGCTGCCATGGCTCAGCGCGCGTGCTTACCTTTTGCCCGTGCCACATACACATGTCTTCCGGGAGCGCACGTTGCGAGTTCGTCTGGTTGTCGCCGCTGCAGTAATGAGTCTTGCCGCAACGTCGGCGCGCTCACAGAGCCCAAGTCTCGTCCCGATTCCATATCGGACGTACATCGCGGTGAATCCGCTCGGTATCCCCTTCGACATTGCATCGGCGGAGGTCGAATCCGGTGTCGCGCAGGGAGTGACGATTGGCGGGCAGGCGTCGCACACCGTGCTCGGAGACGATCACTACTCGAGCTTCGACGCGAAGGTCCGATACTATCCGTCCGAGATCGTGCTCCGTGGATTCTCGTTGGGTGTGAGCTTAGGCCACACGCACTTCTCGACACTCCGGACGAACTCCACCGGGGACTTCCACCCAACGCTGGATTTCGGGACCGTTGGATTGCTGGTCGACTACAACTGGATGCTGGGAACGGCGCATCGCTTTGTAGTCGGCACTGGCCTAGGAGCCAAGCGTAACCTTGCGAGCTCAGACGCGCGCTCGACCGTCGGCCTCGATCGCGCCTCCGTGACCGCCAGGTTCGTCGTGGGGCTGGCCTTCTAGGCAGAGCCGCCCATCCCCGAGCCGGTCGGGGTGTCCAGATTCGACGGGGTCTGTCCATCCCAAGGGCGTGCCCATGTCCTCATCACGCGCGATCGCCGTTGCTGTCATCACCGCTGCCTGCACGGTCGTCGCGCGCGGTAGCGCGGGAGCGCAGACGTGCTCGATCAGCTCGACCGCGTCCGGACCGCTGTCCTGTTCCGTTTCGACCACGGTTCGGATGACCGTGCGCATCCCGGCATTGGTTGGAGTGACCGTGACGTCCTCACAGAGCACCGTGGCCGGAGCGGGCGTGCGCGCGGGACTCAGCGTGAAGACGAATCGCAGCTACGCCCTCCAGATTTCTAGGGCGCCTATGGATTCCGCGAATGCGCTCCCGCCGGTGTCGAGCGCCGCTCCCAAGGTTGAGTGGGCGACCGCCGGCCACCGCACGGAGCTGGACGACACACCGACTCAGATCGACGCGCGGATGGGACCAGCGGACGGCCGAGCCCCCGTTGACGTGGCCTTCGCCAGCCCTCAGACGCTCGGTGCGGCGCAGCTCGATCCGATCCGTCTCCTGCTGACGGTCGTCGCGCCCTAAGACCCGGCGCTCGAAGCGCTTCCGGGGCGTTTGAGCCCGATTCGTTGTAAGGGTTCTCTCACATCAAAAATTTAGCGCACGGGTCCGTGACCACGAGGCGGACGCATGCGTCAACAAGCGAGCTCGTGAACGAAAGGCGGAGCTAGTTGGGCATCGACGCGTGAATGTGGGCCCTTTAACCACAGTTCCGAAATCGATGCGCTCCATAGCGATTCCGATCGTGAGCTTGGCTGAAGTGCGCGTCGACGTGTCGCTCGGGGGCGGCTCACGACGCTGGTCTGTTGGTCTAGCGATGCAGCTAACCCAAACCCTCGGAGTCCCTCATGTCACGCAAGTTGTTTGTCGTTGCAGGATTGCTCGCAGTATCAGTTCACGCCGCAGTGGCGCAAACGTGTTCGATTGCTTCGACATCGGCGAGCGTCTCATGCTCGGTGACCTCGACTCATTCGTTGACCGTCCCGTCGTTGCTCTCGCTGACCATGTCCGGTTTCACGTCCGGAACCTCGCAGACGCTCGCGGCGCCGACCGCCATGACGGATTTCGCGTCGAGCAACACGATCCAGATTCCGACCACAGGTCCGACGTTCGTCGTCAAGGCGAATCGTGCGTACCGCGTACAGATCAACGCGGCGACGTCCGCCTTCACCGGCTCGACGTACGCCAAGCCGGCGAGCGATGTCGCGTGGTCGACCAGCTCGGGCGGCACGTTCGTCGGTCTCAGCACCACGCCGGCCGACATCACCGGTGGGACTGCGACAACGGGCAGCACCAGCGTCGGCGTCTTCTACAAGACCACCTACGACTTCACGGCGGACGTTCCGGGCACCTACAGCCTCGACGTCAAGTTTACGCTCGTCGCGCCGTAAGGCGCGCCGCGCCGAGGTCGCCATCATGACCGGCCGATCCAGCGTCGCCGCGCGGCGACGAGGACGAACGTTCGTCCTCGTCGCCGTCGCGGTCGTCGCGGTACAACACAACGCGTCCGCCCAAATCTCGGTGGACGAGCTCGAGCTTCACATTCCGCTCAAGCGCGGCGTCGCCACGGTGAGCGACGTATTCCACGCCGCGAACCCGAGCGCCATGCCGGGGCAAGCGACGATCGTGGCCCAGGACTGGGACCGCAGCGAGCGCGGTGACAACCGATACTATCCGCTCGGCACGCTGCCAACGTCGTGCGGGTCGCACATCAAAGTCTTTCCCTCGGTGCTGCAACTCGGCCCGCGCTCGACGCAAACCGTCCGCGTCACGATCGATAGTGCGGCGGCGATCCAATCGAGCTGCTACACGATTCTCTTCGTCGAGACGCCGCCACCACCGCGAGGTACCAACGGCGCGGCGCTCGTCTACAGCGTGCGCTACGGCGTCAAGATCTACGTCGAGCGCGACCTGCCGCTTGGCGCGGAGGTGGAGAACGTCGTCGTGGCGCCGCGCGACGATCGCGGCGCGAAGAGTGACACGTCGCTCAAACAGGTGGTCGTTACGTATCACAACACGGGCGCAAAGCAAACGCTCACGCATGGCACGCTCGAGGTCCGCCGCGCCGACAACTCCGTCGTGACGAAGGTCGACATCGCTGAATTTCCCACGCTTCCCGGCGCGACGAGGCGCCTCGGCGTACCGCTCCCCAAGCTGCAGCGGGGAAGATACGTGCTATTAGCACTCCTTGATTACGATGGAGCCGAGATTGCCGCCGGGCAGGTGGACCTGGAGATTCCGTGACCCTGCGCGCCGCGCGGGCGGCGCTCCTCGTCGCTGCACTGGTCGCCACAGGCGCGACCGGCGCGTCCGCGCAGTCGGCGGTGACGACGCTCACGATCACGGGCGGGTCGACCGCAACCTTCCCGAATCCAACGCTGGCCGATTACGTCGCCGGCTACATCGACGGACCGACCGTCACCTTCACCGTGTCGACGGTCAACGGCGGTTCGCAGCCGCGGACGACGACGGTTGAGATCTGCGCTACTGCCACGACCCTCGGCAGCGGCAAGGCTATCTCGAAACTGCTCTGGCAGCCAACTGACAACTCGCTGCCGTACCAATCGATCATCACCGGCTGTTCTGGCGCCATCAATCAGGCGCGCGTCGTCGGATCGCAGGTCCTCACCCGAGGAAGCTCGTGGTCGGGCGGCGTTCGTCTCCGAATGATGCTCGATTGGACCGACACTGCGCCGAGCTACGGCACCGCGATCGAGATGGCCCTGTCGGTGTCGCCGTGACGATGCGTTTCGTACGGCTCGCTGTGATTTCAGCGTTGCTCGCGGCGGCAATGATCGCCGTCCTATCGTCGCCGACCGTCGCGCAGCGCACGGCGACCACGCCATCGCGGCCGAGGACGGTCGTCGCCACGACGTCAGCAAACCGAACGAACGAAGACGCAGACGTTCCAGACCTCGAAGCCGAGCCGGTGCTGGTCGTCAATGGCGCGCCGCGGAGTTTCCAAGTCGTGAAGGTCCCCGTTCCGCCGGAATTTCCGACTGATCTCGGCGTGAGCTACGACGTGGTCGCCACGAGCAGCGCTCCGCTTCTCGGAAAGCGAAGCGGCGGATTGGTGGGTGGCCGTGCTCGCGAGCGCGTCGTGGTGTTGACGGTGGGAATTCCCGCCGTCGCCGTTGCCGGCCGCACGACGATCGCCTACGTGCGATTCTACGCCGACAGCGCGCGCGCGGTACGCGTGCCAGTGGACCTCAGCGTTCCCGCAATTCCGCGCGTGCGCATCACGCCGGCGCAAACGCTTCGCGGCGCGCGGCCGGGCGAACAATTCGAGATGTGGTTCGAGATCGCCAACGCCGGCAACCTACGCGACACACTCGATCTCCGCGTCGACGCGCCGCCCACGTGGAACGCACGATTCACCGTGCCGGCGCGCGTCGTGTTGCAGCCGGGTGAGACGATCAGCCGATCCCTCCGCATGGTCGTTCCGCTCGCATCGGACATCGGCGACTTCCCGGTTACGCTCATCGCCTTCGCCGGTCTGACGGAGCGAGCGCGCGCGACAACGATCGTCGAGGTCAGCGACGGCATGCGAGCGTCGCAGCGGAGCGGACCGGTAGTCACGATCGGTGCGGCGTCGGCGCTCAGCCAAGGCAGCTCGACGCATGCCGTCGAGACGATCGCCGTCGACGGCCCGCTGAGCGATGGCGTGACGGTGAGCGGCCGCTTGGCAACGCCGATGCCGGCCGACCCGATGGTGAATCGCGCCCTCGCGACGAT
>DASVYG010000353.1:0-15766 GCA_036392315.1 Gemmatimonadaceae bacterium
CGGCTTTGCGACGCATGAGCAGCTTCGTGCGCGCGAGCGGTGGCGGACCATCGGCACGAGCGCGGGTGCGATCGACGCGCTGCTTCCGCCGGCGGATCTGAGCGCCGTCGAGGCGGTGATGGGAGACGTGCCGGACGTCGGCCAACACACGGAGTCGCTGCTCGCCGAGCTGGGGTGCGATCGCGCGACCATCGACGGTATGCGGGCAACGGGAGCCATCTGAGGCCAGAACAAGAACCCTTCGAATGACAGCGAATGAGACCTCGAGATGATGGCGGCGGCACTCGGGCATTGGCGGAGTTCGTCGCGCGACTTCGCTACGACGACATCCCTCCGGCCGTCGTCGAGGGCACGAAGGATCTATGCGTCGACTGGATGGGTTCCGCGCTCGCTGGCAAGGGCGCGCGGCCGGTCGTGGCGCTCGAGCAATTCGCCGCCGCGATGGGGCCGAGCAGCGGACCCTCTGAGATTCTGCCGAGTGGCGAGAGCATGAGCCCGCTCTTCGCGGCGCTGATCAACGGCGCGGCGTCGCACGTCGTCGAGCAGGACGACGTGCACAACGGCGCGGTGTTTCACCCAGGGACGGTCGTGTTTCCCGCGGCGCTCGCGGTGGCGCAGGCCGAAGGCGCGTCGGGGCGAGACCTGCTCGTGGCGGTGATCGCGGGATATGAGGTCGGCATCCGGGTTGGCGAGTTCCTCGGCCGGTCACACTATAAGATTTTTCATACGACCGGCACCGCGGGGACGCTCGCGTCGGCGGCGGCCGTCGCCAAGTTGCTCGGGCTCGACGCCGACGGCACCCAGCACGCACTCGGCTCGGCGGGAACCCAGTCCGCGGGCCTCTGGGAGTTCCTCCGCGACGCCGCGGACTCCAAGCAGCTTCACACAGCCAAGGCGGCGGCTGACGGATTGTTGTCGGCGTACCTCGCGCGGTCGGGCGTCACCGGTGCGCGGCATATCCTCGAGGGACGCCAGGGTCTCGCCGCCGGGACGTCGACCGATGCCGATCCGTCGAGATTGACCGACCAGCTAGGCACCCGATGGGCGACGATTGAGACTTCTTATAAGTGGCACGCTTCGTGTCGACACACGCATCCGGCGGCGGACGCGTTGTTGTCGCTCATGCAGCGGGAGCATATCTCACACGATCAAATTGCCGCCGTCACGGCGCGCGTGCACCAGGGGGCGATCGATGTCCTCGGGCAAGTCGCCGAGCCGACGAGCGTCCACCAAGCGAAGTTCTCGATGGGAACCGTGCTTGGGCTGATCGCCGTATACGGGCGGGCCGGGTTGGCAGAATTCGACCACGCGGTCGACGACTCGCGAGTGAGTGCCTTTCGGCAGCGCGTGCGGATGGTTCTCGACGACGAGGTCGACGCGGCGTATCCCCGGCGATGGATCGGCAAAGTCGACGTCGAGACGACCGATGGGCGCATGCTCAGTGCGCGCGTCGATGTGCCGAAGGGCGACCCTGGCAATTCGTTATCGCGCTCGGAGTTGGTGGAGAAAGCTGTCAGGCTCGGAGGTTTTCGGGGCGCCGCCAGCGAGGCCCAGGTGCGACAGGCGGCGGATAGGATTTGGCGGATCGACACCGACGCGCGGACCGGCCGGCTGATGACCGAGTGAATTAGTCCCTCCGGACATCCCCCGTCAATGAATATTGAATCGCTCGATGTATATCACGAGCCCGATGATCGCCTGAACCGCGCCGAGCATCAGCAGCGTGATGTCATGGCGGCCCTTCCAGAACCGCCAGCCGAGACCGGCGATCAGAACGCCAGAGACGACGGAGAGGAGAACGAATCCGGCGATGTGGTCTCTGTAGGCCACGAAGGTGCCCCCGATCGCTCGCGCCGCAAGCAGATGACCGAGCAAGCCGACGACGAGTAGGCCTGCGCCGAGCCAAATACGGCCGCGGCTAGCTGTGCCTTCGACGAATTCTCCGCCCGACGTGGTCATTGTGCGTCCCAGTAGGAGTACAGGTCATCAACCTTGCGCTACAACAACGGTCTTGTTGTCGATACGCGGCGCCGATCCTGTTGGTTTCCATCGCCCATCGACTCGAGTGGACGCGACAACCCAAGCCACGCAGCAAACGGGCAGAAAGATCCAATTGCAGTCACGCAGACCCGTCCATAGGTTCTCCCGGCCATACTCAACCCCACGAACACCGAGCGCGATCTATGAGCAATCGGGACCGATGGTCGCCTGAACAGCGGTGGGCTCATCTCCACCTCTCCGAGTCTCGTCTTTCTCGCCGCGACCTGCTCGCGAAATGTGCGGCGCTCGGCGCGCTCGCGGTAATGCCGTCGCTGTCGCTCGCCGACGCGCTCGATGCGTGGGAGCGTCAGGAAGGCCGGCGGCCGACCCCATGGAACGAGCTCGGGCCATTCTACAGGAAGGGCGCACCTCGAACGACGCAGTTGCGCGGCCCCGGCGACCGAGGACTCCCGCTCGCCGTGAGCGGGCGCGTCTTCGACACACGCGGCGACATCGTCCCTGGCGCCACATTAGAGATTTGGCATACCAACGATGCCGGGCAATACGATCTCTCGGGCTACCGGTACCGCACGTCGCTGGTCGCCGATGGCTCCGGATCATATGCGTTCGAGTCGATCATGCCCGGTCACTATCCGGCCAGAGTGTGCCAGCACATCCACTACCTGGTGCGCGCACCCGGTCACAAGCTCCTGACCACGCAACTCTACTTCGCGACTGATCCGGTGTTCGACGGCAACCCGGACCGGAACTACACCAAGGATCCGCTCATCCAGAGCCGCGAGTTGGTGCGGCCCGTGGCAATCGGCCCGCGCGCCGGCACCGTGACGGCGGCGGTGAACTTCGAGGTGGTGTTGGAGCGATCGTGACGCGGACTCGCCTCACGATCGCCGTGGTCGCGATGAGCGCTTCACCTGTTCGCGCACAGCGGGTCACGGAAATCCGCCTCGACGTGCCATCGCCGCTCGTCATGACGATGCTCGCCAGACGCGGAGGTGTCGTGGCGGGAGTGTCCAGCGATCACAAGCTTCGTGTCTGGGACACTCGGACCAAGCGCCTGTCGCACACGATCGATGTGACCGGTCGAGAGGTGGCATGGACCGCGATCTCCGACGACGGACGTCTGCTGCTGCTGGCGGACTACGCCGCACGCGTCACCGTCTGGAACTCGGCGACAGGCCACGTCGAGTGGGAGTTCAAGGCCCCGCGCTATTTGACGGCGGCCGCGTTCTCGCGCGACGGCCGCCTGCTCGCCGTCGCGCCTGGGAGTCCGATCCAAGTCTACGACGTTGGCACGCATCGGCTCCTGCGCGAGCTCGCGTCGACCGTCGGAACGACGTCGGTGGTGTTCTCCCGCGATGGCACATCGCTCGCGAGCAGCGACGGCGATGGGATTCGCATCTACGACGTCGGAACGGGACGACTCAGGGCGAAGAATGAGGATTTCGTGAGTGAGCCCCTGGCCGTCGAGTTCTCCGCCGACGGCAAGCAGTTGTTCGCGGGCGGTGGAGACCGAGCCGTCTTGCTCATCGATGCCAAAACGGGGAGCACGCTTCGTCGCTCGGCGACATTGACGGATCCAGTGTTCTACCTCGAGACGTCGCCAAATGGCCGCGAGGTGGCAGCCGTCACGCAGAACGCCGACGATCCGCAGCGACCCGCGCCGGTCGTGTTCGTCGACGTCACGTCAATGGCTGCGACGTCTACTTGGCTTTCGCCTACCGGAGTGCTTCTGCCGGGTGCGACATGGACGTCGGACGGTCACTTCGTTGCACCAACACAGAGTCCCGGCGCGCTGCACCTGTGGACCATTCGCTGAGGATTTGGGTGGCGTCGGGCGACGCGCGATCTCGGGAAATAGCGACCAGGCGACCGAAGACGGGATCGCAGATTTGCGCAGATTGAACGCGAATTTTGCGCTACGTCAATCGTGTTGCGTATTGATGAGACGATGGACCTTGCTTCTGGGCCGAAGTGCAGAATGAGGCCAAGGTAGTTCGGACGACGCCGGCGGCGCTACTGCTCGACGACCGCGACGACTCGGATCGGCACGCGACCGCGGTTGCTGAGCGTCCAGCCGCCGGTTCGAGGCGCTCGGACCGTTCCGCCGACCCATTTCGCCGGCCCGTCGAGCACGAGCCCGCGATTCGCGTCGGCCGAATCGAGCGCGATGAGCCAGGTGCTCTTACCAATCGATGTGGGACGAAGAGAGCCGCCGGATGCGATGGTCACGAGACTCACACGCGTCTGAGCCGTCGCCAGGGCGGGATGCTCCATCGCGCCGGAGAAGTACGTTTTCGACTGCGCCGATGCCTTGGGACAGTCGAGCGGCTTGTCGGCGACCGCCGGCTCGCAGAGGTTGCGAACGTCCGTCTGCGGGTCGAGTAGCTCGACTGTGATATTGTCGAATGGCTCGGCGCCCGGATTGCGCGCGACGTGCGCGAACTTTCCAAAACTGTAATGGAAGCTCAGGTCGGACGAGGTGATGGTCGCGTCGGGAGCTCCGGGCTTGGCGTTGATCAGCGTGCTCGATCCCAGTGCGACCCAGAAGTAGTCGGGGTCGTGCTCGTGCAGGAGCGTGCTGTCGTGCGCGGGAACGCGGACGCGGAGCACGCGGAGGCTCGCGTCCTCGTACGCGAGATGATGATGCGGCTCGTGCTTCGCCAGCACAGCGCCTGGAATGGATTGCGCTGCGGCTGTCGCAGCGCAGAGCAACCGCAGCGCAACGGTCTCCCAAAGCTTCGCACTCGACAGTCTCATTGGCGTATCGGGCCTCCGCCCTCACTCGGTACATGAAAGGAATCAGATGCTTTCACGTGTTGCCGCAAGCCCGGCCCGCGAAAAGGAATTGCCACGGCTTGTCGTCGGAGCTTGGTGCTAATTCGGCGCTAAGATGAAGGATCGCGACTTGTCGCCATGGACTCAACGCAAAAAAATGGTGCCGTCCTCATCCCGAGCGATGCAATGAGCGTCCGTACGTCGGGTGTGTTTCGTTTCTTTTTCGCGTTGATCCCGGTGGCCCCGATGGTGAGCACGCCGGCAACGGCGCAATCACCCTGGCACATGATCCTCGGAAGCGAGGACTCGGTCGATATCGGCATGCTCAAGAACGCGCCGAACGGCCACATCTCCTATCAGCAAAGGAACGATACCCTGACCCTGTGGGTCGACGGGCGAGTCCGCAATCCCAAGGGCACCGTGGCGACGGACACGACGCAAGGCACGTTTATCCTGCGCCTGCATCCGGCGAGCTGGCAGATTGCGAAGCTCCAGGGCGCCACGCCGGTGAAGGTTCTCGAGGGTGTCCACGACTCCTCGGTTCCGTGCACGGCGAGCAACGCCTGGTATCGAAATTATGCCGCGATCAACGCGATCATTCCCGGACCGACCGGCCAACTCCTGGCGTTCGTCGATGGAGAATTTCATCCGAAGAACACGGGCACTCCACTCCGTGCCTCGATCGGAGTCGCGACGTCCACCGACAACGGGATGACGTGGCCGCAGAAGGCGGTGATCATTCAGGGAAATGACATCGTCGCTTTTCATTTCAACTGCACAGCCGTCGACAACCGAATGCGGACGAAAGCGGACAACGTCGGGGCGGCCGGCCCGTCCGCCGTCATACGCACCGACGGGAAGACGAAATACATCTACCTCTACTACCTCGATCGCGTGCGATTCTCGACAAACGGCAACCCGACGTCGGATATCTATGTGGCCAGAGCACCGTACTCGCGCGCCGGGGCTCCGGGAAGCTGGCAATTCTGGACTGGCCGCGGGTGGAGCACAGATACCACCGAGGTCATCGCCACGCCGGTCATTACTACGCCGCCGCATGGCGAGGAAGCGGCGCATCCACAGGTGACATACAACACCGCCCTCAAACGGTGGTTGATGGTGTTCCACACCCGCACCGATCTCTACGCCTCGACATCCGAAGACGGCACGACCTGGGACACTCCACAGGCGCTCGGCGTCTCGATCCGCGGGGCGCGGTCGCCGGCGTTTCCAACCCTCGTGACGCCGGGGTCGGGTGATCAACAGACCACCGGTGACATCGGCTGGCTCTTCTATTCACGAGAGGTAGACGTTGGGCCGACCACCGGAAAGAAAGAGTACCTCGGCTTCCGCCGGCAGTTCACGCTCAGCATCGCGGGTCGAAAGCCACCGTGCGCCACACCGCAAGATTGCTGCACCGCGAATGGTGGAACCTGGTCCGGGGGCCGCTGCTCCTAACGGCGTTGGGTCGCGGGGCATGTGTTGCTAGACGGGCGAGCAATAAGGCGCCCGTCTTTGCGCTCGGCGAAGGAAACGCCCACCTTTCGTTCGAACGCATTCACCCAACCGTCATGCGCCCAACGCCAGTCATAATCGTTGTCGTCCTCGCCGCTTCTACACTCGCGGCCCAGTCCCCTCAATCCTCGACGCTCCGCCCACCCGCGGCGATGTCGGCCATTCGCGAGTCGGACCTCAAGCGGGACATGTACAGACTCGCGGGCGACGAGATGCGTGGACGCGAGGCGGGAACGCTCGACGAGATGCGCGCATCCATGTGGCTGGCCGACGAGATGCGAAAGATCGGCCTCGTCCCGCGCGGCGATGACGGCACGTACCTCCAATGGTGGAACATGCGTCGCACTCGGATCTCGAGTGGCTCGAGCAGCGTGACGCTGCACGGGCGCCCGCTCGCGCTCTGGACCGACATCACGCCAGCGTCCAACGCGGTCGCCGACGTAACGGGGACGACGGTGTTCGTGGGCGACGGGAGCGACACCACCACGGATATCCGCGGGAAGATCGTCGTGGCGACGCTCGTACCGCCACCGCCGGCGAGCGTACGCACGACGACAAACACATACGAGGTGAACTACGCGCGCGCGGCGATCACACCCGAGGCGGCGCGCTTCACTCGGCGCGGTGCGGCGGCTGTGGTGCTCATCGCCGACTCCATCGCCGACATCGGCTTCGACGGAATCGCCAAGACGCAAATGCGAGGCGCCTACGACGTGGTCGGCGGCGCGCCACGTTTCGTCCGTAACGCCGGCGCCGGCGGCCGGGGCGGACGCGGAGCCGGTGGTGCGACACAGGCACCGGTGCCCGTGTTGCTCGCACACCGCGCTTCCGTCTCCGATTTCCGCGACGCGCAACCGATGGACATCCGTCTCCGCGCCGAGAGCTTCGAATCCCCGTCGGTGAACATCATCGGCATGGTCCGCGGCACCGATCCCAAGTTGCGCGACGAATATGTGCTGTTCAGCTCACATCAGGATCACGACGGCGTACGATACGTGGTCGCCGGCGATTCGATCTGGAACGGCGCCGACGACAACGCGTCGACGAGCGTGGCCCTGCTTGCGATAGCGCGGGCCTGGGTCAAGCAACCAAGCAAGCGGTCGGCGCTCTTCGTTTTCCACGGCGCCGAAGAGCGAGGCCTGCTCGGATCGCGCTATTACGTCATGCATCCAGTCGTGCCGCTCGCGCAAACGGTCGCGGTACTCAATGGCGACATGATTGGGCGCAACAATCCCGACACCGCCGCGTTGATGGGCTCGCAGCCGCCGCACCGCAACTCGTCGGACTTGGTGCGGATGGCGATCGACGCCAACAAGGTGACGGGGAAGTTCGTGATCGATTCGTCGTGGGATCGCCCGACGCACCCGGAAGGCTGGTATTTCCGCAGCGATCACGTGCCGTACGCCGAGCGGAACGTGCCCGCGCTGTTCTTTTCGACCAACTTGCATGGGGATTATCACACGCCCCGCGACGAGCCGAAGAACATCAATTTCCCCAAGCTCACCCGGATGACACAGTGGATGTACATGACCGGGTGGATCGCGGGAAACGCGGCCAAGCGACCGGCCATCGATCCGGGATTCGTCCTCCGCTGATCAGATTTTGCATGCTTCTTACCTGAAGCGGACGGCGACGGTGTAACCTCCTGTTGCCGGGCATTGGCCCGGCTATTCCGGACTCGTCTAACACCACTTCAGGTGACAAACCCGCCACAGTCCAGCGTCACGCCCAGTTCGACTGGTCTCGTCGTACACTGGGCGGTTCGTTACGACCTGCTACTCACCCTGCTCACTCTGGGCCGGGAGCGGGGGTTTCGCGAGCGGCTGCTCCAACCGGCGCGTCTCGAGGCGGCCGAGTCGGTGTTGGACATCGGATGTGGAACCGGAACGCTCGCCATCGCGGCCAAGCGTCGTGTCGGCCCGTCGGCGGTCGTGCACGGAATCGACGCGTCGCCGGAGATGATCGCGAGGGCCAAGCGCAAGGCGAAGAAGGCGGGCGAAGTGATCTCGTTCGAGGTTGCCGCGGCGCAGTCGCTCCCCTTTGCTGACACGCGCTTCGACGTGGTTCTGAGCACCGTGATGCTGCACCATCTTCCACGCGCGGCGCGCCAACAGGCCGTACGCGAAGCGCGACGCGTGCTCAAGCCCGGCGGTCGATTGCTCGTCGTCGACTTTGTGAGAAGCTCGGGCAAGGGGCTGCGCGGCCACTTTCACCGCCACGGACGCGTGGACCCGCGCGACCTCGTCGCACTGGCGGGCGAGGCCGGCTTGAATGTTGTCGAAACCGGGCCCGTGGGTCGATGGGATCTGCAATTCGTGCTCGCGCGCCGCGAGCCAGCCGCGCAGTAGCTCTAGCTCCCGAAGAACTCCACCAACATCGGAACGTGCGCCTTCCCTTTCACCACGTGTGTCTGTCCTTCGAGCGTCCGGCCCTGCGCGTTCGGTAAAACGTTGGCGAGCGACCGATTCGCGTTTCGGATCCACGCGCTGCTCTTTCCACCGTCCATGACCAAGGTCGGTGCCGTCACCGACGCCCATCGATCGGCTGGGAGCGGCTCGCCTCTCTGACAGTCCTGCACGAGCGCGCCGTCGTAAGGGAGCGTATGCGCGGTCGCCTCGAGCTTCGACCACACGGGCGTCAGTCGCATCAACGCGATGACGACCGCGGGAACCCCGACCGCTTTCAAGAACTCCTTGACCGCGTCGCTACGATGACCAGCTTCCACCGCCGCATTGATTCTGACCCAGTTGTCGCGCGTTGGCGGACGGCTGTCGTCCACGATGAACGGCACCTCGTACAACGCCAGCTTCTTGATGCCACTGAGACGATTCGCCGCGTCGAGCGCGAGCACGGCGCCGGACGACGGACCCCAAACGAACGCATCGCCGCCCGCTTCGTCGAGGACGGCCTCGAGGTCTTCGATCTCGCGCTCCACCGCGTACGGCATTGTGTCGCCGCTCTCGCCCCGACCTCGACGGTCGTACGTAAACACCGTGAAATGCGGCGCGAGCAGTTTGGCCAATCCGGTGCTCGGCCCCATCACCCGGCTGCAGAGTGCGGGATCGACCAGGATCAGCGGCGGTCCGTCGCCGACGCGATCGAACGCGATCACGGTGCCGTCTTTCGAGATCACTCGGTTCGCGTGAGTCGACGATCTGCTTTGGGTCTCGACGCCCGAAGAAGTCGTCGTCGATCGAGCACCGGCATCGCGATCGAGCTGTAGCGATCGAGCTTGTTCCTGGCCCTGGACGCGGTCATGAGCGGTGCGTGGCATTGTCGTCTCTCCTGGTTTCAGTATGGGCTAGTCGGTGCCCCTACCTTCACGTCGAACGAAGACGGGGACTATCGACACCGATTCGGATGTTCCCCGAATCGCACCATGCTGCGTACAGAACGGCCCGCTTGGTTCGCTCATTGGGATCGCGAGCGGTCGGCACGGGAAAGCCTGGGGCGGGATCCGAGGGGGCGGCGGCGTCCTATTGCGGGATCGTGCGCTGAGCGCTACCCTCATATTGGAAACCCATATGAGGGCTGTGTCGTCGGCAGTTCAGGGCCGTATTGGAAACCAATACGACACATGCCCCGTAGGGCATGCAGGCCGGACACGATTCTGCTTCCACGGGGACGGAACATGGCGGAGAAGCTGGATGTGCAGCAGGGCACGCTCGCCCTGATGATTCTCAGAACTCTCGACGTCCTCGGACCGCTTCACGGCTACGGCGTGGCCCGCCGCATCGAGGAGACGAGCAAGCATCGCCTCACGCTCAATTACGGAACGCTCTACCCCGCGCTCCTCAAGCTGGAACAAGAGGGCTGCATCAAAGCGGAGTGGCGACAATCCGAGAACAATCGTCGCGCGAAGTTCTATTCCCTCACCGCCGCCGGTCGCAAGCAACTGGCGCGCGAAACGCGCGAGTGGAACAACACCGCCGATCTGATCGCCGCCTTTCTCGCGCCGCGCCGGGAGGAATCATGAGACATATCCGCGCCATCTTCGCACGCATCACGGGGTTCTTCGCCGGCGACCGCGCCGACGACGATCTCCGCGAAGAGCTGCAAGCCCATCTCGATATGGAGACCGCCGAGAACGTTCGACGAGGCATGCGTCCCGACGAAGCGCTCCGGCAGGCAAGGCTCGCCTCGGGTGGGCTCACCGTCGCGGCGGAATCGGTGCGCGATCAGCGCGGGCTGCCGTGGCTCGAGAGCGTTGCCGCCGACATCAAGTACGCGCTCCGCGCGCTCCGACACAGCCGCACCTTCACTGCGGTGGTCGTGATTACTCTCGCGCTTGGCATCGGCGCGAACACGGCGATGTTCACGCTGTTGCGAGGCACGCTCCTACGTCCACTGCCCAATCGCGACGGCGACCGGCTCGTCTACCTGCGACAGTCGGCCCCCGCGGCGCGGCAGCGCGACCTCCAATTCTCCGTTCCCGAAGTCGCCGACTACCGCGGAGGCGCCAAGACGCTCGCCGCCCTCGCCGAGTATTCGTCGTCGCTTCCGTTCACGCTCGTCGGGAGCGAGGGACACCCGGTGCGCGTACACGTCGGCGTCATCAGCGGGAATTACTTCAACGTGATGGGACTCGAGCCGGTGCTCGGGCGCCTGACCAATCCTGGCGACGACGGCGCAGCCGCGGCCTCCGTCGCCGTGCTGTCGTACGACTACTGGATGGACCACTTCGGCGGAGACCCGCGCGTCCTTGGCCGCACCGTTCGCCTCAATGACCGGACCTCGACGATCGTGGGCGTGGTGCAGCGGGCACCACAATACCCGGAGCCCACCGACGTGTTCGTGAATACGGTCACGAGCCCGCACCATCTCGGCGCAACGATGGCGACGGATCGCTCGCATCGAATGTCCGAGGTCTTCGCCCGACTCGCGCCAAACGCCACGGTCGAGCAAGCGCGTGTCGAGATCAGCAACATCGCGTCGAACCTGTTCCGCGATCATCCCGAGGCATACGAGAAGGCGGCGCACTACGAGGTCACCGTGTCACCGCTGCGCCAGGCCGTGAACGAGCGGGCGTCCCTCATGTTTTCAGTCTTGATGGGCGCCGCGGCGTTCGTGCTCCTGATCGCCTGCGCCAACGTGGCCAACCTGACGCTCATGCGCGGCGTCGCGCGCGAGCGCGAGATGCAAGTGCGTGCAGCGCTGGGCGCCGGCACCGCACGGCTGCGGCGACTGCTGATGGTCGAAAACCTCACGCTCACGCTGATCGGGGGCGCCATTGGCGTGCTCGTCGCGTTCGCCGGCCTCAAATTGCTCGTCGCCTTTGCGGCCCAGTTCTCGCCGCGCGCCTACGAGATTCGTATCGACGGAATCGTGCTCGCTGTCGGACTCGCCACGAGCATCGCGGCCGCGATCGTGCTCTCGTTCATTCCGCGCATCGGCGGGCAACGTGCCGTGGCTGAATCACTCGCTCCGGCCGGTCGTCGCGCGACGCTCGGCCGCGGACGGCAGCGCATCCAGCGATCGCTCGTCGTAGCGCAGATCGCGGTCTGCATGGTATTGCTCACCGGCGCGGGACTTCTCGTGCGCACACTTGGCAAGCTGCAGGCGGTGCAGAGCGGCGTGCGTCTGGATCACGTGCTCACGCTCGATCTGCCGATCGAGGGTGATGTGAGTCGCGAAGTCATGAAGCAGCCAGAGAACCTCGCCAAGTACGAGCGCATTCTCGCTCGGATCGCGACGCTGCCCGGCGTTGGACTGGCGGCGATGGGGACCGCGTCGCCGCTCCGCAAGGCGGCGATCGGCCTCGACCTCAAGGCCGAAGGCCGGCCCGTTGCGCCGAATCAGCCCACGCCGCACGCCGCGATGAAGACGGCGGACCCCAACTATTTCGCGGCCGCAGGCATTCCGTTGCTCGAGGGCCGGAGCTTCGCGACGACCGACCGACGTGGCACGGCGCTCGTCGTCGTACTGAATCAGTCGTTCGCCAAACAGCTCTTCGGCAACGAGGATCCGGTCGGCCGTCGCATCGCGTGGACGGGCGAGGTGTTGAAGTTCACTCCGTTCACGGATGCTTGGCGAACCGTCGTCGGCGTCGTCGGGGACACGCGCGACCGCGGTCTCGACAGCGATCCCGCACCCACAGTGTATCTGCCGTTCGCGCAGGAAATCATCGTCAACGGTGCGCTGGTCGTGCGCACGACGTCCGATCCGAGCGTGATGCAGCCGACGATCGTCCGAGCCATTCACGAGATCGCCCCGCGACAACTGATCGAGCACGTGGCAACGCTCGACCAGATCCGCGACGAATCAGTCGCGCCGCGCCGCTTGAACGCGATCTTCGTCATCTCGTTCGGGGTGCTGGCGTTCGCGATCGCGATGGTCGGGATCGCCGGTGTGCTCGCCTTCTCCGTGAGCTCCCGCACCGCGGAGATCGGCATTCGTATGAGCCTCGGCGCCGATAGGCGGCGCGTTCGCCGCATGGTCCTGGGCGAAGGCGGCGTCCTGCTGGCGTTGGGTCTGGTCGGCGGCCTGATCGGGGCGCTATTCGCGACACGCCTGCTCAGCAGCTTGTTGTTTGGAATCACGGCGCATGATCCAGCGACGCTCGGGGCGGTCGCCGCGGTCCTCGCCGCGGTCGGTGTAGCCGCGTGTTGGCTGCCCGCCGCGCGAGCCGCGCGCGTCGACCCCGCGACTGCGCTGCGCGCCGAGTAAAGAGAATGCGGGGCCGGACGGGCAACGTACGGCGACGCTGGTCGCCTCACCCGCCGGGGAACATGAACGCGAGCCCACAGAGGACTCGACCTTGCGAGAGATTGCGCGGCGAGCCACGAGTCAGTCGATAGTCGTAGGCAACGCGAATCGACATTCCGGCGGGCGACAATTTGGCGTCGATGCCCGCACCGGGCTGCAGCGCGGTTCGCGTCTCCAGCACCGTGGACGTCTCTGGGCCGGCCAGGAGTTGCACGAACGCATCGTATCGAGTCGTGTCGCGGCCCATCGCGAGGCTGCGTAGGCCAGTGGTGAGCCGCGGGCCGCCGAGGATGGCCGACACGTGGTTCGTGAGCGCTTTCTGGACGTCCACACTGTCCCACATGTTGCCGTAGATGCTCGCCTCGGCGGCGAGCGCGATGTGTCTCGTCGCGTGCACCACGGCCTGTAACGCCAACCCGAAATCGGGAAAGGTCCGTGGTGTCAGGCACGGAAGTCCGAGCTCGGTGCACTTGGGTCGCTGGTTCACGTCCGCTGGACCGTTCATGGTGACGCCAAGCGCGACGTCGAACCGGGGAACGCCTGACTCGGCGTCGGCGCGCTGCGCCGCGAGTCGAGCGCCGGCGGCGAGCATCCCGAGGAACATGCCGAATCCCCAACGTGCCGATGTGTGCATACGGCTTACCTAGCGGGGTCGATTACCAAGAACGGGTGACGCGCGTCATCGGCCGGCACGATCAAGATAATTGAATTAGCATCGCATCGCGGGCCAATACGGCCAGCCAATCGTTCGGCGGCCTTAGCGGATTATTCCTCTTTCACCTCGTCCCGGAAACGTTGCGTCCTTCACGGCTCCGTCCATCACCACCGGCACCCCGTTTACCAGCACGTATCGGAACCCCACCGACGGCAGCGCCGGCTGCTGATAGGTCGAGCGGTCGCTCACCGTCGCCGGGTCGAACACGGTGATGTCCGCGTCGGCGCCGACCTTGATACGTCCCTTGTTGCGGAACACCGGAGCCAACTTCTCCAGTCGTTGAGCCGGCATCAGCGCCATTTTGCGAAGCGCGTCCATCAGCGTGAGCTGCTTAGTCTCGCGAACGTAGTGGCCGAGGACGCGCGCCTCCGTGCCGGCCGTGCGGGGATGTCCCTTTCCGTGCTCGATCAGTCCGTCGCTCGCGATCGCCGTGAGCGGACTCGTGATCGCCATCGCTTCCATCTCGGGCGTGTTGAGGAAGAGAATGACGGTCCCGTTCAACGGGCGCGCGGCGGTGAAGGTCGCCCGTGTCAGCCGCTCACCGGTGCTGACGAGCATGAGCTTGGAGAAATTGCTGTCCGGTCCGTCGACGTATTGATCGAGCAGCGCCGACCCGATCTCGGTCATGCCGGCGATGTACGGATAGGCCTCGGTCGTCACATCGAGCCCGTGTGCGCGCGCATCTTTGACGATCGCGAGCGTCTTCGGAGTCAACGAGAGACTCATGCTGTTGAGATGGACAATGTGCACCGGCGCGCCGGTGATCGCACTCGCGGCGATGACCTCCATGAACGACTCGACCGAGCTTCCCGGGTCCTGTGCGGCGAATGATCGCACATGCACGAAGACCGGCGCGTGATACTTTGCCGCGGCACGGAAGGCCTCGAGCACTTCGTACTTGCTCGCCGCGGGCGTATACTGAAGTCCCATGCCCACGCCGAGCGCGCCCTGCGCCAACCCGGCGTCGATGCGTCGCTTGATCTCGGCGATCTGTTCGTCGGTGGCGACCTGGCGGCCGCCAGGGCCGGTCGGCAGCAGCCCTTGTGAGGGATCTCTCATGACCACCATGCGCGCACGGATGTGGCCGACCGACGCGCCGTAGTTGATCAGGGCCTTCCCTTCCCGGCTGGCGTAAAAGCCGGGGACGTCGGACGTGCCGACCTCCAGCTCGAGCGCCGTGGTGACACCGTCGAGCGCGAAGATGCGATAGTTCTCGTCATCCTGGCCGTGCGCGTGCAGGTCGATGAACCCCGGCGCGACTACGAGCCCTTTCGCGTCGATCGTCGTCTTCCCGCTGAGGGGTGTCGCAGAGATTGCGGCAATCTTGCCGCCGCGGACGCCGACGAACCGAACGGCGTCGAGATTGGTCTCGGGATCCATCACCCGGCCATTCGCGATGACGACATCGTACGTGGCGGCTTGACTCGACGCGGACCGAGCGCCGGCGATGAGCAACGCGACGAACACCAACGAATAGCGACGCATGTGACGGCTCCTTGTCATCCCGTGACTGGTACAGCGACTACTTCCCGGCCGCCAGCGCGCGCGTAAGCAGCGATTGCCACACCTTGTCTACTTCCTCGATCGCCCCCGTCGCCACCGACGCACCGCCGAGACGGTTGGTGAGGCGGTGATGATTGCGATGGTAGTATTGCTCGTAGCGCGCCGTCGCCTGTTCGGGCGGCAGATTCTTGGCGTACCACGAAGCGATCGCAGCGAGAGTTGCCTCGTTCCATGCCGCCGCGGGAAGCGACCCATCCTCGTACTGCAACACCAGCTCCCACTGCCAAGATCTGTGCTCCGCGGTAAACGTATCCGTCACGTTCGTGTCCTCGTGTCGAAGCGGGCGATTGGGGAAGCCTCAAGGTCGGGCCCGGGGGCGGGAGACTACGATGGCTTTGCACGTTGCGATGAAGTTACGTTCAGCCGCGCAACATACTAGAGGTGGCCGCCCGGCCAGGCACAGGCGTCGACCCTGCGCGTCGCCGTCTTGCGTATCGAGTCGCCGCGCGAACCTGAGTTGCGAAGCGATCGGCAGGGATATATGTAGAGGCT
>DASVYG010000354.1:0-2670 GCA_036392315.1 Gemmatimonadaceae bacterium
GGCAGGCGCACAAGCAGACTCCTCGGCGGGGGAGGCTCTTAGTATGCCGCGCTCCGAGCTAGACCGTAAGGCTGACCCGTCGAGTGACAACGGGTAGTAGCTCAGGACTGCAATTGGTAATCGCTTACGCTGACACGCTGACTTCGTGGTACGGCAGCTCGACCTCGGCGACCGCTCCGCCTCCCTCGGCGGCGCGCAATGTGAACCGTTGCTTGCTTCCATAGAGCTGCTCGAGTCGCGCGATCGTATTCTTGATGCCGACGCCGCTGGAGTCTTTTGGCGCAACGGGGCCGGGACCATGGTCGCGCACCTCGAGGCGCACGACGTCGCCGTCGCGACGCGCGCTCACCTCGACGCGTCCCGATCCGTCTGACGCGCTCAGCCCGTGCTTGAGCGCGTTCTCCACGAGCGGCTGTAACACCAAGTTCGGGACGAGCGCTTCGCGCACGTCATCGGCGATGTCCATCATCACCGTTAGACGTCCCTGAAATCGAATTTCCATGATCTCGAGGTAGCGGCGCAGCAGATCGAGCTCGCGCTCGAGCGGAATCTCCTGCTCGTCGGTCTCATCGAGCGTATGGCGAAGCAGCTCGCTGAGTCGCGCGATCATCCGCCGCACGCCGCGCGGGTCGCGCTCGACCAGCGTCGAGACCGCGTTCAGCGTGTTGAACAGGAAATGCGGATTGAGCTGCGTCCGCAGCGCGTCGAGCCGCGCCTCGGCGAGCTGTGCCTCGAGTCGCGCCGTCTGCGACTGCAAGCGCGTCGTCTCCTCGAGCCGCGCCTGATAGCGAAGAAAGTAGTCTCGCGCCAGCGCCGCGCCGAGCACGGCCAGGTACACCATGAAGTCGTCGAGAAACTCGAAGCGGATGATGTTGGTGAACATGCCGCGCGGCGGCCGGCCCGGAGGCGGCGGCAAGAGATGCACGCGAAACTGCGAAACGATCGTATCGACGAGGATCGCCAACACCACGCCGACCGCCAGAAACAGTAGCAGGCGCGGCGCGCGTTGCGACGACGAGATCGTAAAGCGGTGAACGAGCCAGACGACCGGCACCGTGAGCAAGGCCCAGATGGCGTACTCGATGAACGACAGCGTCAGAACGGCCCGCGTGACTTCGGGTCGGAGACCCGGAATGCGCGGGTCGATCAAGCGGCCGGCGGCGTTCAGCACGGCGAAAAACAGCCAGAACGCGATGATCGCGGCCAGCTCGGCGGGCCGGAGCGGGACGCGCGGCGGCCGCGATTCATGCTGCCGTTCGTGCAATTCAGAACGTCCAGGTGCCGTTGGTGACATTCTCACAACTTGGGGGAAGGGCTCACGTCTAATCAGTGTCTACTCAGTGTGCGAAGGAGATGCGCACTGCCACCACGACGAGGCCCACATGAGCAAGACCAAACTTACCGCCGCCTTGAGTGCCGTGATTCTGCTCGGCGGCACCACATGGTTCTACAAACGCGCCGACGGCAAAGAAGCGCCAGCCTACAAGACAGCCCCGGTCACGCGTGCGTCACTCAAATCAACGGTGTCGGCGACCGGATCGCTGCACGCCGTGCGCACGGTGCAGGTGGGCACACAGGTCTCGGGGCAGGTGTCGCAGATCTACGTCGACTTCAACGACCATGTAAAGAAGGGGCAACTGCTCGCCCGCATCGACCCCACGCTGCAACAGCAAGCGGTGGAGGACGCGCAGGCGCAGCTCGAGCGCGCGCAAGCAACGCTCACGCAAGCGCAAGACGAGTACAATCGGAACAAGCAGCTCCTCGACGCCAAGGTGATCACGCCGAGTGAGTTCGGTACGGTGCAGTCGAACTTCTCCGTGCAGCAAGCGACGGTGAAGTCGGCCAACATCGCGCTCGACCGCGCGCGCCAGAATCTGGCGTACACGTCCATCTATGCGCCGATCGACGGCGTCATCGTCGAACGCGACGTGGACGTCGGACAAACCGTCGCCGCGAGCCTCTCGGCGCCGCAGCTCTTCGTGATCGCCAACGATTTGTCGCAGATGCAGATCCTCGCGTCGGTCGACGAGAGCGACATTGGTCTCATCAAAGAACAACAACCGGTGCAGTTCACCGTGCAGTCATATCCGACTCAGACGTTCACCGGCAGCGTGCAGCAGGTGCGTCTCCAGTCGACGACGCAGGACAACGTCGTGAACTATACCGTCGTCATCGCCGTGAAGAACGAGGGCAAGCTTCTTCCCGGAATGACGGCGACGGTGCAGTTCCAGACGGGGTCGGCGGACAATGTACTGACCGTTCCGAACGCCGCGCTGCGGATCAAGCCGACGACGGCCATGCTCGCCGCGGCCGGATTCGGTGCGCAGTCGGGCACGCCCCGCGACTCCACCGCGCGACCGGCATCGACCGGCCCGAGCGGTGCGGCTGGCGCGAGCGGCCCGACCGCTGGACGCGGAGGACAACCGCGAGCCGGTGGCGCGCGGTCGGGCGGATTGCTCTGGACAATCGATTCGGCCGGCAAAGTGAAGCCGATGCGCGTGCGCACCGGTCTCACCGACGGCCAGAAGACAGAAGTGCAGGGCGCCGCGCTCACGGAGGGAACGCAGGTGATCGTGAGCGTCGGCGGCGAAACCACCGTAGCTACGAGCACGCCACCGGCGGCCAACCCGTTCCAACCGCAGCGCGGACCGGGCGGCGGGCGGGGATTCT
>DASVYG010000355.1:0-8943 GCA_036392315.1 Gemmatimonadaceae bacterium
CTGGTTGTCGCTCGTGCCGTTCGGCACCGCGTGGGTGGGTCAGAACCACCGCGCCGCGCCTCCGACGGCACTTTACGGTGTGCTGCTGACGTGCGCGGCGCTGGCCTATACCACGCTGCAGACGACGATCATTCGCCAGCAGGGACCTGGCTCGAAGCTCGCGGCCGCGGTGGGGCACGATAGAAAGGGGAAGTTGTCGCTCGCCATGTACATCTCGGCGATTCCGCTCGCGTTCGTGGATCCGGCGATCTCGGATGTGCTCTACGCGGTCGTCGCGGCGGTGTGGCTCGTTCCCGACCGACGCATCGAGCGACGCCTCGCGCGCTGAGTACCTAGATCACGACGCAGCGCGATTTCGTGCGCGATGGTGTTCAGCCACGTTCCAAAAGAGTTATCCGTTTGTTGTCCGTCCAATCCGTTCATGTCCGTATCGAATCGTTACGGTCTATGCGGCGCGGGAGAGCTTCGCGCCACACTGTTCTCTCATGGAACGCCGCTCGGGCAAGCCATAACGGTTGCTAGAACGGATGGAACGGAGTGGACGGACAACAAACGGATCAACCGGTAGATGCCGAGGTTCTTGGTGCCTGATCTTTGACGTTGATCTTTGACGTTGATCTTTGATGTCGATGCTCGATGCTTGCCGCTCGATCACGCGTAACGAATCCACTTGGCGACTTCCGCGAAGCTCGGCTTCTTGCCGTACATCAGCATGCCGACCCGGTAGATCCGGGCTGAGAGCCACACGGCGCCGACGCAGCCGAGGATCGCGACGACGAGTGATCCCACCACCTCGAGCGGCGAGACGCTCGTCAGTCCGATCCGCATCGGCATGATGATCGGCGACGACCACGGGAGCCACGACAGCACCACCGCGAGCCTGCTCGTTGGATTCACCAGCACCGGGTTGACCATCAGCCAGGTGCTGATCAGCAGGAACATCACGGGCGTCGCGGCTTGCTGCGCTTCTTGCTCGCTGTTCACCATCGAGCCGGCTGCCGCGTACAGGCACGCGTAGAACACGAAGCCGACGAGGAAATACGCGAGCGCGATGCCGATGATGCCCAACGAAATTCCGCCCAGAGCGCCGGCGATCGGCGACGCCGCGGCTGCATTCGCGGCGGCGGCCGCGCCGCCCTTCGCCGTGATCGTCTTCATCACGATCGGCGCGAGGAAGTTCGTCAGATAAGTCGCGATACCGAGCCATGCCGCCTGTTGCGTGAGTCCGACCGCGCCGACACCCAGCACCTTTCCGGCCAGCAGCGACTCGGGCTTTACGCTCGACAGCACGACCTCCGCCACACGCGTGGCCTTTTCCTCCAGCACGCCGCGGAGAATGTTCTGTCCGTGAAAGATGATGGACATGAACAGCAGCACGCCCACGATGATTCCCACGAAGAGCCCGGCGGTACCTGAGCCGCTCTTTCCGCTCTCGGTGACACGGTCCGCATTGAGGCGCATGTTCGACCGCGCGAGATCGTTGACGATCTCCGGACGCATGCCTTCGTGCTCGAGCCGCACCATCATTGCCGACTGACGCACGATGGTTCGCAGCTTGTCCATGTCGGAGATGTTCGACGCATTCCGCCCAGCGTAGTGAGCCGATTGCCCGGCGATCGCGCTATCGGTCAACGACAAGACGCCGGCAATGTGATCGCGCTGCTGCACCTCGGCGATCGCCGCTTGCTCTTTCGCCGCCAGGTCGGCCGGAGACACGACCTCGACGCGCGGAGCAAGCGTGTCGCCCGCGGTTATGCCGAGCGTCGAGTCGGCGTACATCGCCTTCACGATGCGGTCTCCGAGTCCGGCGCCGGTGGCGTCGAGAATCCGAATGTGTCCGAGCTGATTCGACACGCTGCCGCGCGCCGCCATCCAGATCGGGAAGAGAAAGGCGCCCGCCATGAGCGCCGGCACGAGCAGCGTCATCGCGATGAACCATCGGGAGCGCACGCGCTCGAGATATTCGCGCTTGGCGACGACAAAGATCTTCTTATCCATGGCCAGAGACCCCGGTTTCTACGCCGCTCGCGCCGACGCGTTGAATGAACACTTGATGAAGCGACGGCTGCACGAGCTCGAATCGCTCGATGCTGGCGCCGGCATCCACGAGACGCCGGAGCAACGCCTGTGGATCGGCGCCCGTGGCCATCTCGATCTCGAAGAATCGGTTGTTCTCGTCGAGCTTGTGCACGAGGCTCGCGTCGCGCAGGATCGCCCCGACACCATTCTGTGTGCCGTTGGCGAGGCTCAAGGCGATGTTTTGAGCGCCGTGCTGCTGCCGCACGCTGGCGATGGTGCCATCCAGCACCTTTTCACCGCGCGCGATGATGCACACCGAGTCGCACATCTTCTCGGCGTTATCCATGACGTGGGTGCTGAAGATCACCGTCTTGCCGCGTCGCTTCAGCTCGACGACTGCGTCCTTGAGCGCCTGGGCGTTGATCGGATCCAGCCCGCTGAACGGCTCGTCGAGGATCACCAAGTCGGGATCGTGCAGGAGCGTCGCGATGAACTGCACTTTCTGCTGCATGCCGCGCGAGAGCTCGTCGACCTTGGCGTCGCCCCAATTCTTGTCGGGGGTGTTGAGACTGAATCGCTCGAGCCACTCATCGATGCGCTTGGACGCATCGCGCACGCCCACGCCTTTGAGCTCGGCGAGAAACAACAAGACGCGCCGAACCTGCATCTTCTTGTAGAGGCCGCGCTCCTCGGGAAGGTACCCGACCTTGTCGAGGACGCCGGGCGAGTCGTGCGGCACGCCGAAGATGCTGATGGTTCCGGAATCCGGCGCGATCACGTCGAGAATCATGCGGATGGTCGTCGTCTTTCCGGCCCCGTTGGGACCGAGCAGACCGTACACCGAACCGCGCGGCACCTCGAGCGAAAGGTCGCGAACGGCGACATGCTCTTCGAACCGCTTTACCACGTGGCGAATGTCGATCGCGAGATCGGACATATTATGAGTGCTGGCGCGAGGGGAATCAGGAGGGAAGCGGGCACACTGGCCCGACTAACCCTACAGGACGGACGGCCAGCGGGGAAGTTTCGGCGGTGGCGGGTGTGCCCGGCGAGCGCTTTCTTTTCAGCATGCTTGGAATCGTTGCCGACACGCTTCTCGTGTACATTGCCGCCAGCCTGACCCGGCCAATGCAACCCGTTCTCGACACCTTTTCGGCGCGGACGGGGATCGTCGTCCAACGTGAGAGTGGCGCGTCGCTGGAGCACGTCCGCAAGATCACCGAGCTGCATCGGGTGCCGGATCTGCTGCTCCTCGCCGACGTCGAAGTCTTTCCGCAGCTTCTCGTTCCACGCTACGCGACCTGGTACGCCGAGTTTGCCCGCAATCGCATGGTCGTCGCGTACACCAAGCGATCGAAACACGCCGGTGAGATAACGCCCGACAACTGGATGGATATTCTGCGTCGCCACGACGTCGAAGTCGGCCGTACCGATCCGGATTTAGCGCCCGTAGGTTATCGAACCCTGATCATGCTGAAGCTGGCGGAGCGCTTCTATAGGAAGCCCGGTCTGGCGAAGGCGCTCGTCGCAGCGGCGTCGGAGCGAAACATCCGTCCCAACGCCGCGGAGCTCGCCGCGTTGCTCGCCGCTGGCGAGCTCGACTACATCTATGATTACCAGTCCGTCGCCGAGTCGAACGGCTTCCCGTATGTCGCGCTGCCCGACGAGATCAATTTGGGCGACCCAACACGCGCGCGCGATTACGCCAGCGCCGCCGTGACAGTCCGCGGCGCCACGCGAGGTAGCCGAGCCGAATTCAAAGGGCAGCCGATTCTCTATGGGTTGAGCGAGCCGTTGCATGCGCCGCATCCCGCGGCTGCGTCGCGCTTCCTTGCCTACCTGACGTCGTCCGAGGTCGTGCGCCGGCTACGCGCCGCGCATGTCGACATGCTGGATCATCCGATCGTCGTCGGCAAAGGCGCGCCGGCGGAGCTGCGATGATCTCTAACTGTCAACCTCAGCGCGGCGAAGGATGACCACAGAACCCCGGACCAGCACAGTGGCGCGATCCGTCGCGACGATTGTGGTCGCGCTGCTCGCGTCGCTCTTCCTGTTGTTCATTCTCGCGCCGGTCGTCGGGCTCGTGTCGTCGGGTGGCGCGCGCGGCATCGCGAGCCTCGGGTCGGACCACGAGCTTCGTGCGTCGTTGTGGCTCACGGTCGCCACGGCGACCGTCGCCACGATCCTCGGCATGCTCGGCGGAACGCCGCTCGCCTACGTGCTCGCCCGACGCGCATTTCGGGGGCGCGCCGTGCTCGCGGCGGTCATGGATCTTCCGCTGGTCATTCCACATCCGGTCGCCGGCATTGCGCTGCTGCTCGTGCTTGGGCGGGCGAGTCCGATCGGCGGCGTGTTGTACGCGGCCGGAGTAAGAGTCGCCAGCTCATCGACGGGGATCGTCTGCGCCATGCTGTTCGTCTCGGCGCCGCTCTACATCAGCGCGGCGCGCGAGGCGTTCGCGCGCGTTGACGCGCGGTACGAGTCGGTCGCGAGAACGCTGGGCGACGACGCCTGGCGCGCGTTCCGCCGCGTGACGCTGCCGTTGTCGGCGCGTGGGCTGACCGCGGCCGCCGTCGTCATGTGGGCGCGCGCGATCAGCGAGTTCGGCGCGATCGTCATCCTGACGTACAATCCGAAAGTCGTGAGCGTGTTGAGCTACGATCGATTCACGAGCTACGGCATGAGCGAGGCGCTGCCCGTAGCCGCGGTCCTCGTGCTGTTCGCGCTCATTCCGCTCGCCGCGTTGCGTGCGCTGCGAGCCGGCGGTCCGTATGCGTCGAGCTGACCGCCGAGCATGATCTCACTTCAACAGGTGAGCGCGCGCGCCGGGCGCTTCGAGCTCACTGACATCTCCTTCGACGTGCCCCAGGGCGCGTACGGAGTCGTCATCGGTCCCGCGGGCTCGGGAAAGACGACGCTGCTGGAGACGATCGCCGGCGTCGTGCGGACGACGGCAGGGCGGATCATGCTCGGCGGTGAAGACCTCACGGCCGCACCGCCCGAGCGTCGGCGGTTGGGGATCGTCTACCAACACGCATACCTGTTTCCGCACCTCACCGTTCGAGAGAACATCGAATACGGCGCCGCGACGCGCGACGACGTCGACGACGTGAGCACGCGGTTCGGCCTCGATCCGCTCGCCGGTCGCTCGGTCGAATCGCTGAGCGGCGGCGAGCGACAATTGGTCGCGATCGCGCGCGCGCTGGCGCGGCGCCCGGAGGTTCTCCTCCTCGACGAGCCATTCAGCGCGCTCGACCCGCGCACGCGAAACATCGTGCGTCGAATACTGCGAGCCGTCTACTACGAGCGGCGCTTCACCGTGCTCCAGGTGACCCACGATTTCTCCGAGGCGGGCCTGCTCGGCGACGTGGCGATAATGCTCGACCGCGGGCGCGTCGTACAGCAAGGAGATCCCGCCGACGTGTTCCGTAAACCCGCATCGGCGTATATCGCGGACTTCCTTGGCGCCGAGAATGTGTTCGCCGGTAGCGCGCAACCCATTCGTGCCGAAGCGCCGGATTGGGTCCAGGGCGACAACGGTCAATTCGCGCAATACGCCGTCGCGTTCACCACCGGAGCGCTCACCTTCTACGCGCTCGGCGACGTCGTGCCCGGACCCACCCACGCGGTGATCCGTGCCGAGGAAATATCGTTGTCGGCCGAGCCGTCGACGTCGTCGGTGCAGAATCAATTTCGGGGGCGGATTCTGGAGATCGTGCCCGCAGGTGCGTTGTCACGCGTCACGGTCGATGCGAGCGGCACGCCGATCGTGGCGGCCGTGACCGCGCGCTCGGTTCGTGAGCTGGGCCTGAGCGTTGGCGTCGAAGTGGTCGCGGGATTCAAGGCGACCGCGGTGCACCTGTGTTGATCTCGTCGCTGGGCGGCGCCGGCGCGTAAAGGCGAACCCCGCGATCTCTAGCTGATCCAGGTGCCGACTGTCAGCCGCAGGAACACGATCATCGCGGCCGCGGCCGCGAGACCGGCCGCGATGCATGAGGCCCATTCGACCCCGATCAGCATCTGCAGCGCGAGCGGTTGCACGCTGGGATTGCTTCGTCGCTCGGCAATCTCGCGATCGGCGATTCCCCACGTCCCGAAGGCGCCGACGATGATCGGCGGCAATACCACCGGCCACCAGCGAAGTGCCCATCGAGCGTGCAGCAGCCCGATGACGGCGAGGCTCGCGATTATGAGAATACTCACCGACACACAGAGGAACAGTCCCGTGTCGCTCGTCCGTCGCGCGTAAACGCGCCACAGATCACCAAGGTCGGCGTCGCCGCGCGGACCGTCGCCGCGAGTGGGCGAATCCGGCGTCGCTGGTATCATCCTCACCGGAACCTCCGACACAAAAGGAATTCGTCCGGTCCTTGACCGCTAATTACGCGCGAATGCGGCCGCGCCGCAACGGCCGCTCGATCTTCACGAAACCAAGTCCGAGCGATACGTTGGTTGCATGATCAATCTCAAGTCACTCGCACTACCGCTCGTGCTCGCGTTGCCGCTCGCCGCGCAGCGCACGCCGACGCTTCCAACGACCAACGCCAAGGTCCGCGCCGCGCTCGACCTGATCAAGGCCGACAACGCCTGGACCATGCAGCAAGAAGTCGAGCTGACGCAGATCCCCGCGCCGCCGTTCAAAGAGTCGACACGAGCTGCCGAGTACAAGCGCCGACTCGAGGCGCTGGGGTTGCGCAATGTGAGCATCGACTCGGTCGGGAACGTGATCGCCGAGCGACGCGGTGCCGGCACAGGTCCAACGGTCGTCATCGCGGGTCACCTCGACACGGTGTTTCCCGAGGGAACGGACGTCACGGTCAAACACGACGGTAGCAAGCTTCGCGCACCGGGAATCGGCGACGATGATCGCGGGCTCGCCGTCGTGCTCGCCGTCGTGCGCGCCTTCGAAAAGACGGGGTTACAGACGAACGGCACCGTCTACTTCGTGGGCGACGTCGGCGAAGAAGGGCCGGGCAATCTTCGCGGCATGCGCTACTTGTTCGGCACT
The DNA here is from genome assembly GCA_036392315.1 of Gemmatimonadaceae bacterium. Classification (GTDB taxonomy): domain Bacteria; phylum Gemmatimonadota; class Gemmatimonadetes; order Gemmatimonadales; family Gemmatimonadaceae; genus JAQBQB01. The sequence goes on from DASVYG010000355.1 coordinate 7,028, forward strand.
GAGCTCAAGGGCAAGGTCGACTACTTCATCTCGGTCGACGACTCCGGACTCGGCATCGCCAGCCGCGCCGTGGGCAGCTATCGATATCGCGTGACGTACAAGGGGCCTGGTGGACACAGCTACGGCGCGTTCGGCATTCCGAATCCGATCCACGCGCTCGGCCGCGCAATCGCGGGCATCGCCGACGTCCAAGTGCCGACCGCGCCCAAGACGACGTTCAACGTCGGCGTCATTCATGGCGGCACGTCGGTGAACTCGATCTCAGGGGATGCGTCGATGGACGTCGACATGCGCTCTGAGGACGCGAAGTCGCTCGCTGCGGTGGACGCGCAGGTGCAGCGCATTCTTCGCGACGCACTGACGGCGGAGAACGCCCGATGGAAGGGCGCGCGGGCGGCGGGAGCGCAACTCACGATGCACATCGACACGATCGGCATCCGTCCCACGGGCGCGCAGTCCGACGATGCGCCGATCATCCAGACCGCGCTCGCCGCCGCGAAGGCGCTCGGCTTCACGTCGACCACCGGGGCGTCGAGCACCGACGCGAACATTCCGATCAGCCTCGGAATTCCCGCGATGCGAATCGGCGGAGGCGGCACCGCCGAAGGTGCGCATTCACTCGGCGAATGGTACGACGACGGGCCGAACGGTTATCTCGGCCCCCAGTGGGCGGCGCTCATCGTCGCGGCGCTGGCCGGAGTACATCAATGAAATCCGTGAGAGCTGCGTCGCGATTCGTCGTTGCGGCGGCGATCGCGTCGAGCGCCGGCGCGCAGCAGTCGCCGGAGACGTTTCATCAGTTGGGTCACGCGATTCTGCGCGAGCTGATCGAAACCAACACGACCGGTTCGAGCGGCAACACGACGATCGCCGCCGGCCAGCTCGCGACGCGGTTCCGTGACGCCGGCTTCTCCGAAGCCGACGTGCAGGTCGTGGGCCCGACGCCGAAGAATCTCAACCTCGTCGTGCGGTATCGCGGCAGTGGAGCACACAAGCCGATCCTGCTGCTCGCCCACCTCGACGTCGTTGAAGCGAAGCGCGAGGACTGGACGTACGATCCGTTCGTTCTCACGGAGCACGACGGCTATTTCTACGGGCGAGGGACGCAGGACCAGAAAGGGGGAGCGGCGACGCTCGTCACGACGTTTCTGCGTCTCAAGGACGATCACTTCGTTCCGGACCGCGATCTCATCCTCGCTCTCACCGCCGGCGAAGAAGGCGGCATGCCGTACAACGGTGTCGAGTGGTTGATCAAGAACAAGCGCAACCTCATCGACGCCGAGTACGCGATCAATGTCGACGCCGGCGGCGGCGAGATGGAGAATGGCAAGCACACGTTGTTCGACGTACAGGCGGCGGAGAAGGTCTTCCACTCTGTCTCGCTCACCGTGAAGAATCCGGGCGGTCACAGCTCGTTGCCCCGAAAGGACAACGCGATCTATACACTCGCCAAGGCACTCGGTCGCCTGGCTGCGTACGACTTTCCCGCGAAGCCGAACGACGTCGTCAAGGCGTATTTCTCCAAGGCCGCGTCGACGGCGAGTCCGACGACCGCGGCGGACATGCGCAAGGTAGCCGCGGGAAGCACGGACGCCGCAACGATCTCGCGACTGAGCCGGACGCCACTCTACAACGCGCTCTTGCGCACGACGTGCGTCGCGACGATGCTCGAGGGCGGACACGCACCGAACGCGCTGCCGCAGTCGGCCAAGGCCACGGTCAATTGTCGCATGCTGCCGGGCGAGGATGCACGCGCCGTCGAAACGACGCTCGTTCGCGTCGTCAACGACAGCGCGGTGCATCTCGCGCCAATCGATACCGCCGTGCCGAGCCCCGCGTCGCCACTCCGCCCGGACGTGTTCGCCGCAGTCGAGGCGTCGGTCAAGGCGATCTGGGGCGCCGTCCCGATCGTTCCG
>DASVYG010000356.1:0-2418 GCA_036392315.1 Gemmatimonadaceae bacterium
CGACCTGTTCACGCTGCGCAACAAGAACGGAATCGAGGCGCGCGTCATCACCTACGGCGGCATCATCGTTTCGCTCGAGACACCCGACCGTGATGGCAAGCTTGCCGACATCGTACTCGGCTTCGACAGCCTCGCCGGATACGTGCACGACTCGCCGTACTTCGGCGCGATCGTGGGCCGTTATGCGAATCGGATAGCGAAGGGACGTTTCACGCTCGACGGTCGGACGTACCAACTCCCGATCAACAATCCGCCGAACAGTCTGCACGGCGGCGATCGCGGCTTCGACAAAGCCGTGTGGGACGCGACGCCGTTCGAGCAGAGCGACGGCGTTGGACTCGCGTTGAGCCACGTGAGCCCTGACGGCGATCAGGGCTACCCGGGAACCGTGCACGCGCAGGTGACGTACACGCTCACCGACAACGACGAGCTCTCAATCGTCTATCACGCGACCGCCGACAAGCCGACGCCGATCAATCTCAGCCAGCACACCTACTTCAATCTCACCGGCGGCGCGCAGCGCGACGTGCTCGACCACGTGCTCACGCTCAACGCCGATCGCTACACGCCTGTGGACTCGACGCTGATTCCCACGGGAGAACTTCGGTCGGTGGGCGGAACGCCGTTCGACTTCCGCGTGCCCACCGCCATCGGCGCGCGCATTGCGGCGAACGACGAGCAGCTTCGCCGCGCGCGCGGCTACGACCACAACTTCGTGCTCAACCAGGCTGCCTCGGGCCTCACCCACGCCGCGCACGTCGTGGAGCCGACGACGGGCCGAACCCTGGACGTGTATACGAGCCAGCCTGGCGTGCAGTTCTACACGGGCAACTTCCTCGACGGCGTGCACGGAAAGCACGGGCGCGCGTACGCGTTTCGCTTTGGCTTCTGCTTGGAGACGCAGCACTTTCCCGATTCGCCGAACGAACCGAGCTTTCCGTCGACGATCTTACGGCCTGGCGCCGAGTTCTCGTCGAGGACGGTGTTCGCCTTCGGCCGCGGAGACAAATAGCGGCTGGATCAGTCGCGACCGAGCTCGCGATACAGCCACGCCTTCGCGAGTCGCCACTCACGCTTGACCGTGCGCGGCGATCGGCCGAGCACGTGCGCCGTTTCTTCCACACTCAGGCCGGCGAAGAAGCGGAGCTCGATGATGCGCACCTGATCGGCGTCGCGGACCGCCAGCCGCTCGAGTGCCTCGTCGATCGCCAGCACGTCGCCTATTTTCGTCTCGTCGGCCTCGTCACTCACGTTGGCGAGCGAGACGAATACCGCCGATCCCCCGCGCTTCTCGGCCCGCCGCGCCCGAGCGAAGTCCACCAGAATGCGGCGCATCATCTGCGCTGCAATACCATAGAACTGTGCGCGGTTTTGCCAGGTGGCGTGCGTCTGGTCAACGAGGCGAATGTACAGCTCGTGCACGAGTGCGGTCGGCGTGAGCGTATGGTCGGTGCGCTCGCCGCGGAGTTGACGCGCGGCGATCTGTCGGCATTCGTCGTAGACCAGCGGCACCAGTTGGTCCAGCGCGTCTGGGTCGCCGCTCGACCATCGAACGAGCAGCCCCGTGATCTCAGTCGACGACGTCGCCGCTCGAGCCATGCGTCACCGATATCCGGCGCGCGCGAGCACCGCCAGAAAGCGCGGATCGCGCACCAGCGACGGGTTCCTGTCGTCGAGATTCAGGTACGCGATCGCGTTCCCGTGCTCCGCGACCGCCGCGGTCATCCACGGCAACGCACCATTCAGATCTCCGAGGTCCTGGTACAACCCGCCGATCGAAGACGGCGGTATGTACTCCCGGCGCGACCGCTCGACCAGCTCGGCGAGCACGGCGCGCGCTTCCCCCACTTTCCCCGCTCGCACGAGGATCGACCCGAGCTCGGCGAGACTCGGCCCCGAGCGACCACTGACGCGCACTAACCGTTCGGCTTGAGCGAGCGCATCGTCATAGCGGCCGGCGCCCGCGAGGGCGTCGGCCAGCCGCCACCGCGCCTGCGTGTACGTCGAGTCCAGCTCGAGGGTGCGCGTGAGCTGGACGATCGCGTCGTCGTAGCGTCTCGCAGCGTTGAGCACCCAACCCACATTCGTATTCACGATGAGGGAGAACGGATCGATCTCGCGCGCGGCGTACACCTGCCGCATCGCTTCGTCGATTCGTTTTCGCGACATCAGAAGATTGGCATACCAGATGTGCGCGAACGGATAGCTTGGATTAAGCGCGATGGCGCGACGAAGCTCGGTCTCCGCGTCGGCCCATTGCCAATCGTAGTGCCGCACATAGCCGAGCGCCGCATGTGCCTCCGCCGACAACGGATCGATCTGGAGCGCCTGGATCGCTTCGGCTGCGGCACGCGGGCGGTATTCGCGCGGTGATCCTACGCCGACCATCTGCGTGCCGAACTGGTTGTAGCAGTCGGC
>DASVYG010000357.1:0-1563 GCA_036392315.1 Gemmatimonadaceae bacterium
TCGAGACTCGAACAGACACGAGGGCTCGACTCCCGCCCAGAGAAGATCCGGCTCGTCGGCCGGACCGGGAAGGATTTGCCAAATCTGCACGAGCGAAAGTCCGGACGACTCGGGAAAGCGCACGGTTTGCCGCTCCGGCCCGGTCCACGACATTCCGAAATCGTCGCTCAATCTGATCGTGCTTCCCCAATGAAAGCTGCGCGTCGCAGCTAGAGTGCGCCGACGTCCGTTGCGCTCATCGTAGGCGAGCGCATAAACCGACTCGCCGGGAAAGTGCGGACCGTTCAGGGTCCACTCTTCGCGCGACGGGTCGGACGTGAGCACGAACGCGCCTTTTGTGGTACCCACCAGAAGCATGGTGCTTCCATCGGCGGGACGAGCGGTGCGGATCTGGCGTGCTGGCGACATAACGCGATGGCAGTTGGGAAAACAGTGGCGGCGGAATACCAGCTAGAAAGAGAAGCTGATGTGCGTCGCGAACCAGCGCAACGTCGCTATGGCATACCCGGGGCCTTGCTCACATCGGCCTGGACCGCGGCGATGATTCCCATCTTCGAGTAGATCGGGCGGATGTGCTCGCGAAGCGTGGGCAATTGGAACGCGAGCCAGGCGCCGCCGGCAATACACGCGATCCCGCCGGCCACGATCGTCGCCGGCGCGCCAACGCGGTCGGCAACGATACCGGCGAGCAAGCTTCCGACCGGCGCCGTGCCGAGAAAGGCCATCGTGTAGAACGCCATCACGCGCCCGCGCAAATGCTCTTCGGTAATCGTCTGCAGAATCGTGTTCGTCGACGCCATCTCGATCATGAACCCCCCGCCGACGACGGGCAGGATGAGCAGCGCGAGCCAGAGCGAACGAGCGAGGCCGAATGCAATCATGCCGCTCCCGAACGCGAGCGTCGCCACGACCATCACGCGGCCCAGCCCGAGCACGCTTCGTCGCGACGCGAGATAGAGCGCACCAGCCACCGCGCCCAACCCGGACGCCGTCATGAGAAATCCGAGCGTGTGCGGCCCACCACGCAATACCTGCGATGCAATCATCGGCATGAGCACGGTGTACGGCATGCCCATCGCGCTCACGATCGCGAGCAGGATCAGCGCGGTGCGAACCGGCGGGAACCCGCTGACGTAGCGATACCCCGTCCGTAGCTCTTCCATAACACTGTCGCTCGAGACACGAGGCGGCGTCTCCGACACGCGCATCGCAAGCAACGATGCGATCACGGCGAGGTACGAGATCGCATCGATCATGAAGCACCACCCCTCGCCGACGAGCGCGATGATGATGCCGCCGATCGACGGACCGATGATGCGACTTCCGTTGACCATCGTCGAATTCAGCGCGATCGCGTTGGGCAGGTCGGCGCGGTCTTCGATCATCTGCACGACGAACGCCTGGCGAGCCGGCGTGTCGAACGCGTTGATGACGCCTTGCAGGACCTGAAGCACCAACACCCACCCGACCGTGATCGCGCCGGACAAGGCAAACACCGCGAGCGCGAGCGACTGCAACGCCGACAACGCTTGCGTCCAGACGAGAATGCGGTGGCGGTCCCAA
>DASVYG010000358.1:0-14178 GCA_036392315.1 Gemmatimonadaceae bacterium
ATCGCCAACCTGCACGCGCGGACGTTTGGCGTCGCTCTGCGCGGACAGATCTTCCGAGGCGAACGACGCGCCGTGAATGCCGTCACGACCGGTGCGCGCGCCGACGGCGATGATCGGATTGCCGACGCCTTGGGCGACGGCGCGAATGAGCTCGTCCTCGTGCAGGAGGCCCACACACATCGCGTTGACGATCGGATTTCCCTCGTACGCCGGATCGAACGAGACTTCGCCGGCGACGGTGGGAATGCCGACGCAGTTGCCGTAATCGCCGATGCCCTTGACGACGCCCGCAAAGAGATAGCGCACGCGTGGGGAATCGAGGGCACCGAAGCGGAGCGAGTTGAGCATGGCGATGGGCCGAGCGCCCATCGTGAACACGTCGCGTAGGATTCCGCCGACGCCGGTCGCCGCGCCTTGATAGGGTTCTACGGCGGAAGGATGGTTGTGCGATTCGATCTTGAATGCGACGGCGAGCCCGTCGCCGATGGAGATCACGCCGGCATTTTCACCGGGGCCTTGGAGGACGAACGGCGCCTTGGTCGGCAGCGTCTTGAGCAGGGGCCGCGAGTGCTTGTACGAGCAGTGTTCGCTCCAGAGCGCACTGACGATCCCTAGCTCGGTGAAGGTCGGCTCGCGCTCGAGCATGTCGACGAGCCGCTGATACTCTTCGTTTGTGAGGCCATGCTCGGCGATCAGCGCCGGCGTGATCGTCGGATCGCCTGGTCGCGATCCGACGGCGTGCGATTGCTGTTGTTCCTGCGGTCGTGGCGTCATGTGACGGGTTTAGGGACGGGCGGCTTCTTGGTGGGCGCGTCGGGCGTCTTGAGCGGCGCGCCGGCTCCGTGCTTTGCGTCCGCGGCGGAAATCATTCGCGGCGAGCTGCTGGTTCCACTGTATTTGCGCATGCGCGAGCGGAAGACGGCGTCGACCACCTTACCGCTGTCGAGCACGACCAAGTCGTTCATTCCACACTTCTTCTCGCATCCGTTCTTGTACAGCAGATACGTGTGACCGTCGTACGTGCGGCTCGAGAGCGGCTCGCCGAGCTTGGCGACCACTTGCGCGCGCGTCATTCCAGGATCGATGGTCGGCGGAGTCTGCGCGAACGCCGGAGCCGCGATCATGCCGGCGGCGAGAGTGATTAAGAGACGCATAATCGGAGTCCTCACACGGTGACGCGGGCGAGCACGGACTCGAAGATTCCAAGGCCGTCCTCGGACCCGAGGAGTGGATCGACGACGCGCTCGGGGTGGGGCATCATACCGAGCACGTTGCCCGCGTCGTTCACAATGCCGGCAATGGAACGCATGGAGCCGTTGGGGCTCCACCATTCGTCCGCATCACCGGGCCCGCCGACATAGCGGAACACGACGCGTCCTTCGCCCTCCAGTTTATCGAGCGTGGCCTCGTCGGCGGTGTAACGCCCGTCACCATGGGCGATGGGAATTCGAAGCACCGCGCCGCGTTCGTACCGATTCGTGAAGAGCGTCTCGTTCGTTTCCACACGCAGGCGGACGACCTCGCATACGAACTTGAGGCTCGCGTTCCGCAGCAGCGCTCCCGGAAGGAGGCCTGCCTCGCACGCGATCTGGAATCCGTTGCAAATCGCCAGCACGGGACCGCCGCGTTTCGCAAAACTCACGACGTCCTGCATCACAGGGCTGAAGCGCGCGATGGCGCCGGCGCGCAGGTAATCGCCATAACTGAACCCGCCCGGCAACACGATGACGTCGCTCTGCTGCAGATCGTGATCTTTATGCCAGAGAAAGACCGCTTCCTCACCGAGCCGTTCGACGACCGCCTGATACGCATCGTAGTCGCAGTTCGATCCGGGAAATGTGACGATGCCGAATTTCATGTGGCCTCCACACTCGCGATCTCGAAATCCTCAGTCACCGGGTTCGCCAGCAGTCGCTGGCACATGTCGCGGGTCGATTGCTCGGCGGCCTTCTGGTCGCGCGCGTCGAGCTCGACGACGATGTGTCGACCAACGTGCACGTCTTTCACGGCGGCGAAGCCCAGCGTGTGCAGCGCGTCGGCGACCGTCTTACCCTGTGGATCGAGGATGCCGCGTCGCGGGACGATGTGCACGGCAATGCGGTATGAGCTCATTCAGTGGGACCTTTCGGTGTCTCGGACGGAGAAGGTTCTGACGGGTTGCTCGGAACATTCGGGTTGGACGCGGCGCGGTTGGCACCACGATGGCCGCGCCGGCGCTTGCGGCGTCGCGACGAGTGCGCAGGCTGCTCGGACTCGTCGGCACGACGCTCGTCGCGGAACGGCGCCGCAGGAGCAATGTCGGTGCCGACGGCGATCGGCCGCGGGTACGGCGGACGCCGATCGTCGCGGGCATCGTCTCCGTTCGGCTCATCCTCCCAGAAGATCTCGTCGGGCGTACTCACCTGACCGAGGAAGCCGATCACGACCCACTTGATCGCGCCGTACAGCACGTACGCGAGCAATCCAGGAAAGATGAATTCCTCTTTCCGAAAAACGAGCAAGGCGATGGACGCGCCGACCACCAACGAGCCGAGTAACTGACGGAAGCTTCGGAATCCGATCGACGGAACGGCGGGGTAGGGAACGTCGCTGATCATCAGCGCGGCGAGCATCGCCATGAGGCCGCGCAGAATCGTGTGCCAGGGCAGATCCGACAGCGTCTTGCTGTCGGTGAACAGAATGACTGTTTGGTTGTAGAGGGGCGATTGGCTGAACCAGTAATACGTCGCGAGCGTGAGTCCGGCGGCGGGGCTCGGGAGTCCGTGGAAATGCGTCTTCTTGCGCCCGGCCTGCTCAACGTTGAAGCGCGCCAGCCGCATCACCGCGCACGACGTGAAGATGAAGACGAGCAGCCACTCCCACGTCCCGTGGCTCGGCAGCTCGAGGTACATCATGACGGCCGGCGCGAACCCGAACGTGATCGCGTCGACGAGTGAGTCGAGCTCCTCGCCGAAGCGACTACCGGTACCGGTGGCGCGCGCGACGCGCCCATCGAGTGTGTCGGCGATTCCGCCGAGGACGATGAATGCCGGCGCCACGGCGAAGTCGCCGCGGATGGCGAGAATGATGGCGTAGATGCCGCAGAACAGATTGAACAGCGTCAACCCGTTCGGCAGCAAGACGACGGCTCGACGCACGGCCTTGCGACGGACGGGGACGCGTTGCACGGCGTTCATTGGCCGGTCAGCTCTCCGATCACGGTCACGCCGGCATAGGTCACGTCACCGACCTTCACTTTCATGCTGGCCGTTAGCGGCAAGAAGATGTCGACGCGAGAGCCGAAGCGAATCAAGCCCATGCGATCACCCTGCTGCACGTGGTCGCCTTCTTTCGCGTCGGTCACGATGCGCCGGGCAATGAGACCGGCGATCTGTCGAACGAGAATGTGATTGGAGCCGGTCTCGAGTCCGATCGACGTCTGTTCATTCTCGAGACTCGATTCCGCGGCCGCGGCATTGAGGAAGCGACCAGGCTTCCGCTCGATGAATCGAACGAAGCCCGTGACCGGATAGCGATTGACATGCACGTTGAAGACGTTCATGAAAATGGAGACACGAACAGCGCGCGTGTGCATGAACGTCGGCTCGTCGACTTCGCTGATCATGACGATCTTCCCGTCGGCCGGCGCGATGACCAATCGTTCCCCGCGCTCGCCCACGCGTTGCGGGTCGCGAAAGAAGTACGCGACCCAGAGTGCGAGAATGGTGAGGCCGAACGCGAACAGCCACAGCGGCCACGAGCGACGCATGAGCGCGACACCGAACGCGCCCACGGCGACCAGCGCCGCGATGGCGATGAAGCTCAGTCCTTCGCGGGCGAAATTCACGCGGGCCCCGGGAGGGCGAGCGGCGTGCCGGTGATGCGACGAAACGCGTCGAGGTAGCGAGCGCTCGTCGCGTCGACGACGTGCTGCGGAAGGGGCGGCGGCGGCGCCTCGCCGTTCCAGCGGCCGGCGCGACGCTCGGCGTCGAGATAGTCGCGCAACGGCTGCTTGTCGAAGCTCGGCTGCGAGCGTCCCGGCTGATAATGCTCGGCGGGCCAGAAGCGGGAGCTGTCTGGCGTGAGCACCTCGTCGATGAGCGTCACGCGTCCTTGGCGGTCTCGCCCAAACTCGAACTTGGTGTCGGCGATGATGATGCCGCGACTCGCGGCAATGGCACGACCGTGCTCGTAGATGAGACGACTGAGCCGCTCGAGCTCCGCCGCGACGTCTGGTCCGACGGCCGATATCATTCGAGCGATTGTAATGTTCTCATCGTGTCCCGCCTCTGCCTTGGTTGCCGGGCTGAAGATCGGCGGCTCGAGTCGCTCGCTCTCGCGCAGGCCGGGCGGGAGGGATTCGCCGGCGAGCGTGCCCGCCGCTTTGTACTCCTTCCACGCCGAGCCTGAAAGATAGCCGCGAATCACGCACTCGATTGGAAAAACATCTGTGCGCCGGCACAACATGGCGCGACCGTCGATCGCCGAGCGATGGTCGGCCAGCGCGGGAACCTGATCGACGATCTCGTCGACCTGCGCCGAGATCATGTGGTGCCAAACGTCGCCGGCAAGTTGCGTCAGCCACCATGCGGTGATCTGCGTCAGCACGATCCCCTTGTACGGAATCGGCTCGGCCATGACCACGTCGAACGCGCTGACGCGATCAGTCGCAACGAGCAGCAAGCGATCGTCGTCGACGATGTACACCTCGCGCACCTTGCCGCGCCGCAGATGCGGCAACGGAAGCGACTGGAGCTCGGCGACCGTCATACGCGAACCTCCTCGAGTGTGTCTTCGGCACGGGCGCGTCCGGCGAGAACCGGCGCGACGACGTGATCGAGGAACTCGTCGACTTGCTGGGGTGCGCGACCGACGAAGCGGCTCGGGTCGAGCGCCGCCTCCAAATCCGCCACGGGAACGCCGAATGCGGGATCCGCGGCGAGACGCGCCAGGAGATCGTTTCGCTCGGCGCCGTTCTTCAACGCGCGCGCGGCATCGATGCTGTGTTGGCGGATCCGCTCGTGCGCGACCTGTCGGTCGCCGCCTGCGCGCACCGCGCGCACGATCAGCTCCTCCGTGGCCATGAACGGGAGCTCGTCGAGCAGACGCCGGCGAATGCGCGCCGGATGGACTTCGAGTCCGCTGACCACGTTTTCCATGAGGACGAGGATGGCATCGGTGGCGAGAAAGCTTTCGGGAATCACCAGGCGTCGATTGGCGCTGTCGTCGAGCGTGCGCTCGAAGAACTGCACTCCGTGAGTGAGGTTGGCGTTGGGCTCGAGCGTGACGACGAAGCGCGCGAGCGACGCGATACGCTCGCACCGCATTGGATTGCGTTTGTACGCCATGGCCGACGATCCCACCTGCTCGGCCTCGAACGGTTCCTCGATCTCACCGACCGACTGGAGCACGCGGATGTCGCCGCTGAACTTCATGGTGCTCGACGCGATCCCCGCGACAACGCCGAGCACCTGTGCGTCGAGCTTGCGGGAGTAGGTCTGTCCGGAAACGGGAATCGATGACGCGAAACCGATCTTCGCGGTGACACGGGCGTCGAGCTCTCGCACTTTCGCATGGTCGCCGTCGAAGATCTCGAGAAAGCTCGCCTGCGTCCCGGTCGTTCCCTTGACGCCGCGGCAGGGCAGCGTCGCGATGCGATGCTCGAGATCGGCGAGATCGAGCAAGAGGTCCTGCATCCAGAGTGTCGCGCGTTTGCCAACGGTCGTCGGCTGCGCAGGCTGCAGGTGCGTCGAGCCGAGCGTGGGCTCGGCGCGCCACTCACGTGCGAATGCGGCCAACGCTCGGAGAACCCGCAGCACCTTTCCGCGCAGCAGATCCATGCCGCGCCGCATGAGAATCAGATCGGCGTTGTCCGTCACGTAGGCGCTCGTGGCGCCGTAGTGAATGAACCCGCGCGCCGCCGGCGCGACGTCGCCGAAGGCGTGAACGTGGGCCATGACGTCGTGGCGAAAGCGACGCTCGTAGGCCGCGACCACGTCGAAGTCGATGTCGTCGAGATGCGCGCGCATCTGCGCGATCGCCTCGTCGGGTATCGAGACGCCAAGCTCTTGCTCGGCTTCGGCGAGTGCGAGCCAGAGCTCGCGCCACAATCCGTGACGCATGGCCGGCGACCAGAGCTCGAGCATCGCGCTCGACGCATACCGTTGGGCGAGCGGCGAGGCGTAGCGATCGTGAGTCGTCATCGCACGGCGAATTGAGTCACGAAGAGCTGGCCCTGCCGGTCGAGGATGAGTCGGAGATAGGTGCGGCCGCCATATGCGTCGATCGCGCGTGCGACATCCTGCGCCGTTCTGACCGGGCTGTTGTTGATCTGAAGGATAACGTCACCTTGTTGAATCTCTGTCTGGTCCGACACGTCTTGTCCGACGCGATAGACCAACGCGCCATATTGTCGACGCAGGCCGCGTTCAGCGGCGATGGCCGGTGTTACCGTCACGAGCTCCAGTTCGCGAAGGACCTGGACTTTCGGCGCGGTTACTTCCGGAAGGTCGCCGACGTTCACATCGACGTCGAACTCGCGCGAGCCGCGTCGCACATGAAGATGCGCCGGCGAGCCCGCGCGGAGATCGAGCAGTGCTGCGTACCAGTCGAAGGCATTGTGCACGATGCGACTACCTTCGCGCAGAATCACGTCTCCCGGCTGCAAGCCGGCTTTCGCGGCGGGCGAACCGGGAGTTACCGTGGCAATGACCGCGCCTTGCGTCAGGACGTCTCGCGGATTGCTCGACTGCACCTGCTTCAATCGAACACCGATCCACGGACTGCGGATCGAGCCATGCGTGAGCAGGTCGTCAACGACGCGCACGACTCGATTGATGGGGATGGCGAACCCGAGCCCGACGGAGCCACCCGACGGTGAAAAGATGTTGCTGTTCACGCCGATCACCTCCCCATCGGCGTCGACCAGCGGGCCGCCAGAATTTCCAGGATTGATCGCGGCGTCGGTCTGAATCATGTCGAAGTACGCGGCCTGGCCCTCACCGGCGCCGACGAGATTCCGCTGCGTCGCGCTGATGACGCCGACGCTCACACTCGGCTCGCTGTTGCCGAGATAGAAGCCGTACGGATTGCCGATCGCGATCGCCCATTCGCCGATCGCCAACGCGTTGGAGTTGCCGAGTTTGACCTCGGGCAAATTGTTCGCGTCGATCTTGAGCACGGCGATGTCGTTCGTTTCATCCGCGCCGAGGATCTTCGCCGGATGGACCGTCCCGTCGCGCATCATGACGGACACCTTGTTCGCGCCGGCAACGACGTGTGCGTTCGTGACGATCACGCCTTCCTTGCGCACGACGAAGCCCGTGCCGAGTCCCGCCTGCACGCGAGGCTGCGCGCGCCCGAAGAACATGTCGAACGGATCTTGCGGCGATTGATCGATGACTTCGGTCTGCACGGTCACCACCGAGGGCGCGATCTTCGCGACCGCCGCGGTGATGGCGTTCTGTCGACTCTGCGACACCCGACTGTTGCCCGGCGCCACGCTTCCCGGCGCTTGGGCGCTCGACGCCTGCGCGCTCGACGATTCCGGCGCGCGCGAGCAGCCGATCGTGATCGCGAGAATGATCCAGCGCGAGTCAAAGCGTCCCACGATCTTCATGTCCGTTCAGCGTAGAGGTCATCCGCGTAGGTCACGCGGTCGAGAAACAACGCGTGTGCTGCGGCCGGCGGCGACACCTCAGCGTTGTCCGCCGCCGAGAGCAGGCGCGGCAGGTCGGCCAACGGCCGGCGCGCGGTCGCAATGTCGAGCATCGTCCCGACGAGAAATCTGACCATGTGATGGAGGAACCGATTGGCTTCGATCTCGAACACCAGCCCGCCTGGCCGATCACGCCATCGCGCGTCCATCACGCGACAACGGTGATCATCCTGTTCAGGCGCCGTGCCAAGTACCGCGAAGCCCCGGAAGCAGTGTTCGCCTTCGAGGTAGGCGGCCGCGGCATCCAGAGCGCCCCGGTCCAAGGGCTGCCCGAAAGCCAGTTCGTACCGTACCCGAAACGGCGAGTTCGCTTCCTCGTCCGTGCCGACGTAGTAACTGTACCGTCGACTCAATGCACTGTAGCGCGCATGAAACTCAGGTCGCATCTCGAACGCCTCCGCGACCCACACATCACCCGGAAGAACCGCGTTCAGAGCGCGCCGCAATCTCTGAACGCCTCCGGTCCAACGATCCGGAATTCGAACGCCGACCGCTTGTCCTCGCGCATGGACTCCCGCATCGGTGCGACCGGACCCCAAGGCGGCGACTGGTATCGTGCAGAGACGCTCGAGTGCCGCCTCCAACACGCCTTGCACGGTGCGTTGTTCCGGCTGCCGCTGCCATCCGCTGAATTCGGCCCCGTCATAGTGCAACACAAGCTGCACGGTGCGCTCGGCCATTGCTGGAAACCTATTGGCACAGGGGGGTGTGTCAAGCAACGTCACGTGAAGTTCGACGCAGGTTTGCTGTGACCAAACCGATTGACTTTGCGCGACCTACGCCTTCACATTTCGCGCTCAACGTCGCCTGCGCCGCGTTCTGTGTCGCGTGCGCCCTGTCGCCTCCCGATGCCGCCGCGCACGCTCGCCTCTCTCGCCCACGCCCTTACCGTCTCCGCCAGCCCCGACGCCGCGCTCCAGGCGCTCGGCGAGTCGCTGGCCGAGGTCGACCGGTTTGCCCAACTGGCACTGGTCCGGTTCGACGAGCGACGAGGAATGCTCGGCGAGCGGTTGTTGGCGTCGGGCGCAACGACGAGCATCGCCAAGCTCGAGACCACGTTCGATCATCTGCCGTCGCGCGAGCGGGCGGCGATCGCGGTCGGCGGCCAACTCGTCGACTTCGGCGAGTCGAGCGACGAGTTCGCGCGATTGTTCGAGATGCCGTCGTTCGGCGAAGCCGGCTGGCTGAGCGTGCGCGGGCTCCGGTACGAGGGCCAGCTCACGGCGCTCCTCGTGCTGTACGAAGCGCGCAAGTTGTTCGGCGCACGTACCGCCGAGCGATTCCTGCCCGCGATCGCGTTGTTCGAGCTCGCCTACGTTCGTTTTCTCGAGCGCGAAGCGCGCCAAGAAGCGGTCCGCACGCTCGAAGATGTCACGCAGCATGTGCACGGCGAATACGAAACGCGCCTCGCCGAGCTCGCGACGCGTCTCACCGACGCAAGCAGTAGTCACAGTCAGGCTGCCGCCGACTCCGCGCGTGTCGTGTCTCTCGAACGAGAGCTCGCCCAGGCGGCCGAGGATGCGCGACGTGCGATTCGCCGCGCCGACGCAGTCGAAGCGACGGTTGGCTCGGCTGTGGAGCAACTCGAGAAGGCGCACGTCGAGCTCCATCGACGGAACGAATCGCTGCGGCAGAAGACGCGAACGATCTATCTGATCGATCGCGTGCTCACGCTCGACGCGTCGACAAAAGACCCTCGACAGCTCGCCGACGGCTTGCTGGCACTCGTGGGCGATGACATGCATTCGCACCGCTGCTCGCTGATGCTTCTCGCGCCGGATGGCGAGTCGCTTTATCTCGCCGCCGCACGCGGCGTGGGGCCGAGCATCACCGAAGGCGCACGCGTGGCAATCGGGCAGGGCGTGGCCGGTCGCGTGGCCGCGAGTCGCGAGCCGCTCCTGGTTCGCGACGTCGCCGAGGCGAAGACGCACCCGCTGCTGCACGATCAGTATTTCACGACCGGATCGTTCATCAGCTTTCCGCTCATCTATCACGACCAGCTCGTGGGCGTGGTGAACCTGGCGAATCGCGCGATGCAAGGGTTGTTCGTGGAGGAGGACGTCGATCGCGTACGTCTGCTCGGACTCGTGATCGCGTTGGTTGCCTCGAACGCCAAGCTCCCCGAACGCCTCGTCGAAGCATTCAGTGTCCGTTAGTCCCGCACCAAACGCGCTGCTCAACACCGTCCGGCGGCTCACATCGGGGAATGCTCCCGACCCGGATGAATTGACCGAGGCGTTTCAGGTCGTTCTTGCGGGCGACGCGACGCCCGCTCAAATCGCCGCGCTGCTCATCGGACTCCGGGTCAGAGGAGAGACCTCGCTCGAGCTGGCGGCAGTCGTGCGGTCGCTGCGGCGCGCGATGATCGTGCTGCCCGCCGAACGACCCGAGGAGCTCGTGGACACCTGCGGCACGGGCGGCGGCACGATCAATACGTTCAACATCTCGACCGCGGCCGCTCTGCTCGTCGCCGGCGCGGGACTCCGCGTGGCGAAACACGGCAACCGGTCGTTCACTACGCAGTGCGGCAGTGCAGACGTTCTCGAGGCGCTCGGCGTATCGATCGACGCACCGGTTCACGTGATGGCCTCGGCGCTCCGCGACGCGGGAATCGTGTTCATGTTCGCGCCGCTCATGCACCCGGCAATGCGCCACGTGGCGCCGGTGCGCGGTGAGCTGGGCGTGCAGACCGTCATGAACATGGTCGGGCCGCTGGCGAACCCGGCGCACGCCGGACGCCAAGTGGTGGGTGTTTCCGATGAGCGACGACTTGCCCTCATCGCCGGCGCGTTGCGCGCCCTGGACACGGTACACGCGTTGGTCGTCCACGGCGCCGGGATGGACGAGATCTCTCCGTTCGCGACGTCGCAGGTGATCGAGATCCGTGACGGAGCGATGACGGAATGGACGATTGATCCGCGGCGCTACGGCTTTGGACGAGGCAGCGTCGAGGACTTGGCCGGCGGACCGCCGGCGTCAAATGCGGCGGCGGTCATGCGTGTGCTCCGCGGTGAGGCCAACGACGCGTCGACGGCGGCGGTCGTGCTCAACGCTGCTGCGGCATTCTACGTCGGCGGCGCGATTGCCGATTTCGACGACGGCGTAGAGGCGGCGCGCCAAGCGGTCAGTTCCGGCGCGGGTCTCGTCGCGCTCGATCGGCTTCGAGTTGCGTTCGCACACAGGTAGGCTGCTCGTCGCCTAACCCCGCGCAGTCCGACGTTCAGTACTTCCGCATCACTCCGACCACGATCCCTTGGATGGTGATGTCGTTCTCGTGGACGTAAATGGGCTGCATGGTCTCGTTGGCCGGCTGCAGGCGAATGCGTCCGTCGCGCTCGCGGTAGTATTTCTTGACCGTAGCCGAGTTGCCGTTGATGAGCGCGATGACCATTTCGCCGTTGTCCGCTCGCTCGCGCTGGTTGACCACGACGAAATCGCCGTCTTTGATCTGCTCGTCGACCATGGAGTTGCCACGGACGCGCAGCACGTAATGATTGCCGCCGCGCCCGATCATGTTGTCGGGGACGCAGAACGTCTCGTTCGACTCGAGCGCCTCGATCGGCATGCCAGCCGCAACGCTACCAAGTAGCGGCAACTCGACGGCGCGGGGGCTTGCCTCGCTCGGAAGAATCTCGATCGCGCGGCTCTCGTTGTAGCTCCGCTTGATGTACCCTTTGCGCTCGAGATTGGTGAGATGCTCGTGCACCGTCGCGAGCGAGTTGTACCCGAAGTTCTCGGCGATCTCCTCGAAGCTGGGCGCAAAGCCGTTTTGCTCCGTGTAGGCCGTGAGGTAGTTTAGTATTTCGCGCTGACGCTTCGTGAGCGGCATAGGCTGACACCAGTTCAGCTTGAGTGAGTTGCGGCGGAGCCGGACTCCCGAAGAAGCCCCGAAATACTAGAATATCCGAAGAAGGACCGAAGTGCAAGCTTCTCCTGTCTGGACCCCACCGAGCGGGACTTTGGGCGGCATCGTCGCCGAGGCGCGGGACCGTGCCGCGGCTCTTCGCTCGCGCCAGTCCGAACTGTCTCGCTTGGCGGCGTCCGCGGCGGCGGCGACGAGCCTGTCAGCGGCGCTTCGTCGCGCGAGCGTCGGCGTGATCGCTGAGGTCAAGCGGCGATCGCCGTCGAAAGGATGGATCAATCCGTCGATGAGCGCGACAGAGCAGGCCCAGGCGTACGAGCGCGGGGGTGCCGCGGCGATATCGGTGCTCACTGAACCCGATCATTTCGGCGGCTCGGCGGATGACCTCGTCGCGGTGAGGAGCGCCGTCGGCGTGCCCGTTCTCAAGAAGGACTTTCACGTCGACCCGATCCAATTGGTCGAGGCAAAAGCTCTCGGTGCTTCGGCGGCGCTGCTGATCGTGCGCGCGCTTGCTCCGGCGGCATTCGTCGAGATGATCGCTGCGGCGGGCGAGCTCGGACTCGAAGTCCTTGTCGAGATTCGCGACGAGGATGAACTGTCGCGCGCGCTCGAGGCCGGCGCGCGCATGATTGGAATCAATAACCGGAACCTCGAGACGCTCGTCATCGATGCGAGCACGTCGCAGCGACTACTCGGTCTGCTGCCGCGCTCCGTGGTGGCGGTCGCCGAGAGCGGTGTCGCGGGGCGGGCGGACGTCGAGCGTTTGGCTCGGGCCGGCGCCGACGCCGTCCTCGTCGGTTCGACGGTCTCGGCCGCCGCGGACCCGGCGCTGGCTGTGAGAGAACTATCAACTGTGGCGAGAATCCTCCGTGAGCGCTGAAATCAAATTCTGCGGATTGACCCGTCCCGAGGATGCCGATTTCGCGGCGAGTCTGGGAGCGGCCTACGTCGGTGTCATCTTCGCCGGCGGCCCGCGGTCGTTGAACATTCCGCGGGCCATGGAGGTGTTGGGCGTCGTTCCGCGCACGGTTGCACGAGTGGGCGTGTTCGCGGACCAGACCGCCGACGAGATCACGGACAGCGCTCGAGTTTTGGAGCTCGACGTACTCCAACTCCACGGATCGTTCGATCCGGCGCGAGTGGCCGCACTGCGCCGGACCTTCGCCGGCGAGATCTGGCCGGTCTGTCGGCTGGCGAGCGCGGTGTTACCTCCCGTGGTGAATGAGATGTTGGCTGTGGGTGACGGGCTGCTGCTCGACGCGGCGGTTCCGGGCAAGCTTGGTGGCACCGGCGTAACGCTGCCGTGGGCCGACTTGTCCGACCCGCTCAGAGAGTTGCGCCGATTCAAGCGCATCATTCTGGCAGGCGGACTCCGCCCGGAGAACGTCGGCCAGGCCATCGCGCAGTTGTCCCCGGACGTCGTCGACGTCTCCTCGGGCGTGGAGAGCTCACCCGGCATCAAGGATCACGATCGCATGCGCGAGTTTCGCGACGCGGTCGACCACGTGGCCAGCACAACATGACGATCGCACAGACGGACAGGTTCGGGGCGTTCGGGGGGCGTTATGTGCCCGAGACGCTAATTCCGGCCATCGACTCCCTCGACCGGGCATACGACGAGGCGCGAGCGGACCCGTCGTTCGTCGCGGAGCTCGAGCACATGCTCTCGACCTACGTGGGGCGTCCCTCGGCGCTCAGCGACGCACCGCGGTTCTCCGAGCACGTTGGCGCGCAGGTCTGGCTCAAGCGCGAAGACCTGAACCACACCGGGGCGCACAAGATCAACAACACCGTGGGGCAGGTGCTGCTCGCGCGCCGCATGGGTAAACGACGCATCATCGCCGAGACCGGGGCGGGACAGCACGGCGTCGCCACCGCCACGGTGTGTGCCCGTTTCGGCCTAGAGTGCGTCGTATATATGGGCGACGAAGACATGCGGCGGCAGGAGCTGAATGTCTTCCGTATGCGGTTGCTGGGCGCCACGGTCGTCGGAGTCTCGAGCGGCACGCGAACGCTCAAGGACGCGACCACCGAGGCCATTCGCGATTGGGTGACGAATGTCAATGACACTTACTACATCATCGGCTCCGTGGTCGGGCCGGCGCCATATCCGAGAATGGTTCGCGACTTTCAATCGGTGATCGGGCGTGAGGCGCGAGCGCAAATGCTCGAGCGCGCGGGGCGTCTACCCAAGACCGTCGTCGCGTGTGTGGGCGGAGGCTCGAACGCAATGGGCGCGTTCCACGCGTTCGTCGATGACCGCGACGTGGAGCTCGTTGGCGTCGAAGCCGCCGGCGAAGGGCTCGACAGTGGACATCACTCGGCGTCGCTGGCCCGCGGCCGGCCGGGCGTGCTTCATGGCTCGTTGAGTTATCTCTTACAGGACGAGCACGGACAGGTGCATCCGGCGCATTCGATCTCCGCGGGGTTGGACTATCCCGGCGTGGGCCCGGAGCACTCCTATCTCAAGGAGACCGGACGCGCGGAGTACGTCGCGGTCTCGGACCGAGACGCGCTCGACGGCTTTCGTTTGCTCAGCCGACTCGAGGGAATCATTCCCGCGCTCGAGACGGCGCACGCGGTAAGCTGGATCGTGTCGCAGAAAGGACGCTGGGCCTCG
>DASVYG010000359.1:0-14183 GCA_036392315.1 Gemmatimonadaceae bacterium
TCGCATGTCCGCCAGACGAACGCTGTCGCCGATCGGTCTGGCGAGCGGCGGTTGCCCAGGGGCGAACACCTCGAGCGCGAACAGCGGCGCCGGCTTTCCCGGAAGCGGCGACGGAATGTCGCGCGGATCGTGGCCCAGTCCGAAGATGAACAGATAGATGATCGGGACTGCGAAGAGTGTCGCTATGCCCGCGCGTCGCCAGTTCATGCCGCATCCCTCTCGGGTGTGCTGCCGCCGAGGACGACAGGAATCACCGTTCGTCGACGCGCCGTTGGCCAGCCGCTCACGATTGCGCCGAATACGACTACGCCGCCGCCGAACCAGATCCACGGCAGCAGCGGTTCGTAGATCGCCTTGATCGTGGCCGTGCTGCCGTCCGGACGGAACGCGACGAGATTGAGATACAGATCGCCGAACACGCCGCTGCGCACGTCCGGTGTGGGAACAGGCTCCTGTTGGGTCGGATAGAAATTCATGCGCGGCTCGAGCGTGCGGCTCACCTTGCCGCCGTCGAGCACTTCGACCGTCGCGCCAACGACCGAGCGCTGCTTCTCCTCTCGGCCCCACAGCTCCTTGAGGCGTACGGTGCGACCGGAAATGGTGAGCGTCTCACCAGGCTTGAGCGTCGCCTCGTTCTCCGTGCGCAGCGACGACGACGCCGTGATTCCGAGCGCGACGAAGAAGACTCCGAAGTGCGCGATGTAGCCGCCGTAGCGGCGGCGGTTGCTCGCGATGAGCCGAACGACCGCGGTTGGCCAGGCTTCGCTGTGCGCCGCATGTCGCGCGCGCGCGCCGAACCAGAACTCGCGCAGATTCGCCGCCGCCGAGTAGCCGACGAAAGCAAATACGACGAGGCCGTACGGGTTGCGAATCCCCATGAGGATCGCGATCACCGCGAGCACCGCGGCGCCGGACGCGGGTGGCACGAGCTTCGTCTTGAGCTCGGCGCGCGTCGCCGCTTTCCACGGCAACGCCGGACCGACACCCATGAGGAAGAGAAGCGCCGCGATCAACGGCAGCGACATTCGATTGAAGAACGGTCCACCCACACTCACCTTCACGCCGCGCACCGCTTCCGCCACCAGTGGGAACAGCGTCCCGACCAGCACCGTGAGCATGAACGCGGTGAGGAACAGGTTGTTCAGCAGAAACACCGTCTCGCGCGACGCCGCGGAATCGAGACGGCCCTTGGTGCGCAATCGCTCGGAGTTGCCGGCCACGATCGCCAGCGCGGTGAGCAACACGAGCGCGATGAATGTGAGGAAGTAGTAGCCGATCGTGCCGGTCGTGAACGCATGCACCGACGAGATGATCCCCGAGCGCGTGAGGAAGGTGCCGAGTATCGTCAGCGCGAACGTGCCGACGATGAGGTTCAGATTCCACACGCGCAGCATGCTTCGGCGCTCTTGCACCATGGCCGAATGCAGAAACGCCGTCGCGGTGAGCCACGGCAAGAACGATGCGTTCTCCACAGGATCCCACGCCCAGTAGCCGCCCCAGCCTAGTACGTCGTACGACCACCACATGCCGGCAATGA
Organism: Gemmatimonadaceae bacterium; assembly: GCA_036392315.1. Lineage (GTDB taxonomy): Bacteria > Gemmatimonadota > Gemmatimonadetes > Gemmatimonadales > Gemmatimonadaceae > JAQBQB01. Next base: position 1,538 of record DASVYG010000359.1, read on the forward strand.
TCGCCGCCGACAAGAATCCCCACGACGCGACCGTCCAGTTTCGGGTGAGACGGATCCAGTCGTTCGACTCGGCCTCGCCGGAGAGCACGGCGCCCACGGCGAACGCGAACGGCACCGACATTCCGACGTATCCGAGGTACAGCAGCGGCGGATGAATTCCCATCAAGATGTGATTCTGCAGCAGCGGATTCGGTCCCGGTCCATCGGACGGCACGGGCCACACCGGTTTGAACGGGTTGGCCGGCCCCACGAGCAGAATCGCGAAGAACAGCGAGACCGCGAGCAGCACCATGGCGGCGTACGGCACCAGATTGCCCGGCCGATTGCGGTTCAGTCGCACAACCAAGAACGCGTACAGCGACAACACCCATCCCCAGAACAGAATCGATCCCTCGAGCGCGCCCCACAGCGAGATGACTGTATAGAAGAGCGGCGTTGCGCGGCTTCCAACCTGCGCTACGTACGATACCGAGAAGTCGTGCGTCACGAGCGCGACGACCATGGCGAGGGCCGCAGTGGTGACGAGCAGGAAATTCGCGAGGACGGCGCCGTACGCGATGCCCAGCCACTCACGCCGCCCCCCGCGGAGTGCAGTGGGGACGACGAGGATGCCCAGCACGAGGAAGGGCAGGGAGACGAGCAGCGCATCGCGCCCGACGAGACCGTTCACGATCCGGATCCTTTGATCAGCGTCTTGTACATCGCCTGCGGGGATTCGCCCGGCTTGGGCGGGCGATACTCATTGGAATGCTTGACCAGCAGGTTCGTGCAGTTGAAGACGCCGTCGTTGCGGTAGCGGCCTTCGACCACGACGCCCATGCCGTCGCGGAACATCTGCGGTGGCGCGCCCTTGGAATGCACCGCGATGTCGCTAGTGCCGTCGGTAATCGTGAAGCGCAGGTCGAGCGTGGCGTCATCCCATTTGACCGAGCCGGGCTTGATCTGCCCGCCGAGTCGCACCGGCACGTCGATGGCGCGCGTCCCTTTGGCCAACAGCTCTTTGGGCGTGAGGAAGTACACCACGTTCTTGTCGAGACCACCATAGATGAGATAGCCGAATACGGCGGCGATGACCAGGATGCCGCCGTAGACGATGCGTCTGCCGCTGCGCGTCGACTCGTTCATGGGGTCTTTGGCTTGGTCGCCAGGTCGAGCAGCGTTTGCGCGCGACGGGTGGTTCGCCGGAGGTGAACGAAGTAGCCGATCAAGACGCCCCACGTCACGGCGAACGCGGCGCCGACGAACAGCAGATTGTTGCTAGCCACGAGCGGGACTCCCGAGCGCGGCGGCCTGTGCGGCGTGTTCGGCCGCGCGCTCCATGAGCGCCGCCTCGTACCGGCGGCGAATGAAGTAGATCATCACGAACAGAAAGGCGAATGCGTTGAGACGCAGTCCGACGACATAGGCGGGATCGACCGTCGATGGACTCGACTGGATCTGATGAATAGTACGCCACCAGCGCACCGACATGTACACGATCGGCACATTGATCGCGCCGAGCACGCCCACGGCCGCGCTCCATTGGGCGCGCCGCTCGCGATCGTCCACGAGCGCGCGGAGCGCGAGGTAGCCGGCCAGGATGAGGAACAGCACGAGCGTCGACGTGAGCCGCGCATCCCATGTCCACCATACGCCCCACGTAGGCCGCGCCCAGATCATCCCCAACATCAGCGTGAGCCCGGCGAACGTCGCCGCCACTTCGGCCGCGGCGGCGGCCAGCAGATCGTCCTTCTCGCGGCCCTTCCACAGATAGCGAAGGCCGAAGACGAGCACGGTGAGCGGCGCCAACATCGTCATCCAGGCCGCGGGCACGTGGACGTACATGATCTTCTGCAAGTCGCCCATGTCGCGGTCGGGCGGCGAGATCACGATGGCCGTCACCTGCGAGGCGACGAGGAACAGAAACGCGAACCAGCCGAACATCGACGAGCGGCGCGCCCGTGGCACGGCGACCGGTGCGGAGAGCGTTGCGTGAGTCATGACAGTGTCACACCTCGATGACGAATTCGAACGCGAGAAACGTCGCGACGAGAAAGACGATGTCGAATGCGACGAGGAGACGCGCCCAGGCGCCGGCGTCACCCATGACGTCTCCGCCGAGCAGCGCCTTCGTCGCTTCCATCGCGGCAAGCAAGACTGGAACGAGCATGGGAAAAAGCAGGAGCGGAAGCAACACCTCGCGCGCGCGGCTTCGACTGGCCATGGCGGCGTAGAAGGTCCCGAGCGTCACCAGACCCACGGCACCCAGCAGTACAATGGCGATGAGCGCCGGCCATTGGGCCGGAATGCGCACCTGAAAGAGTACGATCCCGACCGCGATGACGATCGTCAGCATGAGCGCGACGAACGCGAAGTTCGCCAGTAGCTTGCCCGCGAAGATGGCGCGGCGCGTGCCCGGATAGAGGATCAACTGCTCCAGCGCGCCGCCGTCGAGCTCGACCTGGTACGAGCGATTGAAGGCGAGCACGCCCGCGAACAGCACCGCGAGCCAGATCGCGCCGGGGGCGGCGTCGCGAATGGCCTGCGCGTCGGGACCGAGCGCGAAGCCGAACATGACGAGAATCGTCACCGCCAGCGCGACCACGGAGTTGAATCCCGCCTTCGAGCGACGCTCGGTGGTGAGATCCTTCCAGGCGATCGCCCGCGCTCGACGCCAATCGCGACGCCACGCCATCATCCGCTCGCTGCCACGGGAATTCCCGCGGCTGGGTCGCCGTGCATCGCCGGCGTCGACGCGATTCGCCCGTCTTCGATCGTCACGGTTCGATCGAGAATTCCCGCTGCCGGAGCAACTTCGTGCAGCACGACCAGTGCGGCTGCGCCGTCGTTCACCCATTCGGTGATGAGCGAATTCACGAGCTCCAGTCCCGCGGTGTCGAGATTGCTGTACGGTTCGTCGAGCAATAGAACGCGCGGCCGCACGAGCATGAGGCGAGCGATCGCCAGCCGGCGCTGCATCCCCGAGGAGAAGCCGCGCACAGGCTGGCCGGCCACCGCCGAGAGTCCGACGCGCTCGAGCACACCATCGACGTCGCCTTCGTCGCGGTCGAGCATCGCGGCCGCGAAGATGAGATTCTCGCGCGCCGTGAGGTCGTCGTAGAGGCCGGGCACGTGCGCGAGAAAGCCGACGCTCGCGCGCACTTGCTGCGGCTCGCGAACGACGTCGTATCCGCAAACCTTTGCGCTCCCGGCGTGCGGCCTGATCAGCGTCGCGAGAATGCGAAGAAGCGTGCTCTTGCCGCTCCCGTTCGCGCCGAGGAGGCCCACGACCTCACCGGGGCTCACGCGCACGTTGGCGCCGCGCAGCACCCAGTTCGCGCCGAAGCGCCGAGCGACGTCGTTGGCATCGATCGCGAAGCTCGGAGCGGTCGGGACCATACGATGTATGTATTTGAATGTGGTTTTGCTTATGGCAGAGGCCGGCGACGTGAGCTGGCGCCTCTCGGGGGGACATCCGGATTTTAGCGTGCGCGACCGACGAGCGCCATCGAACGGCGGAATGCCCATGGGTTCCAGTGAATGCGCTTGTAATTCTCCAATGGAGACCGCATTCTGTGCCGCGCGCTTGCCCATGCCAGGCGCGGTTCGCGACGGGCGACATCCATCCTTCAGCACAGGGCAGGGTGTGACCATGACACTACGTTCCGGCATCTACATCGTCCCCACCAACCAGTGGTACATCGAGCGTACCGTCTGGCTGATCGCGGGATTCGTCCTCATCGGCGCCACCGCGTTGGCAGCGTTCGTCCAGCCGCTGTGGGCGCTGTTGATCATCGCGACCGGGGCCGCTTCGGTGACGGTGGCGCTGACCGGATTCTGTATCGTGGGCAACGTCCTCAAGCGGCTCGGCTTCTCTTCAAAGCTCGGTAGCGACCCGGCGTCGAGGTGGTACTTCATGAAGACCGACCGGTGGTACCTCGAGCGCCGCATCTATCTCGCGGTGGGGATCAACATCTCGATCGCGTCGGTGCTTTCGATGGTGTACAGCCCGTGGTGGCTCACCTTCACGGGCTTTGTCGGAGGCGCGATGGTGTGGTTTGCCGCGACCGGTTTCTGCATCATGGCGAACGGCCTCTATTGGCTCGGGGCCGAGCCGCGGCTGGCGCCCGCTCCGGATCGGTTGGTCGGGGTCAAGGAGCCGCAGCCCTCTTGAGCGCATCGTCGATGTCGCGAGAATGCTCGTCATACTCCTTGAGTCCCGTCGCGCGCTCGGCCGCCGCGACGCGGGCCAAACGCTGACGAAGCTCGGCGGCGGCTTTGGGATTCTTGGACATCTCGGCGGCGCGGATGGCGAGCACGAGGCCCAACAAGTGGTTGGGGTGTGCGCTGAGAATCGTGTCGGCTTCGGCCTGCGCGCGCCCGACATCGCCGACCACCGCCGAGATGGCGCCGATGTCGTATCGTGTGTGCGCATCGACCGCGCCGATCATCTCGTACGCCTGAATGGCCATGGGCGCGAAGAAGCGCGCGCTGTCGAGCTTTCCGTTTTCACTGTACGACATCACCCGGTTGAACAGGCGACTCGCGCGCTCTTCCGGAGACATCGACGAGATGTCCGGCCCGGCCGCGGATCCGGCGAGTGGGACGGCCGCGCCTTGATCCGGCGCATTGCCCGCACCGCCGGCCGATCGACGACCGGCAGCTTGGCCGAGGACGAACGCAACGAGTACGAGGAGCGCGGCGCCTCCGATGAGCTTTGGGAGGCCGTCCGGACCGCGCGCGGCAACCGGCGACCCAACGGCCCCGGCGACCCCCGCGGCACCGAGCGGCGAACCGCACTCGGCGCAGAAGCGATCGCCGGGTACAGCGGTGTGGCCGCAGGCGTCGCACTTCACGTCGCGCAATGGCGCGCCGCATCCGGCACAAAAGCGGCCGCTCGACGTCTCACCGCAGCGGGAGCAACGGATTTCAGCGGCTCGTTCGGGCATCCGGTAATTTAGAGAATGTTGACGCGGCGCGCATCACTCCGCCGCCGGCTTCTTTTTGAGATTCTCGTGCATCCGCTGGAGCGCGGAGTCGCTCATGGTGTGGGGCGAGGCGCTCATGGCGCCGCTTCGCAGCCGGATTCCAGCCATGGCGCTGTCTGCCATGACGGAGTCTTTGGTCGCTCGTGCAACCATGAAGATGCCGAAGAGCGGCGCGGTGTGTTGGGGAGCCAGAGCCGACGCCGAGCGATACTGGGCCAACGCCGCGGCGTACGCCTTTTGTCGAAAGAGGATGTTGCCGCTGTCGAGCGCTGCCTTGGCAGCCGGTCCGAGAAGCGCGTGGGCAGCTGCCTCCGCGTCTACGGTGTCCGCGCGAGTGTCTGCGCGCGCCGTTTTGGCGAGCGGAATCTTCGGCGCCTCCTGCTGGGCGGTGCAGGCGAGCGCTGCTCCGGCCGCGAAGGCGAACACGCGCCATCGGCGCGCCAGCGAGCGAATCATGCGATCCTCATTTCGTGAACGGCGATCATTTGCCGAGTGGATTCTTCAAATGGCACATGAGACAGAGCTGCGGGTTCTTGCTGGACATGCGTGCGGCGTCGAAGCCCGGTCCGTGTGGGTTGATGCGGGCTCCGAGATCGGAATGGCACTGCCTGCAATAGGTCTGCTGGTGACACGTGGTGCAACTGGTCAGATCCTGCCGCGCCGCGCGACCGTGTTGCAGCAGCCACAGCGGCTGCGCGTTGTGGAATACCGTGCTTCGTAGATTGCTCTTCGCGGCCAGTCCAGACTGGCGATGGCACGCACGGCAGAACGCTTCGGTGGAATGACACGAGGCACAATCCACCTCGCGGCCGTAGGCCTGCGGCGCGTGGGTCGACACGAAGTTGTTTGGATGATAGCGCCGTGTCACGCGCTCGCCAGCATGGCAGTCCGAGCAGAGGCGCTGCGCGTGGCAGCTTGCGCACTGCAATTCGCCCGATGCCGCCATGCCGCTGTGCGCGCGGAGAAAGCCCGGAGGGTGCACTCTGACCTTGTGCGGCGTCGTGTCGGTCTGGTGCGACAGCAACGCCACTTGCGGTGGCGGCAACGAACTGGGCGGCGGCGCGACGCTCGACAGGAGCGAAACCGCGGAGAGGGTCGATGTGGTTGTTGGGGGCGCGTGACGTAGTTGGACTCCCGGCGCCGTCGCTTCGCGGGCGTCGGGGAGAAGGCGCAACACGTCGCGCGCGCCGTCACCGATGTGGCATGTTTCGCAGCTCGCGCGCGCGTGACACGTGGCGCACCGCGCCGCGTCCGCACGGGCCGACTTGCCGTGGACGAGCGTGAACTGAGCCACTCGATGGCTGGCGGGCGTGGGGTAGACCGGCGTTCTTCCGAGCTCCAACCGTGCGACGCGGGCGTCGCTTCCGAGCGCGCGAATGGCCGGCGTTCGTGCGCCGTCCACATGGCAGCGCTGGCAGCTCTCCCGTGCGTGGCAGAACGCGCAATTGGCGGTGGTCGCGCGAGCGGCAGCGCCGTGGGTGCTCACGAAGTCGGCGCGCGCGTGCGACGGAGGCTTTGGAAGCGCGGCGACGCGCGCGTCGCTGAGCGCGACCGCGCTGACGAGCGACCGGTGACATGTGGCACAGGCGTTGTCGTCGGCGAGATGCGCGCCGGCGCTGTGCGTGTGGCACGAGATGCAGCGCTCGGGCGTCGCGTGGCCCACCGTCATCCATTTTGTGGAATCGCCGAGCGCGTGACACGATTCGCAACTGAGATTCTTCGCCTTGGCCAGGTGCGCCGGATGCGAGAAGACGAGCAAGCCGGCTCCACGCGGAGCGGGCGGCGCCCACTGCACCGGCCGCTGCACGGTTCCGTCGTGACAGGTGCTGCACAGCGCCACGGGCGGGAACGAACGGCTCAAGTCGCCCGTCGCGATGCCGGCGTGGCAACTCGAGCACATGAGAAAGAGGCGCGCGTGTCGAGCGTGGGGAAACGCGCTGCGCGTTCCCGTACCCTGCGCACAGAGCGCGGCCGGGATCGCGATCAACGCGAGCGCGCGGGCGAGTCGGCTCACGGCGTCTTGACTCCCATTCCGGGGTCTCGACCCAGCATCCACTCGATGCGTACCGAGGCGCGCCGCTGCGTCCAGTCCGGGCCGGGCGCGCCGTTCGTGAGCATATGCTGATAGAGACCGCCATCGACCACTAGGCGCACGTCCGGTGTGATCGGAACGGCTCCGTCGAGCGACGCGCCGTAGATGCGCCCCGTGCCGATGCGAAATTCGTAAATGTTCTGCGTCATCATGAGGTCCGCGCCGAACGACAAACCGGACGCTGCCAGCCACCGGCCGCCGGCCCGCACGTCGGTGTTCGCCGCGCCGCTGCCGATGTCGACGTCGTACGAGCCGTACGCCGACAGCGCGCCCTCGCCCTGCCACCGGGCATCGCCGCCCGCGCGCCATCCGTTGGTGCGAAGCGAAATTCCGGTGTTGGACGCGCCGTACTTCCGGTACGCGCCGCGCAACGAATACGAGAACTGTGAAGTCGACGGTCGCCAATCCACCGTCGCTCGGGCTTCGTCGAACCCGACCGGCGAAAAGGCGCCCCAGATCGTCCACAGCTCGAAGAACGGACGCGAGTGCCGCGCCTCGATCGAGTATCCGAGGGGACCCGTGCCGCCCGTACCGACGCGGAGGCGCGCTTCGTTCCAGTCGCCCGTGGCAAAATCGTAGTTGAGTCCCAGGTCGAGGGCGGCGCTGAATTGTCTCGTCGACGCGTCGAGCGACGCGCGCTCGGAGTAGAGTCCGCTCCGGTCTGCGACGAGCACTCGCTGATACGTGAGCGCAGCGGCGGTGAGCGGGTCTGGGCGGTAGCGCGCCCGCGCTCCAAACAGATATCCGTTCTGTTGTGGCGGAGTGTTGTCTATGGCGGCGAGCTGCGCGCTCGTGTATGGCTCATTGAGTCCCGCGACGAGCGCTCGACCGCTCCACCCCTCGAGCGTGAGCGCGTCGTGTCGCCAGAGCGCGTTGGCTCCGTCGAATGCGTATGCGCCAAGACTCCCGGTAACCCACTGACGCCCGAGGCGGCCCTGCCACGTGTCGCGATCCAGCTGTGCGTACGCGTCGAGGAGCTCGAGGTGATCGTCGGTGAGCGGATAGACAAACGCGGCATCGCCGCTGAGCTGCGTTCGAGCGCGCACATCGCCGTGAAAGCTCAGCCCCTCGACCCATCCCCATCCGGCGATGGTCACGTCCTGCAGCACCGGCGTGGCGCTCACACGATTGCCCGATCGCTCGAACTGGCAGAACGCCGAGCTCACGGAGCAGACGGCGGGAACGCCGGCAACGGTTCGCGATTCGCCCGTGCCCGGGACGAGTGACGCCGCGAGCGAGTCGAGCACCAACGGGCGCAGCTCGACGAGCTGCATGGTGGTGACGCCGGAGATGCGTAGGCCCTGGGCACCGAGGATCGCGGGAATCGCGAGCGCGAGCAGCGAACCGCGAGATGCTTTCATCACTGGTGCCCCGGGCGGCCCGCGCGCAGCATGGCGACGGGGTCCAGTGCGTGGCATGTCGCGCACTCGCGCGACGGATAGTGATTGCGTTGTTCCTGATGGCAGACGAGACACAGCGGCCGCGCCGCTGGCAGCGACGCCAGCCGCGCATCGGTGTGACAACCCGCGCATCCGGCGTGCACGGTGCGGTCGTGCCCCGTGCGCGCCGACGGATGACAATTCGCGCAATTGGACGTGGCGACGTGGTGATCCGCGTGACAGGTGGTGCACGTGGCAGCCGTCACGGACCGTTTCACGTCGCTCGCGTGGCAGCGCGCGCATGCGACCGTGCTATGACGGGCATGCGTGAACGCGAGTGGGCGCGTCACCGGATCGCGGCGCGCCGAGATGACGAACGTCACCGGCACAGCGTATTCGCCGGGCGGCTCGGTCTTGTGGCAGGTGGAACACTGCGCGCGCTGCTGCGGACTATGGTGGCAGCCCAAGCAGCCGGCCGGCGCGGAGAACTTGAGACCGCCGTGGGTGTTGGTGGTCCCGTGACAATCCGTGCACGCGAGCGACTTGTGAATCGAGTGGCGAAACGTCGTGTCAGTCGACAGTGCCTGTGGTGCAAAACCGGCGGCGCTGATTCTCCGAGCGACGGGCGCGGCGCGAGCGAGAGACGCGAACCGAACCACCGGCTTCGCTGCTCCTCTCCGGAACGACGAACGATGAAACGACGACCGGTGAAACGGCGCGGGCTTGGCCACTTCCCCAATGCGACGAATCAAGGGCCGATCCAGATTGATCGTCTTGTGACACGCCAAGCAGTCGTTGCCCCGCACCTTCCAACTATGCGCCTGGTGACACGCGCCGCACTGATCGAGCGCGTGACCGCGGAGCCCGCGGTGAAATGCCGTGAGCGTGTCGGCGGACGGGTGGCACTGCGCGGTCGCGCATGTCTTGTACGCCTCGCTGGGTTCGGTCTGCTTGTGTGCATCGTGACACATGCCGCAGTTGCCTTTGTGCGGGTCGGCCGCGAGATCGAATTTGACGATCTTCTGAGTCATCTCGTGGCACTTCGAGCAGTTGAGCGCCTTGGGACCGAGCGCGAGCCGCGCCTGCGCGACAGTGGCGCCAAGCGGAACCCGCGTCTTGAAGTCGTGGCACGTCGTGCAATGCTGGAACCCCTGGTTCGACATCGCGCCCAGGTTGACGCGCACGTTGACGTGACAGCCGCTCTGCGCGCAGGTCGAGTTGTTCGGTACGAAGACGTGAAAGTCGCGGCCGTGGCACGTCACGCACTGCACGTTCTTGAGCGCCGACGAATCGGACTTGAGGTGCACGGCGTGGCCGGCGGTCAGCGTCACGAGCGTGCGCGCCGAATCGGTGCCTTGACGCATGTGGCATTCGCCGCAGACGGCATCGGGCACCTTGTCGTGCGGCGGTACCTCCATCTGTCGCCGCGTCACCCACCAGAAGAGTTCGACCGAGCTGACGTACAACGGCTGACGGTGGCAGGCATGGCACTGAAGATTCTTGTGCGCGCTGACCTGAAAGCGATTCCACGGAACGTCCATGATGTGGCACGACTGACAGAAGTCATTGTCGTGCATCATGTAGTTGTAGCCATAGAGCCCAGCGGCGCCGCCGGCCATGACGATCACGCCCGCGCCGGCGAAGAGCGCGAACTTGACGGAGGCGGGCCTCGCCAGCCACCAGGCCCAGAGCCCGCGGCGATGCTTCCACGCCTGCCAGACGAGGATGATGACCGCCGGAACGCCGATCAGGACGCCGCCGATCTGAATCCATTGCGGCACCGACGACATCATGAAGCGGAAGAACTTCCCCGCAAGCGCCGTCGTACCGGCGATCTTCGACGACGCGCCGCCGGCGTAGTGTGTCTCCGGTCCCTGTAAGAACAAGAGACTGAGCGCGCCGGTCGCTCCGGTCATCGGACGCGCAGGACCGGAGTCAACGCGAAAGCGGGACCGGACGGAGTTGTGGTCCATCCGGTCCCGCTGCCCGAGATCGTCCGCCACGCAAACGCCTCCCGATTACCGTTGCGCCGCGCCGCTTGCGTGGCTCCGCAGCGAAGGAGGACGAGCGAACTGCGACGTGAGCGGTACCGAGATGTCCGGCGTCACGCCGTAGTCCTTTTGAATCTGATTGATCGTGGCAACGAGCAGTTGCTCGATCAAGAAGGGATTGTGGACGAACGCGCCCGGCGATTGGGCGAGCGAGACATTGAACTGCCCGCCAAGGCACGAGGTGTATTTGGGGCCACCGAGCTTACAGTCGGCGGGCTTGACCGCATTGACCTTGGCGATGGCCGAGTTGAGCGAGGTCACGAGTTGGAGAACGCGCGACGAATCCGTCAGGTAGAGCGTCCGCGCGACGCTTTCGGTCGCGTGGCACGCGCCCGAGACGCACGAGCGGAACGTCTTGCCCGTGATGTCGCACGACTGCGCGGTGGTCGGCGTACCGTTCGCGTCGACACACGGCGCCGCGATGAAGCGATGACCGGTGCTCTGGAAGATCAGGTTGCCGCTCGCCTTGTCGGTGGACGCGAAGCGGGACACGTGACATGTCGCACAGAGCGTTGGATTTCTCGACGGCGTTCCGTGCGTGCCGATGATCGAGTCGCCGGCGCTCATGCCGGGCGGGAACCATCCGGCCAAGCCGAGGAGCGTGGGTCCTTCCGGCGAATGGACGCTGTTACGCGTCGTGACCTGCGACGGATCGGCTCGGCGCTGGTGGCACTTGATGCACAAGTTGTCGTCGATGTTGGCCGCGCCCAGCGAGAAGCGGAGCTGCTTCGGATTGGCTGACCCGTGCGGATCGTGGCACGTTGCACAGACGAGCGGCAACGCGTTGGCGGAGGTGATCCCGCTCACCGGGACCTTCTCCACGTAATCCTCGTTCACGCCGAACGCGTTGAGCGCGCCCTGGGCCGTGTGACATCCCACGCACGTCGGGTCCGTGTTCCCCACGGTGCCAGACTGGACGATGCTGTGCGAGAGACCTTTCGAGTTCGTCAGCTTCCACTCGTTCACGAATGGCTCGTGCACGCCTGAATGGCATTCACCGCAGCCGTTCGTGGCGTTGGTGTCCGCCTTGATCGATGCCAGCGGATGGTTGCTGGAGCTCGGACTGCTCGCGTGCGTGAGTCCGGGGCCGTGACAGCTCTCACATTGCACATCGTGGTAGCGCGCGTCCTTGGTGGAGCGATACGCCACCGCGGTGTCGGTGATCGCGTTCCCGAGATTGCTGACGGAGTGGCATGCTTGGCACACACCCGTCGCCCCGGCGTTCGCTTGCAGGTCGGCCCACGCGCTCGCGTGCTTGGTCGATGCCCACCGCGTCTGGTAGTCGACGTGACACGACCCGCAGACAGTTTGTTTGTTGGTGACGTCGTAGTACCCAATGAAGCTCTCCGCGGCCGCTGGCGGCGCGGCGAAGTTGGTACCACTCCGATACACGATCTTCTCACTCGTACAGCTCGCGGCGAACATCAGTGCCGCGAGCGGGAGAATCCATGGTTGAACGCGCACGAAGCTTGTCATATTCGAGTCGCTCCTTCTCGGGCCGCACTCGAGTCCACGCGGCGAGTGGGATCCCATCAGGACATACTCTCGTGGATCACGCCATCGATCACCGCGCTCTCGTTGGCTAGCAGTGTGTGCCCACCCGTCGATTCTGTCAACCAGGGGAAAACCCGTATCGGTGTCGTCTATAGGATTATCGAATGATGATGCCAGTTGCCGGCCGATCGTTCTGCGTGCGCAATAGTGGAACGCCCGACGACACGTACGCGTATCGCCCGACGGTTCCTGTCCGTCGAAGACGCAGCTTCCGGTATCTCCCACCGGACACGCAAAAATGCGCCGACCGCTCGCGACGCTCGCCGTCATTCTCCTGTCAACTGCCGCGCTGCCCGCCCAAGGACCACAGGGTCCGGATCCGACGCTCGCGACACGTATTAGAGAACTCTATACCAAGCGCGAGGTGCGCATCCGCGTCCGCGACGGCGTGCAGCTCTTCACGTCGATCTACGTGCCGAAAGACACGACGCGCCGCTATCCGGTCCTGATGTCGCGCACGCCCTACTCGGTGTCGCCGTACGGCGTCGACTACAAAACCGCGCTCGGACCGTCGGGGAATCGAAAGTGGGTCGAGGACGGCTACATCTTCGTCTATCAGGATGTTCGCGGCCGGAACTTCTCCGAGGGCGTCTTTCGCGACAT
>DASVYG010000360.1:0-2368 GCA_036392315.1 Gemmatimonadaceae bacterium
GCAACACGTCATCGACGCCGTGCGACGCGCCCACGCCGGCGCCGAATGGATCGAGTACCTTGGACGGCCGCGCGACCCGTTGCCCGAGCCGAGCGAGCAGCAAGACTCGCTCGGGCTCACGCCGCGCGTGCTCGAGCTCGCGGGTTTGGTGGTGAGCGGATTGAGGAATCGCGACATCGCCGCGCGACTCGGGATTTCAGAGGGCACCGCCAAGCTGCACCTGTACAACGTCTACAAGAAGATCGGCGTCGCGAGTCGGGTCGAGCTCGTCCTCCGCATGCGGAGCGCCGGTCTGTCGGAGGCATAGCGCTCGAGCCGGCGGCACCATGTCCCATTGACGTCCACTGGGACGGATGGCATCTTCCCCAGAGACATTCTATGGGAGCATCATGCCGGGCGACACCGTCGAGCTCCTCCAAGGCACGCTCGACCTCCTCGTGCTCAAGACGCTGAGCTGGGGCTCGGCGCACGGCTACGACATCGCCCGTTGGATTCAGCACGTCACCGACGACGTGCTGCGCATCGAGGAAGGGTCGCTCTACCCGGCGCTGCATCGTCTCGAGAAGCGCGGCTGGATCGGCGCCTCGTGGGGACTGTCGGAGAACAATCGCCGCGCCAAGTACTACCAACTCACCGCCGCCGGTCGCCGACAACTTCGCGCCGAGACATCGAGCTGGTCGGTCTTCGCCGAAGCCGTCGGCAAAGTGTTGACGTCGACCGACGAACCGTCGTGGGCTCGGTCGTGACGCGGTCGGACAGCATGCCGAGTTGGCGTCGCTACCTTCGATTTTGGGGGTCCGATCCGCGGCGCGACCTCGACGACGAATTGCGATTTCACCTCGAAGCTCGCTACGAGGAGTTCCTCGCCGCCGGCATGGATCCCGCTCGCGCTCGCGCCGAGTCCGAGCAGCGGTTCGGCGACCTCGGCCGCGTACGCGCGCAGTGCGAAGCCATCGATTCACAATGGGAGCGGGAGCGATCGATGCTCGACCTCATTCACACGATCGGCGCGGATTTCCGCTATGCGTTGCGGCAACTCCGGCGAAACGCCGCGCTCAACGTCGCCGCGATTCTCTGCTTTGCGCTCGGCATCGGCGCGAACACGTCGATCTTCAGCGTCGTCGACGCAGTGCTCTTTCGCCCGTTGCCGTTTCGCGATCCCGAACGGCTCGTGCTCGTGGGTGAAAGCCTTCCGCGGTTCGGCGCCGAGAACTTCGGCGTCATCTCCGCGCCCGAGTTCGAGGATTACCAGCGGCTGAACGGTCGCGTGTTTTCCAATTCCGCCATGTATGAGAGTGAGTCGTTCGCCGTTGGCGGCGCCAGCGAGCCCGAACGCGTGGTCGGCTTGAGCGGCTCGGCCGCGCTGTTCGACGTGTTCGGAGTCACGATGGCGAGAGGTCGGTCGTTCGCTAGCACCGACGTCGTGACCGGCAGCCCAAGTGTCGCCGTCATTAGCGACGCGCTCTGGCATCGTCGATTTGGCGGCGATCCCGCCGTCGTCGGGCGCTCGATCGACGTCGATGGACATCCGACGACGATCGTCGGCGTGGCGCGCCCGGAATTCCGATTTCCGCTGCCCGGAATCGGCGGAGAACCGGCCGATGTTTTCCTGCCCTACAAGATGACGTCCGAGATTCAGCGTCAACGGGGCAATTCCTATCGCACGTTTCTTCTGGCGCGCCTCGCACCCGGTGTGACGTTGACCGCCGCAAAACGAGCCGTCGGCGATCTGGCGAACAGCCTGCCTGTGCTGCACCCGGAATCCTACGGAACCAACTGGAAGACCGTAGCCGACGCGTTTCCCCTTCGCGACCAGGCGACGAAGGATGTGCGGCGTCCGCTGATCATTCTCCTCTCGGCCGTCGCCATGGTGTTGCTCATCGCGTGCATCAACGTGTCGAGCTTGCTCATTGCGCGCGCCGCATCGCGGCGGCGAGAAATCTCCGTTCGTCAAGCCCTCGGCGCGTCGCGCGCTCGGCTCGTGCAACAATTCTTCGCGGAAGCCGTGGTGCTGGTCTCGATTGCCGGCGCGCTCGGCGTCGGCGTCGCCACGACCGGCGCCCGCGTGCTCGCCGCCCACGCGCCGCGCGCGGTCCTGCAAGGTTACAACGTCTCGGTCGACGCCCGCGTGCTCGCGGCGACGGCCGTGGTCGTCGTCGCAACCGCGCTCGTGTTCTCGCTCGTCCCCGTGCTCAGTCAAGCGCGCTCCTCTCTCGGACCGGCGCTGCACGACGAAGGCCGCAACTCCACCGCGGGACAATCGCGTCAGCGCGGCCGCAGAGTCTTGGTCGTGACGGAGATTTCGCTCGCGCTGATGCTCGCCGCGGTGGCCGGCCTCATGGTGCGAAGCTTCTTGCGCGCACGCGCC
>DASVYG010000361.1:0-13945 GCA_036392315.1 Gemmatimonadaceae bacterium
ACGACGTACACGAGTCGCTGCTGCACAGTCGGTGGATCGACATCTTCAGCCGGAGCAGCGATTTCCTGCATCGGTTCGTGTGGGAACGGCAGACGCCGCCCGTCATGACGACGAACGGCGCCAAATAGCACGCATCGACCCAACGTGCGCGACGCAGAGGGCCATTCGACATGACGTATGCCGCGTCGCGCACCGCATGGTTCCAGCAGCTCGCGCTGATCTCGATGACGGTCATTCTCGTATTACAGAATACGAAACAGGCGCTGCTGCCCGCCAAGCAAACGCTGCTCTTGTGGGCCGCCGAACTGGCGACCGTCTGCGGCGTGGTGGTTCTGCGCTCCGGGTGGCTGCGCGACGCAGGCTGGCGCGACGAGCAGCAGCGCCTCGGAACGCTGGCCAACAACTTCTACGAGCCGCGCCGCGAGGCCCTCGTGAACGGCTTCGCCGTGGGTGGCGGCGTGCTCGGGGCACTGTGGTGGGCGGCCGCGACGTGGGGCGTGGTGCTCACCGGCATGCGTCGCGGCGTCGTCACGCGCGGGTTGCTCGACTTCGAAGTCGCCGCCACCGCGGGGGCGATCGTGGGTAGTGTCGTCGGTGCGGTGCTGGGTCTCGTTGCCGGTCACATCTGGGAATCGAGACACCGCAGACATCGGATCGCGCGGCAGGTGTCGCATGGCTGAACTCCTCATTCGAATCAAGAAGAAGACCGACGGCTCGGCGGCGCTCAGCTGCGTTCGCCCCGACGGTTCCACCACCTGGCAGCGGCAAGAAGGCCAACTCGGCCGCTTTTTTCCGCTGCACGATCTCACGCACTACGCCGTCGAGACCGTGCTTGGCTTTCAGCGCGCGTTCTACGGACTGCTCGCCGAGGGTTGGGACCTGTCTGATTTCGGAACGAGTGGATCGCGCGGCAAAATTCCTGATGAGGCGGGATTGGCCGAGAGCGTCGTCGGATTCTTCGACTTGGAGCGCATGACAGCCGAGCGTGCCACCGCCGACGAGATGAACGAGAGGCTGCAGGCGTTCAGGGCCGATCGTGGCCTTCCGCCGACGGCTTTCCGTGTGACCGACGAACAGATCGCTCGCATCCGCGCGCTACGCGCCGATCTGTTCGCGCGGTGGAACGCGGTACCGCCGGGTGAGGCACTCGAGCTATCCTTCGATCGTGCCGCGGAGTCCGCCGCCTAGCGCCGAGGACACTAACAATGCGACGCGGACGTACGGAATGCGTATGAGAGACAACTTCGAAGACGACTTCACGCCGCCCACGCAATCGTCGAGCGAACGGGTGCCGCCGCCGAAAGTCCCCGGCACGGCCATCGCCACCGCGGCACCGGCGCCGCTGCCACCTCGTCGTCCACGCGAGACGCGAATCGATGACGCGAACGCGATTCGGCGACTCATCGCGCGCGCGCTCGACATGGTAGATAGCGTCGCGGATACGGTGGCCGAAGGATTGGGCTTGCGACACACGTGAGCTCGCGCACCGCCGTCAGCTCCGGGCTCTTGCTGTTTCGACGATCGCCGCGCGGCCTCGAAGTCTTTCTTGCCCACCCCGGGGGTCCGTTCTGGACGAATCGCGATGATGGTGCGTGGACGATCCCCAAAGGCGCCGTCGACGAAGGCGAGGATCTGCTCGACGCCGCGCGTCGCGAATTTCAGGAAGAGACTGCCGTCATGCCGCACGGGCCGTTCATTCCCCTCGGGTCCGTTCGCCAAAAAGCGGGTAAGACGGTTCACGCGTGGGCATGGGAAGGCGACGCCGATCCGGATACCGTCGTCAGCAACGACGCGCGCACCGAGTGGCCTCGCGGATCCGGACGAATTCTCAGCTTTCCGGAAGTCGATCGCTGTGCGTGGTTCGATCCAGACACCGCCCGAATCAAGATGATTCCGGCACAGGCGCAACTCATCAGTCGTCTCGAATCCGCTCTGGAGCAAGCGCGCTAAAACGGTGAAGGGCGGAACGGGTTCGCACGGCCGCCCGCCGAACAGACGAGTAGATTCTCCGCATGCGCCACACGATTCGTCTGCAATCAGTCATCGTCGGACACTCCGACCTCGAGAACATCGAGCCCGAGCTCGGCCGCGCATGGGGTGCGTTTCGCCCGGGACTCGGATACGAGCTCGTTCAACCGGTGTTTCGGCTGTTCGCGAAGGCCGTCCCGCGCGATGGTTCACCGAAGGACGCCGAGGAACTCGAGCGCTACTACGCGGCGCGTGACGCGCTGCAGCTCAGGCTCGAAGATGCCGACGGGCAGCTGATCCGCACGTCGGCAATTCATATCGCCGATTACACAATCGAGGAAGGAAGCGGCGCGCTCGAGCTGGACGTGCTCATCTCCGAAGACCGATACTGGCAGCAGCGCGTCGGTTCCTGAGACAATGGGGCGTCGGCCACGCGGCCGCGTTCCTCCGCGTCAGGGCTTCTTCTTTGCCGACACGGGCGCCGGCGCGGCCGAGGTATCGGCGATGTGGAAGCTGAACTGCTGCTCGACGAGCTGGCGCACTTTGGTCGGACCGATCTTGGCGGGTTGAAAGCGCATGTACGGAAGCGCGTCGCGCACGGCTTGAACGAACTCCGGATTCGTCGCCGTCATCACGGTGAATGAGCTCGTGTCGGCAAATCCCGTCGTGTCCACAATGTATCGGGCCGACACGGATCCGGTGATGTGAGCCGCCAGGAGCTTGAGCGGATACGCGGGCGCGGCGCTGTTTGCGGTCCGAACCACCGCCGTATCGACGTCGAGGATGGAGAATACCGAGTCAGGCCCAGGCTGCGGCGCGACCACTGCCGGAGCCGTCACCGAATCTCGCGCCTTGTTGCCGCGCGTTTCGTCGGCGGTCACCGGACGCGCGTCGCCCATCATCCGCGCGCCCATGCCCGTTCCGGCGCCTTCGGGGGCGAGCTCAACGTACCGGACGGCCGGCGCCGACGATCGGTCCGGCGGCGCACGATCAGGCGGCGGAAGATAGATCACCCGATTCGCGATGCTGTCGGCCGGCACATTGTTCGCCGGCAACGTTGCAACCACCCACGCCGCGATGATCGCGACATGCGCGGCAACACTGAGCGTCGCGCTCGTCACAACCGGCGTCGACCTCGAATATGAATTCACCCACAAGCGCATCATAGTGCCCCCTTGCCTGCGGTCGATGCGCGACCTTCAACCTCTCGTTCTATAAATATCGCTCGCGGACCAGAGCAACGTGATGCAGCTCGTGTCCGGCGATGATGTACAGCAACGCCCGCACGCTGACGCCCTGCCCGTTCGCGGTGCCGCGGCGCATCGACGCGTCGGCGTCCAGATGCTTGGCGAAATGGATGGTGGCGGCGCGCACGGCCTGATACTCGTCCACCAGATCCGCCAGCGTCCGTGCGGCAAAATTGGAATTGGCGACCCAATCGTTCTCGTCGAACCCGGGCAGCTCCGTCGAATCGTTACGAGAGAATCGCAAGGCGCGATAGCTCATGACGCGCTCGACGTCGGTCATGTGACCGACCACCTGCTTCACCGTCCACTTGCCCGGCGCGTACGCGAACTCGGCGCGGTCGGACGGCAGGCTGCGCAACAGCGCCGCGGTGTTGCCAATCTGGTCACGCAGCATCGAGACGATGTCGCCCTCCGGTACGCGTTCGATATACCTGGCGTAGTACGCCGAATGTTCGTCCGCATTCGGTCGCGCGATTGTCGTTGACGAAATGGTTGCGATCATGACGCGGGTGACGTTGAGGATGATGGAACGAGAATACCGCCGACGATCGGTGGCGAGGCATCGCGGTCTCCGGCGAGCACGGCCTGCCTACGGCCCAACCACAGCCCGAGCGCGAGCCAGATAACCGACAACGGTATTGCCGCGTAGGAAATCGCGGCCAAGCCGAAACCGACGGCGATGAGACCGGCGTACGTCCATGCGCCGATCTGGTCGCCGCCGCGATAGACGAAGGTCTCGATGATGTTCTTCGCCTTGTACTTGTCTTCGCGTTTCACAACCGTGAACAACACTTCCATGGCCGGATTGGTGATCGCGAAGTTGCTCGCCCGCCGGAGCACCGTGAACACGGCGAGCGCCGTGATCCCCGGCATCGCGCCGAGTGCTCCGAAGCCGACGATGCTCAGTGCCGGCAGCAGCGCGAGCGCCGCGGCCAGCCCGAGCCACCGAATAATGCGGCCGGTGAAGAAGATTTGCGTGATGACCGTCAGCACCTGCGCCGCCAGCTCGAGCTGCGCCAACACGGCCGTTCTCGACGCTCGATTGGTGTAGAGCCGGCCGATGATATCCGACTGCTCGAAGTAGAGGAACGTCGAGCCGATGGTGAATAGAATCAGAAACACGCAGATGCCCAGCAGATACGGCGAGCGCGCGACGTGGGTGAAGCCGGCCCACACACTGCCACCGATGACGTCGCGATCACGCGCTCGTCCGCGTATCGGACCAACATCCGCCGGCGCGGCTTCACGCGCACCGCCACTCTGCGGCTGAAGCGGGAAACGAACGATCGTGAACACCGCCAGCTCGAGCAGCCCCACAGACACGAGCAGCAGATTGACGGCCCCGATTCGCGGCGCGAGTGCCGCCGTGACCGCCGATCCAACGATCGAGCCGAAGGTTCCACCCACGCCGATGAAGCCGAACATGCGCTTGGCCTGCTCGCTGCGGAAGCTGTCGGCCATCAGGCACCAGAAGATCGACGTGTTGAACAGCGCAAACACCGTGATCCAGACGAAGAACGCGCGCCCGGTCCAGACGTCCACCGTCGATCCTTCCGCGCTCGAGATGAAGCGCAGCACCGCGTAAAACACCAACAAGTTCGCCACGAAAAACTGATACGAGATCGGAATCACGCGACGCACGGGAAACCGAACGACGAGCGCCGAGAAGAACGGGTTGAACAACAACGTCACCGTCAGCGTCCCGGCGAAGAGCCACGGCAGCTTCGTCACGCCCGACGCCGCCGCCACCTCGTCGCGAATGGGTCGCAGCACGAAATAGCTGCACAGCAAGAAGAAGAAGAACACGAACGACGTGAGCATCGCTCGAGTCTCGCCGCCGCGGACGTCGACCACGCGGCGCAGAAGCGTCTCGAACGCACCCACCGGTTCGTCACGAGTCTCGGGCATCGTCACTTCGTGGCCGCCTGTTTCGCTTTCCACGCCGTGAGCACTTCAGCCTCACGCTGCGCCGAAATTCCGGCGATCTTTCCGTCGGCCAAGGTTTGCAGCTCCGCCGCCGGACGCGTCTTGTTCCAATCGAGCGTGTCCTTGGCCGTTACGGCAAGCGGACGGAAGGTCAATCCGGCCGCGAGCGCCTTGGCGATGCTGCGCCGCGAAAACGCCGCATTGTTCGGAGCGTCGGGCACCCACACCGGCATGTGCCTCCACGGCGAGATCTTCTGCTCGCGAAGGAAATCGGCCGGCACCCAGGTGAATTGCGCACCGGCCGTCGTGACGGCTTTGATCCCGTACAACAGCTCCGCCATCGTCAGCGGCTTGACCGGTCCCGTTCCATTGAACGTTCCCAATGTGCGGTTTTCGGCCATGCGAATCGTCCATTCCGCCAGATCGCGCGAGTCGATGATCTGCACCGGATCGTTGCTCGTGCCAGGGGCGAGCACCTCGCCCCCTTTGTCGATGCGATACGGCCAGTATGTGAACCTGTCCGATCGGTCGAGCGGCCCAACGATCAAGCCCGGACGGATGATCGTATTCATCCCCGGATAATGCTTCTCGACTTCCTTCTCCGAGTACGCCTTGAGGGGACCGTAATACTGGCCGCGATCCTCCGGCTTGAGCGTATTCATGTCAACGTACGGATCGAGGCCGGGCGGCATCGTGTGCGTCGGGTCGGTCTCGTCGGCCCAGACATTCTTGTCGGTGGCGTACGCCGAGATCGTCGAGATGAAGATGTAATGGTTGGTATTGCCGGCCAGATATTGCGCCGCGTTCCGAACCCACGCCGGGGCGGTCGTGGGGTTGTCGATCACGACGTCGAACTTGAGTCCCTTGAGCGCACTCATGTCGCCGTTCAGGTCGCCGATGAGCTGCTCGACCCGGCCCTTGAAGAAATCCGGACGCGTCTTGTTGCGGTTGATCAGCGTCACCTTGTGGCCGCGCGCGATCGCGTACTCCACCTGCTCCGGGCCGGTGAAGCCCGTTCCCCCGAGGATCAGGATGTTCAGCGATTTCTCCGCGCGACGCACGTCCTGCCGCTCGGGCGACATTTCCGTCGAAGGCGCTTCCCCGGACACGACTCGAGGGATGGCATCGAGGCCAATGGCGGCAGACGCAATGGCGGAAGCTTTGAGGAACGTGCGTCGATCGGTCGACACGATGATGTCCTGAAAAGGGTGTTCGAGTCAGCAATCCTCGACAGAACATGAAGCCGCGTTCACCGATTTGACAGTCTTTGCGCCATACCGCGTTGTACGGAATCTGTTGAGCGAGAGGCTGGCGACGGCCGCCGCACGGGCTAGCTTCTCCAAAGAGAGCTTCGATTGCCGCACCCACCGAGGTCGCCATGAATCGCCTTCGCGCCGCCGTCTCGCTCGTCGCCTTCGCCGGCCTGATTACTTCGTCGCTGCCGGCACAGGAGTCCGCCGCCCCGATCAGCTCCAAGTCGGGCATGGTGATCACGACGTCGGCCCCCGCCTCAGACGTCGGCGCGGCCGTCCTGCGCAAAGGCGGCAACGCGGTCGACGCGGCCGTGGCGACGGCGTTCGCGCTCGCCGTCACGCACCCGAGCGCGGGCAACATCGGCGGCGGCGGATTCATGGTCATCCGGCCCGCGAAAGGGACGCCGATCACCATCGACTACCGCGAGCGTGCGCCGCTCAAGTCGACGCAAACCATGTATCTCGACTCGACCGGCAAGATCGCTCGCCAACTTACCGCAACGGGCTACCTCGCGCCGGGCGTGCCGGGGACGGTCCGCGGTCTCGCCGCCGCCCACAAGAGATTCGGCAAGCTGCCGTGGAAGGACCTGGTGATGCCCGCGGTCGATCTCGCCGAGAAAGGGTTCGTCCTGTCGGACGCGCTGGCGCGCTCGCTCAATCGGGAGGTCAGTGGCGCGATGTCGCGCTACCCGGCGTCGGTCGCCGCGTACGGCAAGCCCGGCGGCGGCGAGTGGAAGAGCGGCGACACGATCGTGCTTCGCGACCTCGGTCGGACGTTGCGAGCGATCGCCACCAAGGGGCCGAACGTTTTTTACACCGGTTGGATCGCCGACAGCATCGCCGCAACCATGGCGAGCAACGGCGGGCTCATCTCCAAGAAGGATCTCGCCGCCTATCAGGCCAAGGTGCGCGCGCCCGTGCGCGGCACGTACCTCGGCTATGAGCTGATCGGGATGCCGCCACCGAGCAGCGGCGGCGTGGTCATGATCGAGATGCTCAACATGCTCGAGACGTTCGATTTGCCCAAGCTCGGAGCGATGTCGCCGCAAGCACTGCACTACGAGATCGAAGCCATGCGGCGCGGGTATCTCGATCGCGCGCGCTACCTTGGCGATCCGGACTTCGTCAAGATGCCGATCGAGAAGCTGACGTCGAAGACGTACGCCAGGGCACTCGCCAAGACCATCGACCCCGACCACGCGTCGTCGAGCGCCGAGCTCGGCAAAGACATCGTCGGTCCAATCGCGTCAAACGAGCACGAGGAGACGACGCAGTTCTCGATCGTCGACAAGGCCGGCAACGCGGTCTCGAACACGTACACGCTCGAGGGTGGGTTTGGCTCGCACGTTGTCGTTGGCGGCGCTGGATTCCTGCTCAACAACGAGATGGGTGACTTCAACAAGAAACCCGGCGAGACGAACCTGACGGGCGACATCGGCACACCGGCGAACCTGATCGCCCCAGGAAAGCGAATGCTGAGCTCGATGAGCCCAACCATCATCACCAAGAACGGCAAGTTGTTCATGGTGACAGGGTCTCCGGGCGGTCGCACGATCATCAACACGGTGATGGAGATCGTGCTGAACAGCCTCGCCTTCGGCATGGACGCGCGGCAGGCAGTCGACGCGCCACGCTTCCATCATCAGTGGCTGCCGGACGAAGTCACGTTCGAGCGCAACGCGATTCCCGACAGTACGGCGCAGCGCCTGGAGGCCATGGGCCACAAGCTGCGGTTCGGCGGCCAGCAGGGCGACGGGCACACCATCATTGTCAAAGATGGTGTGGCGTACGGCGCGAACGATCGACGGAGCGCCGACTCGAAAGCGAGCGTGCCCTGACGAGCGGTCGAGCGAGCAGCCCTAGAACTCCCGTTTCTTCATGATCTCGAAGAAGTCGTTCCGTTCGAGATCTTCGTCAGTCTGCGGGCGGCGGGTGATGTCGAGCGTCGAGTCGTAGGTCTTGCGCTGCGGCGACTTGGGCTTCGACGCCTTGGCCACGGTCTTCTTAACGAGCTTGGCTAGCTGCTTGTCGTCCATTCTCAGGCCCCCGGCGGAATTGATCGAAGCGGCTGAAGGAAAGCTAATGCGCGTCGATGAACGGTGCAGGACTTCCCGCCTCCGGCCCGCGTATTGCGCGCCGCGGGTCTGTCCATTGTTGTTTCGAGTGCACCCTCGACGCGAACTTTGAAACCTCTGCCAACTCCAATGATGTCGACGTCGGCGCTGAGTCCAGGAGCGCCGGTACGTGCCCATTTCGACCGGGGCTTTCGGCTCGAGCAAGCCGGCCTCCTGGACCGCGCTCTGGACGCCTATCGCGACGCCCTTGGCGCCAGCGAAACGCTGCTCGATCGAGCCGAAGCCAATCTCCGCATCTCGCGGGTGTTCCGATCCATGAACAGGTGGGCGGACTCGAAGCTCGCCGCGAGCGAAGCTATCCAACTCGCCGAGCAAGCCGGGTCGGGAGACTTGATCGCGGAAGCTATGAACATCGAGGTTGGAGCCCTACAGGTGCAGGGATATTACGAGGCCGCCGATGCCGTCGCGCTTCGCGCGCTCGAGCACGCGAGCTCGCCGCGCGTTCGGGGAATCACGCTGCAGAATCTCGGTCGAGGCGCGGCCGAGCGCGGCGATTTCGCGACCTCAGATCGCTACTTCGATGAGTCGATTCGTTGCTTTCGGCTGGCGAATTACGACCTCGGGCTCGCGATCGCCCTGGTGAACGTGGCCCGTGCGGCGCTCGACCGTGGAGATGTTCAGCGCGCCATGGACCTTGGCCACGAGGCGATCGCCCTGGCGCGGCGAGTCAACGCGCTGGATCTGCTGTTGACCGGCGTCCAGAACCAAGCCGCCGCCTACGCGGCGATCGGGCGCCATGAATTGGCGGAGGCGCTTCTCACCGAGGCGCTCGGACACTTCACGAGCGCCGGCAATCTGGTCCGCCAAGCCGAGTGCCTGGAGATCATGGGCGAGTTGAGCGCACAGCGTCCCGAAGACGCCGACACAGCTACCCGCTGCTTCACACGGGCCCTCACACTCGCTGCCAGCGCGAACGACCAGGTACTCGTCGAGCGACTCTCCAAGCGACTCGGTGTCCGCGCCGAGAAGCCGGCCGGATGACTACGGGGCCGGGGGAAGCTGGGTCGTGGCGGTCGCCTCGGGAACGCAATACGGATTCCCGTTCTCGTCGTATGCGATGACGTAGCCGCTGCGGCAAGTGAACGTGCCGTCGTGCAGCGCCTGGGGTGCGGCCGATCTCTTCTGACCGGTGGGCGCCGTGGCGGAATCGGCACATGCTGCCATGACCGAGGCAGCCGCGATGAGCACGAACAGTTTCTTCACAAGACCTCCGCGGATAGCTCCGCATCGCCTGCTGCGCCGATTCCTCGACTTCCTCGCTTCTGGCGCAAACACTTGGCATCTTCCGTGCTCGCCCGCGGCGGTGAGACACGGCTCGTTCAGACCATCAGCTGTTCTGACCTTGGCGCGGGGTGTCGCCGCGCGTCGGGCTAGCCTGTTTCTTGGCAAACTCGTCGTCGGCGTTGCGCGTCACAGGTCACCGCGTCTATCCGGAGAGCAGGCCGTAAACTGGCGCGCATCGTCCATCTTCGATGTATTCTTATGAGGCAACCGCGTCGAGAGCGGAGCGACATGGCCCGACAAGCACGGAAGGGGAAAGCGGCTCGTAAGCAGCGCTCGGCCCCTAAGTCAGACTACTTCACGCAACCCGGCAAGCGAGGCGCGGTCGTCGTGCTCCGCAAACCGATCGGCAATCGCGCGACCGCCAAGGTGTGCGGCATCATGCCGACCCGCGTTCACGCCAAAATGCTGGTCAATCAGCTGGAGCGCGCCGAGTCGGTGGTCAAAGACCTGTTCCTCGAGGCAACGGACGACGGCATCGAGGCGCTGGAGGCAGTCCTCGCCGCGTGCCGCAAGGAAGTCCTCGAGAAGGGTCCGAAGATTCGCCTGACTCCGGAGAACGAAGCGCCCGATCTCGAGCCGCCGGCCGAGGCCGCCAACTCGGATTGGTAAGCGGCGGCTACTTGCCGTCGCCGCGCCGCGTGGGAGCGTAGCCGGCAAAGTGGCCGGTATGGTGCCACGTCGACGTCTGCGTCCAATCTTCGGCTTCCGCAGGCTCGGTGTCGCTGAGCTTTCGCACATCGATGCTGACGACGCCCTTGCTGTCGATCGGATTGTAGATGTTCACGAATCGATGGCCAAAGACGATCTCGTCGGGCTTGTACGATGAGCGCGCGTGCACGGTCTGTGAAAACGTCTCGTCCGTGCCCGTCAAGAGAATCATGAACTCGGCGTCCTTCGCCTCCATCTCTTGGTGCGTCATCCCGAACATCGGACTCTTCTCGTCGATCGGATGGACGATCGTCCAACTCAACGGAAAGAAGACGACGCGCGTCCGCTCGAGCGTGAGCTGATCGTACTTCCGCACCGAGCCCTCGATGCGGCTGAACAGGACTTTGGCCTCGAGCTCGACGAGCTGATTCGTGCGCCCGTTGGTCGTACGAAACATGAACGCCGTCTTGCCCCGATAGGGCGCGACCACGGCGCGCGTGCTGAACATCACCGCCGCCGTCGGTCGCGAAAAGCGGGCGAACAGGATTCCCGTGCCCAGCGCGAACACGAACAACCCGATGAGCGACTCGGTGGTCATGACGAAATGCGCGGCCAGTCCGTTCGGCGCGATGTTTCCGTAGCCGATCGTCGCCACCGTTTCGACGCTGAAGAAGAACGCGCGCCAAAACGCACCCCCGATCGCCGTCGTCGGCATCGGCCCGTTGAGTGAGTCGGGTCCGCACGCCAGGTACGCCAGCGCGAACACCGTGTTCGCCGATACGTACCCGCTGACGATGATGGCGATGAACCGCGGCCAACTGATCGTCAGCAGGTGGTGATACAGGCTCAGCGAGGTGATGAACGGCAGTCCGCGGCGGCGGGAGTTGAACGTCCCGTTGCGATTGAGCAATCGCTGCTCGTTGAACCCGCCGACAACCGAGCCGAATCCGAGATCTTTCGGCTCGTCAACAGATGAGACTTCCACGCCGGGCAAAGACATCTAGTTCCTCAAGGAACCACCGTCGCCTGCTGCTGCGCTTTCAGGCCTTGCCAGTATTCATCCATCTTGATGCGCGGAATGCCGTTCGTCATCCACTCCGGCGCCGGCGCGCCTTTCAGGTAATGATCGAACCAATCTTTCTGACGCATCGCGTAATCTTTCATGTTGATTGGACGCGCGAGCCCGTGGTTCTCCCCTACGTACTCGAGCAGGATCACGTCCTTGTTCATTTGCCGTAACGTATTGAAGTACGTGATCCCCTGGTTGAAATCGACGGCGCCGTCTTTGTCGTTCGCCAGAATGATGAGCGGCGTCTTCACGTTCTTCGCGTGGAAGTTCGGCGAGTTGCGGATGTAGGCGTCGTAGTTGTCGGTATAGTTGCCCTTGAAGCGCCCCTGACTCGATTCGAAGATCGCCTGATCGGCGCCGCCCGTGTTCCAGTAGATGGAGCTGTACATGCTCACCATATCGGTGAGCGGCGCACCGGCGATCGCCGACTTGAAGATGTTCGTCTGCGTGACGAGGAACGCCGTCTGATACCCGCCCCACGAGTGGCCCCACAGTCCGACCTTCGCCGAGTCGATCATGCCGGTGGCGATGGCGGCTTTCACGGCCGGAATCACGCACCACACCGCCGACATCCCCGGATCGTTGACGCGATAGACGATGTCGGGATCGAGCACCGCGTAGCCGCGACTGGTGTAGATGCTGCGATTCGGCGTGCTCGTCTCGTTGGGCGTGACGTACGTGTGCGCCAAGTTCGAGCGCTTCTCGTAGATCGTCACGAGCAGCGGATACTTTTTGCCCGGTTCGTAGTTCGCGGGCAGATAGAGGGCGCCTTGCAGCTTGTCGCCCTTTGCGCTCGTGTAGTTGATCAGCTTTACGCCGCTGGTCCATGCGAACTCAGTTTGCTGCGGATCGACGTCCGTGATCTGGCGTCCGCTCTTGAGATCGGCGCTCGCGACGTAGTAGTTCGGAAAATCGTTCGCCGTCTGACGCGTGTAGAGATAGACCTCGGCGTCCCTCGCCTTCTGATACGCGAACTTTGCGTCGTCCCACACCAGTCGCTCCGCCCCCGGCTTTGACGGATCGACTCGCGAGAGACCTTCCTTCTTCGTCCACTCGCCGTAGGTCGCGAAGTAGAGCGGCTGACTCAGATCGATTCCGTCGGCGAAGCCGCCGCCACCTCGACCGCCGCGGCCGGCCGGCGCCGCGCCGCCACGCCCTGCGCGCTCGAAGGCGTACAGACGCTGGTAGCGGATCTGATTCTTCTTGCCGTCCACGGTCAGATTCACCGCGGTGCCACCGTTCACCGGCACCCTCCAGACGTCGAATGCGTCCGACACCAGCACCGCGTTGCCGTCCTTCGACCAGCCGATCGGCGCCACCGGCGGCGTGACCAGGTTGTTGTGATCGTCGGACGTGTCGGCGAACACCGTCGGTACGCCTTTGGTCAGCTCGCGCTTTTGACCGCTCGCGACGTCCACAACCCACCACTGTGCGTCGTCGCCCCAGAAGAGAAGGGTGTTGCCGTTGGGCGACGGAAGGAGCTGCGATGCAATGTGTTTCTTGAGCAGCAGCTTGCGCTGGCCTGTTGCCAGATCGACTCCGTAGATGTCCTCGTAGCGTCGACCATTGTAGCTCATCGGCTGATCGTACTCGCGCGTGTCGATGCCGTACGCGGCGTGATCGTGCCCGACGAGATTCACCGTGCGGAGCGCGTCGTCGGACAGGCGCACGAACTTGTTGTCGGCCATGCGATACTCCGACAAATAGTTGAACGCGCGGTCCTGCGCTTCCTGCACGATCTGCTGCGACTGGAGACGCGGATCTTTTGCATGCCAGAGAATGAGCGATGGATTCTCTTCCTGCGCTTCGTTCACGCGCGGCTGGTTGATCGTGCCGCCCATGCCCGGCGCCCCCGCCTGAATCACCGAGCTGCCGCGACCGGCGAGCGTAACATCGGGTTTTTTCGCCTCGCGTATTCCGAAAAAGATCGTCGACAGATCCTCGGAGAACTTGGGCGCGCGATCGACCGACACCTTCATTGCCGGAGTGAAGTCGGAATGCTGGGCGGCATCGAAGACAGTTTTCTTTGGCGCCGGCGCACTCAGGCTCGTGAACGCGACGACCGAGTACAGCGTGTCGTGCGCGGTCGTGTCGGCGCGACCACGCAACACCACTATTCCGCGACCACTGTCGGCCCACACGAGATGCCGGTACAGGGCGCGATCCGAATCCATCGCCCGCACCACGTCCGACCGCATGTTGCGGAGCTGGACGCCGTTCCCGATCTCGTCGCGCGCGTCGATGGTATATGCCAGCCAATCTCCGGCGTCATCGAAACCGAACTCGGCGACGTTACCGATGTTCACCGCCTCGCTCGTCGCGAGCCGATACAGAATGAGATCCGTTCCCTGAGGCCGGGCGGTCGTTGCGCCACCGGCACCGCGCCCGCCCCGACCGGCGGTGGTGTCGGTCGGA
>DASVYG010000362.1:0-1718 GCA_036392315.1 Gemmatimonadaceae bacterium
GCCGAGTATGCGTCGGCCTTGAGGAGCGCGTCCTTCTCTTTGGCGTCCTTGAGGCGAAGCTTGATCATCCAGCCGTCGCCGTAGGGGGTCGTGTTGACGAGCGCAGGCTCTTTGTCCAGCCGGTCGTTGATGGCAACGACCTCGCCCGAGAGCGGCGAATAGAGCTCGGATACTGCCTTGACGGCTTCGACGGTGCCGAACACGTCGTGTTTGGCGAACGACGCGCCGATCTTCGGCAGCTCGATGTAGACGATGTCGCCCAGCTCGCCCTGCGCGTAATCGGTGATGCCGATGGCGACGACGCTGCCGTCGTCAGTCGACTTTACGTACTCGTGATCTTCTGTATACAGCAGGTCCTTCGGAATCTCGGACACTGAGCGCTCCGGTATCGGTGGTCGGTTGACGACGCGCGCGGAGTCTACCCGAGACCAAAATGAGTGTCAAGGAAGAACGGCGGGCCGGCGTGGGGTCGACGTGTCGTGGAGCAGCGCGTTCCAGACGTCTTGCACACGACGCTCGAGCTGCGTGAGGGTGCCGTCGTTCTCGATGATGAAGTCGGCGCGTGCACGTTTGAGCTCGGCAGGCATCTGCGCCGCGATCATGTCCATCGCCTCGGTTTCCTGCAGCTCGCGATCCTTCACGAGCCGATCGAGACGGACCGCGCGGTGCGCGTCGACGAGAATGATGCGATCGAACCGGTCGGTCATGTGGCGCTCGAAGAGCAGCGGAATGTCGCACACAACGATGCGGTCGCCTCGCTTCCGCGCTTGGTCGACGAGCCGGGCCCGCAGGCGCTCGACCTCGGGATGGACGATCGCGTTAAGTTCTTCAAGTTGCTGGTGGTCGCCAAAAACGACTCGACGGAGCGCCGCGCGGTCCAAATTACCGTCATGCGACAGCACCTCGGCGCCCCACCGCGCGACGATCTTATCGTAGGCCGGTGTGCCACGCTCGACGGCGCGGCGGGCCAAAACGTCAGCGTCGATGATCGTTGCGCCGCGTTCCGACAACAACTGCGCGACCGTTGACTTGCCGCTGCCAATGTTCCCCGTGAGTCCTATCAGTATCATGAGGGATTCCTCTGTTGAGATGCGGGGACGGGACGGCGAGTCGGCCCGGGTTGCCCAAGGTAGGGACCCCGGTCAGAGGCGTCAACGCCGGTTGTCGGCGTGGGACGTGCTAGCCCCCCCTGAACACTTTGATCGGTGAGGACCAATGCGGGATGAGATTTCGTTGGGAGACGACGTGATCGCGCCACTCGAGGCCACTGATGACACCGAGGGCGCCGAAGATGAATTTCGGGAGCTCGTCCGGCGTCAGCTCGAGCTTCTGGGCGAAGACCCGGGTCGCGAGGGCTTGCTTCGTACGCCGCAACGAGTTGCGACGTCGTTGGCATGGCTGACGCGGGGCTACGAGATGGACGTACACCGCGTCGTCAACGGCGCCATCTTCGACGCGGAAGGCGCGAGCAACATGGTCATGGTGCGCGATATCGAGCTCTACAGCTTGTGCGAGCATCACATGCTCCCCTTTTACGGGCGGGCGCACGTCGCCTACATCCCGAAAGGCAAGATCGTCGGACTCAGCAAGCTCCCCCGGATCGTGGAAGTGTTCGCCCGGCGGCTTCAGGTGCAGGAGCGGTTGACCGAGCAGATCGCCAGCGCCCTCAACGAGGTGTTGGAGCCGATGGGGGTCGGCGTCGTCATCGAGGCGTACCA
>DASVYG010000363.1:0-3792 GCA_036392315.1 Gemmatimonadaceae bacterium
GCTCGGGGCACGCGCCTCGTCAACCGAAGAGAGGAGAAGTCCTATGAATATCACTGACAAGAAGGCGTTCTGCCGTCAGCTCATCCAGACGGTGTGGAACGAAGGGAAGATCGACAGTCTCGACAACTTCGTGACGCCGAACAGCCGATATACCGATCCGTCGGGCTCTTTCAAAGAGTCGAACGTCGACGCGCTCAAGAAATACGTGCTGTCATTCCACAAGGCCTTCCCGGATCTGAATTGTAAGGTTGAATACCAGATCGCTGAAGGCGAGCAGGTCGCCACCTTCATGACGGTGACGGCGACACATGAAGGCGAGTTCCTCGGGCTACCCGCATCGCACAAGAAAGCGAGTGTTCCCGCTATCGTCATCCAGCGCTTTGAAGGCGACAAGATCGCGGAGGGCTTTACGCTTTGGGATACGCTGACCTTCTTGCGCAACGCCGGCGCGTTTGAAGCACACGAACCGGCTCTGGCCAGCCGGTAGTAGGCCGAGCCCGATTCTCGAAGTGGGTTTGCCGACGGAGAGCGGACCGGCGACGGGCTCCGTCAGCGGTCGAGATGGGGCGTCAGCAGGGGCTCACTGGCGCTCCGAGGCGCGGATCCGCGGCGCGACGATCTCCACGATGCGGGTGATCGTCGCGCTGTCGCCGTGAACATGAACGCCCGTCATCCACACCCGCTCCTTCGGCTGGCGCGCTGCGTTGTATAGTGCGTCGACCGCGGCGCGAGGGAGCCGTTCGTCGCCCGTCGCATTGACCATGATGAACGGGCGCGGTGCAATGCGGCCAACCCAGCGAACAGGATCGAGACGCGGGCCGTTGATGATCACGTTTGCGATGGCGGCGGCCAACATTCGAACCGGAGTAAGCCGGATCGTTCGCTGCATGTTCGCCTCGAGCGGCAGATAGGAGCCGCCCGAGCCATGCACCGCCCACACGCGCGTGATGCGAGCGTCGATCGCGCCGGCGATGCAGACGAATGGCGCGCCGAGGCTGACACCGATCGCCTCGACGCGCGACGTATCGACGCCGGGCAAGCGCAGCAGATGGTCGAGCGCCAGCATGATCGCGGGCGGCGTGTCGAGAAATGCGCCGCGAATTGCCGGAATCTCGCGCAGGAATGTCGCGGCGTCCGGCCGCGGATTGCCGGCGAATGGATACGAGATCGCCGCCACGACGATGCCGTGCGTATCACCGACCATCCTTGCGGTCTCACGACCCGTGTTTGGCCCGCCGAGAATGATGGCGAGTGGAAGGAGCCGTCCACTATCGGCAATGGCACGACGTACGACCAGGTCCACCGCAAGACCGCTCGTTGCGACGAGACGCACCGGAGTCAACTCGTATCCGCCCTCGGCGACCGCGGCACCACGAACCACCGAGTCGATGGCCGCATGTCGCGCGCGAAAGTGTGGGAGAGGATCGCGGAGGAGATATGCCGCGCTCGCGACGACGATCAGCGCGACGAGCAGCATCGCGCCGGCGATGATCGAGAGGCGGCGACGTTTCATGCTGTCTCTCGCGTCGCCGAGGGCACGGACGCCTGAAGTCTTGGCTCGCCGCAGTGTGCAGCGATTGCATCCGCCGCGCGGTCTCGCAGGTCGATCGCCGCCTTCCAGTCGCGGCCAGTCGGCTCGATTGGTTCACCGATCCACACGTGGACCTTTCCCGGATGCGGAACACGCGTGTCGGCGGGCAGCAGTTCGCGCGAGCCGCGGAGCGCGATGGGAATCACCGGCACGCCGGTCGCGACAGCGGCCTCGAACGCGCCGAGGCGGAAGGGCCGGAGACCGTGCGCGCGAGAGAAGCCACCTTCAGCGAAGAAGAGCACGGCGGCGCCGCTGCGCAGCCGGCGTTCGACGGCGGCCGCGTCGGCGACGCTCTGCCGCATGTGCCAGCGGTCGACGGTGAGATGCTCGCCGCGTCGCGCAAGTGATCCGATCACAGGCCACGACAGAATCTCCGTCATCGCGACGAAGACGAAGTCGCGCGGCAACGCTGCCACCAGCACAGGCGTGTCGGCGTACGAGGTGTGGTTGGTGACGAGGACGACCGGTCCATCGCGTGGTAGATGTTCCCTGCCCTCGACCGTCACGCGACAGCCGCTCATGGAGAGCGCGACTCGTGCGATGACGCGACACAAGGTCCGCACCGGCCTTCCATTCGAGAGCGCGAACATCAGGACCAGAATGGCTGGCCCAAGCACCACGAGCGCGACCGTCCAGGCAGCGAGCAAATACATCACCTGGACCGTGCGCGTCACGACGCCGGCGACGGTGCGCATGGCGGACGTCGCACGTCCGAACGCTAACCGCGCGCTGATCCGCAGCGGCACGCGCGGTTGGCGTCCGAGTCGTCCCGCGTCGAAGGCCTCGCGCGCGGCGCTTCGTCGGATTTTTCCGCTCGGAGTTTTCGGCACCGTCCCCGGCGGCACAATGCGCACGGCATCGGGCGGCACGCCGATCTCCGTTGCGACCGCCGCCACCGCTTCGCGCTCGAGGCGAGCGCGTTCACTATCGTCGCTGATTCTCGACTCGGCGAGGACGATCAAGCGCTCCGTACCGCTGGCCTCGTCTGGAATGCCGAACGCGGCGACGCAACCTTTTCGGATGCCCGCGATCGCGCCGACAACCTCTTCGATCTCTTGCGGAACGAGATTGCGGCCGCCCTTGATGATGAGATCTTTGATACGACCGGTGATGAACAACTCACCCTTTGCGCGATACGC
The DNA here is from genome assembly GCA_036392315.1 of Gemmatimonadaceae bacterium. Taxonomy (GTDB): domain Bacteria; phylum Gemmatimonadota; class Gemmatimonadetes; order Gemmatimonadales; family Gemmatimonadaceae; genus JAQBQB01. The sequence goes on from DASVYG010000363.1 coordinate 2,731, forward strand.
GAGGTCGCCGCTGTCGATCCATCCGTCGGGCGCGATTGCGCGGGACGTCGCCTCGGGATTTCGATAGTATCCCGACGTGCACGACGGGCCTCGGAACAACAATCGGCCGACGATGCGCTCGCCAACGTCGTTTCGTTGCTCGCCGACCAGTCGCACTTCGTGAGCCGGCAGCGGCGTTCCCACGGAGACGAAGCTGAGCGGAGCCGCAGCGCTCGCACTCGCAGGCACGGCGCGCCGCTCGCGCTCGAACGGCTCGCGCTCGACGACGTCGACCAGCGGCGCGCGTCCGACCGGCGGAAAGCACAACGCCACCGAGCACTCGGCGAGCCCATATACGGGGAACAACGCCTCACGTCGCAGTCCGAACGGCGCGAACCGTTGCGCGAAGCGATCAAGGGTCGCGGCACTCACCGGCTCCGATCCGTTCGACGCAACCCGCCACGACGACAAATCAAGTCCAACCAATGCCTCGTCGCGGATTTTGCGCACGCACAGCTCGTACGCAAAGTTCGGCGCTGGTGAAAGTGTCGCGCGTGTTTCGTGGATCGCCCACAGCCATCGCTCCGGCCGCGCGAGAAAGCTGAGCGGCGACATGAGCGTGAGCGGAATTCCGTGCACCATCGAATTGAGCCAGGTGCCGATCAGCCCCATGTCGTGATAGAGCGGAAGCCAGCTGACCGCCGCGTCCGTCGGTGACAACTGCACGCCGGCGGCGATGGCGCGAATGTTCGCCAAGAGATTGGCGTGCGTCAGGAGGACGCCCTTCGGGTCGCCGGTGCTGCCCGACGTGTATTGAATGAGCGCCGCGTCGCCACTCTTGCCGACCGTCTCCGTCATCGGCTCTCCGCCGCTGCGCAGTGCGTCCGGCGTCACGATCGTCTCGAGCGCAGGCGCCGCGTGGTGCAGCATGCGCGCGACGGAAACTGCTTCGTCGATCGAGATCATCAATCGCGCGTTGGCGTTCGCCAGAATGCGCGCCTGGCGCTGGAGATACTCGACGACGCGATCGAGCCGCGCCGGTGGGTAGAGCGGAACGGCGATGCCGCCCGCGGCAATAATGCC
>DASVYG010000364.1:0-8091 GCA_036392315.1 Gemmatimonadaceae bacterium
GGACCGCGCGAAATCGACCAACTGCTACCGTCGACGACCAATCATCCGTGGGTGGCGCGCGTCGCTAGACCGGCGAAGAGCTCGGTCGATTTCTACCTGTTCTCTCCGGAAGCGGCGCTGATCTACAACTCAGCGTTTCCGTATGGCTTCAATGATGGTGCGGTGTGGGCCGGCCGGGGGATTACCGGCACCATACAGGGCGGTTTCGGCGGGCGCGTCGGCCCGCTCTCCTTCACGTTCGAGCCGATCGCCTTTCGCGCCCAGAACAGTTCGTTCGCGCTGATGCCGAACGGACAGACCGGCAAGTACGTCTTCGACGAAGGCATGAATCCGCGAACGATCGATCAGCCGCAACGATTCGGCGACGGCGCGTATCAACGACTCGATCCGGGACAAAGCACGGTGCGGCTCGACTTGCCATGGGTTGCGCTCGGTGTATCGACGGCGAACGATCATTGGGGACCCGCAATCGACAACCCGCTCATTCTCGGAAACAACGCCGCGGGATTTCCGCACGTCTTTGTCGGAACGTCGCAGCCGGTCGACGTTTTCATCGGCCGTGTGCACGCGCGCCTCGAGTACGGACGGCTCAGCCAGTCACAGTTCGCGTTCCCGTCGGACAGCGAAACGCGGCGTTTCATGTCCGGCGTCGTGGCGACGTTCAGTCCGCGTGGCGTTCCGGGTCTCGACATCGGCGGCGCGAGATTCTTTCACAGCATCTGGCCGGACAGCGGGTTCACATCGCACGATTTCCTGCGGCCAATCGAGGGACTCTCCTACATCTCGGGACAGGGGCCGAATCACAGCATCGTTGGGCTCGAGGGCGACAACCAAATCGCGTCGATCTTCTTCCGCTGGGTGCTGCCGCGCAACGGATTCGAGTTCTACGGCGAGTTCGCGAAGGACGATCACAACTACGACAACCGCGATCTACTCGTCGAGCCGGATCACGAGTCCGCATACACGCTCGGCCTCCAGCGCGTCTGGACGCTCGCCGATGGTGATCTCATCACGCTTCGCGGCGAACACACGAACGCGCGGCTCAACTCGATCACCCTAGGGCGCCCGCAGACTGAATTCTATGTGCATACCGTGGTAACACAGGGACACACACAGGACGGACAAGTCCTCGGCGGTGCCGCCGTGTACGGAGGCGGCGGGTCGACCATTGAACTCTCGCGCTACGAGAAGAGCGGCCGGTGGTCGCTCGCGTGGGTTCGCTTTGGCCGGCGGCAGTTCCAGACCGAGCCGAACGGTCTTCCCGATCACAACCGTGATGACGTCGTTCACGCCTTGTCGTTGGAGCGCATGATGATTCAGCCACGCTTCGACGTGACGTGGGGCGTGACGGCGGCGCGCGAGCTCAACAGAAACTTCTCCTTTGACGCGACCAACATTCGGCTGACGACCGGCATCCGCTATCGGCCGTAGTCGTCGCTACAAGTATCGGTCGCCGGGTTGCCGCGCTCGCAGGACGCGCGCGGGCGACCCAATCGCGACGACACACGACGGGAGATCGCGCACCACCGTGGCGCCCGCTCCGACGATCGTGTGCTCACCGATCTCGCGTCCGTGAATCACGTTTGCGCCAAGCCCAACCATGCTTCCGACGCCGACGCGGACGTGGCCGCCAAGGGTCGCACCGGGCGCGACATGAGCAAAATCACTAATTAAGCAATCGTGATCAACGGTCGCGTTCGTATTGATGATGCAGTGTGAGCCGACGCGTGAGCCGGCATTGATCACGACCCCAGCCATGACGACGGTCCCCGGTCCAATTTCTGCATCGCGCGAGACGTACGCCGACGGATGGATCGCGACATCGAAGATCGAATAGCGGCGCGCGAGTCGTTCGCGCGTGCAATTGTCGCCGATGGCCACGATCACCGCCGAGCCTGGCTCGGGTAATTCGAGTCCTTTGATGACTGTTATGCCACGAAGGCGGCTGTGCGCTGGTGCATCGTCGAGAAACGCGACCGGTGGGCGACCGCACTCGACAAGGATATCGGCGATCACTTTGGCGTGACCGCCCGCACCAATCAAATACGTGACGCGCTGTGATGGCATGGAGGTAGTCGTCGAGAAGGCGTCGTTCGAGAATACAGTCAATTAATGCAATGCGCGACGACGCGTCCATTCAAGACGGCGCTCTGGCACGGTTACCGCGGTGCAAGCGCGCTCGCCGCTGTTGATGTGCGGATGTTGTGTCGCGCATGTCGTCACGCATGAGCGGAACCCGAGCATTGTGACTCCATGCCGAGCGTACTCACGAGTTGGGATCTGACACAAAATCCGATTGTTCGTCGGTCGCTCAAGATTGCGGTCGATTTCAGCTGTGGTGCAACTGCCGCGCTCGTCGGCTTCGTAGTTCAGTTCGGCGCGCTGACGCCGATCGCGTTGCACGTCGCGGCCACGTGCGCGCTGGCCGGCGCGATCGTGGCCGCCGTGAACGCCATCGGCATCAGTTATCGCACCACGTGGCGATACGTGGGGGTAAAAGAACCACTCGTCTTCATGACGTGCAGCGGCGCCGTGTTCATCGCGCTCGGAGTGCTCAAGGTCACGCGGCTCGTGCCGCTCACCTGGGCGTCCGTGCTATTGTCCGCGGTGCTCGCGCAACTGCTGTGCAGCTCGGCTCGCACCCTTCGTCGTTGGCGTCTCGCCTCGCTCCGCCGCCGCCGTCACGCCTACCGCCGCTCGGTGAGCCCGGTCGGCGATCGTCATCGAATACTCATCGTCGGCGCGGGTGACGTTGGGTTCGCGATCGGCCAGCAGCTTCGCGAACGGAGGCCGCGCGACGTCGAGCTCATCGGCTATCTCGACGACGATCGCTCGAAGATCGGCACGTTGCTCGACCAGGTGCCGGTGCTCGGACCCGTCGAGCAAATGCTCGCCATCGCCGAGCATGAGAACGTGACGGAGGTCATCGTCGCCATGCCGTCGGCGCCGTCGGAGTTCGTGCGCGCGCTGGTGCGGCGTGCGGAAGACATCGGGATCCGCGCGCGGACGGTCGGCGGCGTCGGACGACTGCTGGCGAACGGGGACGCACCGCGGCCGGGGACGATCAACGTCGCCGACTTGTCGACGGAGCCGGTGGTTGAATGGCCGGCCACGACGCGCCGTGCCGCGCCGTGCGCCGAGCGACGCGTGCTGGTGACCGGCGGCGCGGGCTTCATCGGATCACACCTCACGCGCATGCTCTTGGAGCGCGGCTATCAAGTGCGCGTGCTCGAGAACTTCACGTACGGGATGGCCGGGCTGTCGGCGATTCGGTCGCATCCGCGACTCGAGATCGTGCGGGGCGACATCTGCAATCTCCGCGACGTGAGTCGCGCCATGCGCGACGTCGAGGGAGTCGTCGCGCTGGCGGCGATCGTCGGCGACCCGGCATGCAATCTGGATCCCGAGGAGACGATCAACCTCAATTATGCGGCGACGAAGATTCTCGCCGAAGCTGCGGACTTCTATCGCGTGCAGCGACTGGTATTCGCGTCGAGCTGCAGCGTGTATGGCGCGAGCCTCAAGGAGGACGATCTCCTGAACGAGCGCTCGCGTCTGAATCCCGTGTCGCTGTACGCGCGAACGCGCGTGCTGAGCGAGAACATCATTTTCGATCGATGCGGCGACACCGAGCCGGTCGTGCTCCGGCTGGCCACGGTATTCGGCCTGTCACCGCGCATGCGGTTCGATCTCGTCGTGAACACGTTGACGGCGCGGGCCGTCGTCGATCACAAGATCTCGATTTTCGGGGGACGCCAGTGGCGGCCCAACGTCCACTGTCGCGACGCCGCGCGCGCCTTCCTCACGGCACTCGAGGCGCCAGGCAACAGAGTCGGCGGCGAAATCTTCAACGTCGGCGGGGACGAGAACAATCACCGGATTGCCGAGATTGGCGACATCGTGGCCGGCGTGGTGGGTGACGTGTCGATCAATCTGCAGAACGAGATCCCCGATCCGCGCGACTACCGGGTGAGCTTCGAGAAGATTCAACGAGTGCTCAACTTCGAACCCGAATATTCCGTCTGTGACGGCGTGCGCGAGGTCGTGACCGCGATGCGCGCCGATCACAGTCTACGGACGCACATGGATCCGGTCTTTCACAACGTCCAGGCGCTCCGTCAGGTCCTCGCTCATCCCGATTCCCGCGCGGAACTCGCCTCCGCGTAGCCCGACGCAACGCATCTGAGAACTCTCCTGGTCGCGGGCATGGGCTGGCTGTGCGGCGGCGTCGACGCGCGTTGGCGACCGCGCCTGGAGCCCGCGTCCGAGCGTCGCCTCAGGACGCCGCGAGGCGCGACACGAGCACGTCGGCGATTGCGAGCGAGGCCGTGGCTCCGGGACTTGGCGCGTTCAGCAAATGCAGCGCATTCGGGCTCTGACGAATCATGAAGTCCTGCACCAGCGTGCCGTCGCGCGCGAGCGCCTGGGCGCGAACGCCGGAACCGCCCGGTGAGAGGTCGTCGAGCTGAAGCTCGGGGACGAGACGCTGCAGCGACGCGCAAAACAGCCGTCGACTCAGCGAACGTCGGAGCTCGAATCCAACCATGGCCGGATAGCGCCGAAGAAAGCGCCACAGTCCCGGAAACAGGAGCGCGTCCAATGCGTCACGAAAGTTCACGTTCAACGCGTGATAGCCTTCGCGCGCCAGCGCCAACACCGCGTTCGGCCCCGCCTCGACGTCTCCGCCGATCATTCGTGTAAAGTGCACGCCGAGAAAAGGAAACGCCGGATCGGGGACGGGATACACGAGATGCCTGACGAGCGAGCGTCGTTCCGGACGCAGCTTGAAGTATTCTCCCCGAAACGGCACGATGCGAAGATCGAGCGATTCGCCGGCGAGCCGTGCGACGCGATCGCAGTGCAAACCGGCGCAATTGATGAGATACGACGCGCGCACCTCTTCGCTCGGTGTCGTCACGATCCATTCGCCTCCGCTCGATGCAATCGTCTGGACGGCGGCGTTGGTTCGCACCTCGCCGCCCAGCTCGACGATTCGATCCACCAGCGTGTCGCATACCGCCGTGTAGTCGACGATTCCCTCCTCGGGCACGAGAACGGCCGCCACGCAATGGACGTGCGGCTCCCGCTCCCGTGCCTCGGCAGGTGACAGCATGCGCAATCCCGCGAGGCCGTTTGCCAGCCCACGTCGAAGCAGCTCCTCGAGTCGCGGCAGCTCGTCGTCGGAGGTGGCGACGACGAGCTTGCCGCACACCTCGTGTGGCACGCCGAACTGTCGACAGAACGCCTTCATTTGGCGAATCCCGTCGACGGCAAGACGCGCTTTGAGTGAGCCGGGCGTGTAGTAGAGTCCAGCATGCAGAACGCCGCTGTTGTGGCCACTCTGGTGCCGCGCAACCATCGCCTCTTTCTCGAGGACGAGGACGCGCCGCCGCCCGGCCTTGAGGAGCTTGTACGCGGTCGCCAGCCCGATGATGCCGCCGCCGACGACGACTGTAGCACCTCCACCAGACGTGGCTTCCGTTGGCCGAGCAAACGATGGCAGATTGGTCATTGATGCAAACGTACGCTGGAAAGCGGCTGCTTGATCTGACGCTGGTGCTGGTCACGAGCCCCCTATGGGCTCCGCTGCTCCTTGCAGTGGCTGTTGCAGTGCGCGTGCGACTGGGCGCCCCGGTGTTTTTCCGGCAGCGACGCACCGGCATGGACGACCGGCCCTTCGACCTCCTCAAGTTTCGCACGATGACCGCGGACCGCGACGCCGAGGGCAACCTGCTGCCCGACGAGCGCCGGCTCACCGCGTTTGGGCGGCGACTGCGTGCAACGTCGCTCGACGAGCTGCCCGAGCTGCTCAACGTGCTGCGCGGCGAGATGAGTCTCGTCGGGCCGCGCCCGCTCCTCGTCCAGTACCTTCCGCTGTATTCCGACCGTCACCGGCGTCGTCATCGCGTTCGTCCCGGCATTACCGGGCTCGCGCAAGTGTCCGGACGCAACGCGCTCAGTTGGCCCGAGCGTTTCGATCTCGACCTAGAATATGTCGACAACGTGTCGTTGCGTCTCGATCTGCGCCTGCTCGCCAAGACCCTCCGGGCGGTGGTAGAGCGCAAAGGCATCAGCGCGCCCGGCGATGCGACGATGCCCTATTTCACAGGCTACTCATCGCCGGAGACTCCGCGAAGCATTTCCGCAGCGCGTCGATCACCAGATCCTGATCGAACTCAGTAAGACTCGACGACGACGGCAAGCACAGCCCGCGCGCGAAGTGCCGTTCGGACACGGCGCCGCCGACGGCCATCGCATCGCGCAGGAGGGGCTGCGTGTGCATCGGCCGCCAGACGGGACGCGTCTCGATGTTGTTCCCTTCGAGTGCGCGGATGACGTCGGCCGGACGCACGCCGTGGACATCTGCGTCGAGATGAATCACGCTCAGCCACCGTGTATGCATGCCCCACGGCGCCTCTGCCTGAAGCGTGACGCCGGGAATGTCCGACAGCGCCTCGCGATACCGATCGGCGACGCGTTGTCGCTGGCGAATGCGTTCGTCGAGCACCTCGAGCTGGCCGCGTCCGATCCCAGCGAGCACGTTGCTCATACGATAGTTGTAACCGAGCTCGGTGTGCTCGTATTCGATCTTCGCCTCTTTCGATTGCGTCGACCACTTCTTGAACACCGGCGCGGCCGCGGGATCTCTGCTCACGCACATGCCGCCGCCCGTCGTCGTGATGATCTTGTTCCCGTTGAAGCTCAAAATCGAGAAGGGCGCGGTCGTCGCCGTCTGCCGGCCCTTGTACGTCGAGCCGAGCGACTCGGCGGCATCTTCCACCAGAGTGACGCCGTACTGTTCGCACGCCGCAAGCAACGGATCGAGATCGGCGTGCTGCCCATAGAGGTGCACGACGATCAGGACCTTGGGTAAGCGATTCGCGCGCGATGCGTCGGCGAAATATTCGCGCACGAGCTCCGGATCGATATTCCCGGACACATCCTCGCTGTCGATGAACACGGGCGTGGCGCCGAGATAGAGAACGGGATAGACGGAGCCGATGAACGTCGCCGACTGGACCGCAACGATATCGCCAGGCCCGACGCCGATGTACCGAAGCACCAGGTGCATCGCCGCGGTGCCGCTCGAGACCGCGACCGTGTTCACGCCACCGCCCAGTCGCTGTGCGACTTCGTGCTCGAACGCATCGATGTGAGGGCCGACGGACGATAGCCAATTCGAGCGGAACGCGTCGGCGACGTACAGTTCCTCGCGGCCGCTCATGTGAGGGACCGACATATAGATGCGCTTTTCAGGCACGTTCATTCTCTCCGCGGTTTTTCCTCACCACTCAGCGTCGCAAATTCGTCGCCAAGAACCGGCTATGTATGGTTGTGGTCCGGTTAGTGATCGTCGTCACATACGACATCGACACGGCCGGAAGTCGCTCGCCGTAGTGCGGCGACCACCATCCTTCGATCGTGCGTGGTGACGCTTCGACGACCGTAAGAGCGCCGCCGGATGTGGCGGTGATTTCGGGAGGTGCGGCGCCGCGTGGTACGAGCCAATGCAGGCGCACCTCGAGTGGCGCTCGCTCGCCAACGTCCACGTCGTCGTACACCTCGACGCCCGCATTGCCCACGACAATCCGGCGCACATGGCGCACTCCGTGCGCCGCCCACGTCTCGTTCAACAACTCGACCTCGGCGCCGTCAGCCGTTTGTTCGGCGCGGGCGACTGTTGCGGCGGGTCGTTGAAGCCAGAGAAAGCGAAACCCCTTGACCGCCGCCGGCATCGACGGGATATCGAGCGTGTTGTGCACGCCGATCGCCGAGAGCGCGTTTCCCCAAGGGGCCGCCGCGCAATAGCGGTACGTTCCCGCGTCGATGGCGCGCGGCTGCCCGTCGATCCAAACGTCGACGTGCGCCGGGTCGACGTGCGACGGATTCGATCGATATCGCCCGGCGCGAGCGAAAACGCGCGCGCCTTCGACGCGAACCGACGCCCACCCGGAGGACCCGACGACCACGCGCGTCGCCGGTGACGCACCAGATCGCTCGAGAACCTTCGATCCGAGCCACGAGAGCGCTTCGCCCGACGCGCAGAAATGCTCTGGTAGTGGAACGCCGAACGTTGCGGCGGCCGCGGTG
>DASVYG010000365.1:0-2004 GCA_036392315.1 Gemmatimonadaceae bacterium
GTCGAGTCCGCGCTGAGTTACGACGTCGCGGACTCGAACAGCGGCCCCGCGCCACCCTCGATGGCGAGAAGCCGTAGTTTCGTCTTGATGCCACCCCCCGCGGAGAAGCCGCCCGTCTTGCCATTCGTCGCCACGACACGGTGGCACGGAACGACGATGGCGAACGGGTTTCGCGCCAGGGCGACACCAACGTCGCGCGCCGCGCCCGGCCGGCCGATGCGTTTGGCAATCTCCCCGTAGGTGACCGTGGCGCCCGGAGGAATCTCTCGCGCGGCGACGTAGACGTCGCGATCGAATTCGGGAATTCCACCCAAGTCGATCGACACGTTGCTCAGGTCGACCCGTTCGCCGCGCAGGAGCGCGACGATTCGATCGATCACCGACCGCACCTCGGTGGACGGCTCCGCCTCGCGGGCGTTGGGAAAGCGGCGACGGAGTCGCGCACGCGTCGCGGCAGCATCCCGCTCGGGAAGCTGCACGCCGAGTAGCGCGCGTTCGTTCCACACGACACCGCACGCACCGACGGCGGTGTCGAACACGGTGAACGCTTGGGCGATTGCAGGTTGCAGGTTCGGCTCGAGTGTCACGGAAGCCTCTCTAGACGTCGAGGACGAAAGTTACGCCGGAGTCGATCTAATTGGCTTCCCGATTCGTGCGCTCGATGTTTGGAGCCGAAGGCGACTTCGACACGGCCGGGTGGTTCACTCGTTCACTCGTATCGCAGCGATTCGATCGGATCGAGCAGCGCCGCTCGTCGTGCGGGCAGCACACCAAACACCAAGCCGATCCCAACCGATACCGCCACCGCGATCAACGTCAAATTGATGGGCGTGGTTCCATGTACGTTCAATAACGAGCTCGCCATTCTGCCGAGCCCAAGCCCGACGATCACCCCGATCACCCCGCCCGCGCCGGTGAGCGCCGCAGCCTCGATGAGGAATTGCTGAAGGATGTCGCCGCGCGTCGCGCCGACCGCCTTTCGAATGCCGATCTCTCGCGTCCGATCGGTCACGCTGATCATCATCACCGCCATTACGCCGATTCCGCCGACCAGCAGCGCGACGCCCGACAGCACGAGCATCACCAGAAAGAAGACACCGGTCAGCTTGTTGAACGTGTCGAGAATCTGATCCTGCGTCACCATGTCGAAGTTGTTGTGATCGCCAGGCCTGAGGCGCCGTGCCTCGCGCAATGCAATCGTCACCGCCTCCTGCGCGACGTTGACGGACACGCCGGCGCGCGGCTTGACCGGAATGAACAGCGCGTTCGTCTTGTCGATCGTGTAACCGCGGTCCATCGTGCGATACGGCATGATGCCGTGGGTTTGTTGCCCCGGTGGCTGGAAGATGTTCGGTGCCGGTTCGTATACGCCCACGACGCGCGTTGGCCGGCCGCCGATGCGAATCCATTTGTCGATCGGTTGAATGGCGCCGAACAATTTCTGCGCAACATCGCTCGACAACACGACGACCGGCGCACCGCTCACCTCCTCGTTGCGCGTGAACCATCGACCGTCACTGAGCTGGCCACCGTAGATCTCTGGATAGCCGTCGTCCGCGCCTATCACCACGCCGATGTTGGTCCGGGTCGCACCGTACTCCATGCGATTCTGAATCTGCGCCCAGATCGCCGCGTACTTGATCTCGGGCAGCCTGGCGATGCGCTCGGCGTCGTCCGTCGTGAGATCGGGACGAATACGGATCCACGCCGGGAGACTCTGCGGGTTGACCGGCGTCTGTGACCATACCTTGAGCACGTAGAACGTCGTCGGCCCGGCGATCTCGATCGTGTCAACGATTTGATCGCGAATGCCCGAAACGATCGTCGCCATCGCCATCACCGTCGACACGCCGATCACGACGCCCAGCACCGTGAGTCCGGAACGTCCCTTGGCCACCGCGAGCGAGCCCAGTGCCGACGAGACGTTCTCGCGAAACTGGCCGGCAACTCGAAACAACCATCGTGTGCGGCTCATATCACTCGGCTCGCATCGCCGCGACGGGA
>DASVYG010000366.1:0-3148 GCA_036392315.1 Gemmatimonadaceae bacterium
CGGCGCTGAGCTGGCGTGGTCACACGGTGCTTCAGAATCGTCTCATCGAGGCGGTGCGTCGCATCGACATGCCGGTGCTGTTGATACAGCCGCCCAAGGATGCGAGCCTCGAGCCGGCGAGGGTGCTTGGCGAGGCGGCCAAGCGTGCCGGCAAGACGAAATTCACGGCGAAGGTCTATCCGCCGACGATGCCGGACAGCCAGCAGGTGCATTGTTTCGGTGGCGCGAAGGGGATGCGCAACTGGGCGAAGGAGGCGCTGGAGTTCTTCGGCGGCGTGTTGGGGACGCGTCACGATCGTTGATCGGGCCGTGAGGCGCCGTATGAGGGGCGGCGCCCGTCATTCCTTTATATAGGCCCTCGTATGAGCCGCTGATTATTAGGGACCTCGAACGGGCCCAGAGCGGAGTGGGGTAAATCCCGCTTGCGCGCGAGGCGACACCCCTCCATTGTTGCGCGCCCGCGACGGAGCGGTTGCGACAACTCGACGCTATGGCACAACGCAAGAGTGTCGACCCAGGTAAACCGTCGATTCGGGGACTTGAGCCGGTCCACATTACGGCCGTGGTCGGTATTCGGTTTGCGGGCGTAGGCAGTGCTGCCTACCGAAAGTTCTGCTCCCTTCGATGGAGTTCACAATGCGCTATCCGCTCGCCGGCGTCGCCGCGATGGTGTGTCTTGCCGCGGCGTGCAGTAACGACAAGCCCATGAAGTCGGCTCTCGTTACGGCGCCGCCTCGACCCGCGCTGACGATGAGCACCTTGCCACACGACGCCTCCACGATTTGCGTGGCGAGCGTGCGTCGCCGCGATCAGTTGTTGGCGAAGCCGCAAGCGTCCACCACCGCGACCAGCCGTGCCGCACTCGACGCCGTGATCGACGACGTCTGCCAATAGAGGAACTCTCTCTCCCTCCTCCACCACGACAATGAGAAAATCCTTCGCGACCGCCGCATTTGCGGCGGCGCTAGCGCTAGCTCTATCCGCGGCGACCGCTCACGGCCAGAAAGCGCTCGTGTACTGTCCGGTTGGCGTCGACGTCAACGGGTGCGATCGTATCGTCTCGGCGCTCAAGTCCAAGTTCGCCGACAGTGTCGATCGCGGGTTCGCCGGCTCGAGCGGCACGGTCGATCTCAGGAAGATCGACCTCCAACACTATGCGGTGTTCGTTGTTCCCTCGTTGGCCGACGACGCGACCAAGCAGCCGTATGCGGTGCTCCGCTCGGCGGCGACGCGCCTTCACATGGCGATCAATGGTCGTGTGGCCGTCTATTCGGGCGCGCCGGACCAGGGCGCCGCCAATCGCGCCGATAAGGACGCGCTCATTCAGAATCTCGTACGCTGGGCCGCTGACGGCCACAATCGCGCGACCGGCCTCGTTGGTCTCGTCGCCTTCCTCGACCTGTCCGAGAAGTCGGCCGATCGCTACTCGTGGGTGCGCTCGATCTCGACTGTGGATGTCTCGGCCGACGAGGAGCTGCAGGCGTTCGGCGACATCACGCCGGTCACGACGCGCGGCGGCGACATGTTCTCGGCGAGCGGCCGCGCGGTCAAGTTCTCGAACATGGCGTCGTACGGTCTGCACATCGGCGGCCACGCCGCGGCGCGGACGGAAGTGAGCGCGATGGGTGGGACGTCGAGTCGCCAGAGCATCTTGGTGCAGTATTCGAATGCGGGCGACGACGTCAAGGCGACGTCGGGCGGCTCGACGGGGAAGATTGGATCGAGCGGAGCCTCGTTCAATATCTCATCTGGGACGTCGGCGTCGATGACAACGACGTCGACGACGTCGGGGCCGACCCTCGCGACGGACAAGCCGGACTATCTGCCCGGTGACACGGTGATGTTCAGTGGCACGGGCTGGGTTGCGGGTGACACTGTGACGATCACGATCCACGAGGATCCGCAGTGGACTACGGCGGACCGCACGGTGACGACGGTCGCGGACGGCACTGGGAGTTTCGCGAATCACACGTTCGTGGTGGATCAGCGCGACTATGGCGTGACGTTCACCGCGACAGCGGTCGCGAATCCGTCGGGGCTCGTGGCGCAGACGATTTTTACGGATGGAAGCTCGACAGTTAGCGGTGTCGTTACTGACGCCGTTACCCATAATCCCATCAGCGGCGCCACGGTGACCTGCGCTAGCACCGGCACGAACCCCTGTAATAATCTCCTATCGGCAACCACGAGCCCTACGGGGAGCTACTCGCTCGCTGTCCAGTTCTCCGGAAACTCCAACACAGTGCGTCTTACTGCTTCGGCTACCGGGTATGCGAATGCGTCCGCGGATGTCTCGGTTAGCAATACGACGAATCCGACGCAGAACTTCGCCCTCACCCCGGCTGGTCCGACCAAGCTCGCGTTCCCGAACGCAGCCGTCAGCGGAACCGTCGGCCAATGCGTCGGTCCTATCACTATTCAAACGCAAAACGCTGTTGGTGCGGCGACGAACGTCACCGCGGCAACCGCGGTAAACCTGACCACCGACAACGGCTCAACGGGCACCGCCGCGTTCTACGACGCGAACACCTGTGCATCAACGATCACGAACATCAGCATCGCCTCAGGCAACAGCTCCGGCACTTTCTTCTACAAGGCAACGGCCCGAGGCTCGGGAACGCACACCATTACCGCCGCTGCGACGGGCCTGACCTCCGCGACCCAGGCAGAGACTATCAACAAGGCGGATCAGGCCACGCTCGCTGTCACGGCGCCAACGACCGGCATCTTCGGCGACAAACTCGTGATGACCGCATCCGGTGGCTCCGGCACAGGTGCACTCACGTTCGCCGTCGTCAGCGGATCCACGGCATGCTCCATCATCAGCTCCGGCCCGGATGCCGGAAAGCTGCAAATCACCAGCGGCACAGGCACCTGCTCGGTCACCGCGACGAAAGCGACGGACAACGACTTCAACAGTGCGACGTCAGCCGCGCAGGTCGTAACGATCAGCAAGGCGACACCGGTCTTTTCCGCCGTTGCATCGCAGATCATTACCTACGGCACAGCCACAGCGGCGCTCACGGGCAAGCTGGCGAGCGGAACACTCATCCCGACTGGCACGGTGACGGTCACCCTGGGTACGGGCGGCGGAGCCACTTCACAAACGCCAACGCTTGCCGCCGACGGCACATTCTCCGCGACGTTC
>DASVYG010000367.1:0-4634 GCA_036392315.1 Gemmatimonadaceae bacterium
GGCGCGACCAACGAGTCGGTCATAGGGACGGCGCCGGAATTGGTGATGAGGAGCATCTGCGACGTGGGGGTCACGCGGGCTCCGAAGACCACGGGACCCCAGAGCGCGGCAGTGTTCGCGAAACGCGTCCTCAACAGGCCGCTGGCCGACCATCGCACCTGGTGAAGCTCGACCGCCCCATTGTCTCCGCTGGGGCGGAGGACGATCGGGAAGTCGTGACCGCCGTAGTAGCTTGCCTGCCAGGCGCCGCGCTGAAAGTCAGAGAGAAAGGGTTGCGAGACGCCGATCGCGCCGTTTTCGCCGAGAAAGTCTCGTTCGATGTGCGCGTTCGTGCTGACGGGCTGTCCGAACAACGCGTAGTCCGCGATCTCGAGGTGAGCGGCATCCCGGTAGACAGTCCCGCGCTCGCCGCCGGCGACCATGCGAAGGCCCAGACCTCCGATGTTCTCGTTGCCGAACGACAACGCGGCCGGCACGGTGTGGCGAAGGCTTCCCGTGACGAGCACCGGGATTTCGTCGGTCGTCGACACGCCGACGATCACTCCACCGGCGCTGTCAGGGCTCACGGTGACGCGAGCGTCGGCGAGGAAGGGAAGTGCCCGCAGGATGCGCTCCGATTCGGCAAGTCGCGCGTCGGCGCAGATCTCGCCGCGCTTGAACAGCAGATATGCGCCGACGACATCGGCGCGCGTCGTGGCGTGATGCAGGCCGATCGCTCGGGCGAAGAGTTGCCACTGGCGGGACGAGCCTTTGAACGACGGGCGCTCCGGCGCGATCTGGATTGTGGTGATTCGGCGGCCGTCGCAGGAGGGTTGTCCGCCTTGCGCTGCCACAATGCGCGGCTCCGCCGCGATGACAAGGATCGCGGTGACGCCGCACCGCCATCGCGCGGACGAACCGAACACACTGTAGAAGAGGAGCGGCACGGCCGCTCATTAGGCGAGCATTGTGCCGAGCCGATCCCGGCTGGTCCACAATTGGCGCGCTGGATACGCAACGCTCCGCGCAAGGGCGTTATTCGTCGCGCCCTGGTCGGCCGTCGGTCGCACGTCGATGTGAAAAGAGGGAATCGCAAACTGCGCAATTCCCTCTTTTCGTTAGAGCGGGGGTCCGAGCTAGCTCATTTTGCGACGCGCGTGCAATCGCCACCGATGGCCGTCGTGGAAATCGGGTAGAACCGCATCTGCACGAGCTTCAACCCCGTATTGTCGTACTGCCAGAAATAGTCCGTGCCGAGGGACGAAAAGAGCGGCACGAGCTGGAGGTTGGTCACCAGCGGATCGGTGCTCACGTTGGCACAGACCTGCAGTAGCTGCTTGCTGACGTCGACGAACTTCGAACCGCCGGCCAAGCGGTTGAGCGAGACCACGAGGCTGCCCGAGTTACACCAGGTGGTAGCGGTTGAGAGCTCGGTGAAGCAGCTCGTCATTGTCGCGCTTCCGCCGGGCGTGCCGAGCGCTCGCACCCAAACGGAATACTTGAGTTGACCACTACCGTCATCGGGGTTGGGGAGCTGGAACGCGGCGACGCCGTCCGTGCCGTTGGCATCGAGCACTTGGAAGTCGCCCATGGTGAGATTGATCTTCGTGGATCCCACGAGATCCACAAAAATGCGGCCTCCGTTGCCACCGCTGAAATCCGGTGATTTGTCTTGCGGTACGCCGATGATGTTCAGGTTATAGTGTGCGCCACTGGGCGCACCGTTGCCGGTCGAAGCGACGGACGCCAGCGCGGCGTCGGCTGGACGGACTGACGCGGCCGTCGGTGAATCACAGGCGGAGAGGGTGGCGGCGGCAAGCGTGGCAAGTGTCGCGATTGCGCCAAATCGCGGGCGGTGGGTGTGCATCTGCGGACCTCTATCGTGAACCGTTTGGCGGCCCGACTGGCGTGGCGCGCTCGACGGGAGAGCGAACGCGCGGTAGCCTCGTAGCTTTGCGCCCCCGCCTTTCGACGGGTTTGCCATTGTCGGAGACCTGGGGCGTGCCCTCAGGCCTCGCGTCTAGACCCGGTAACGGGTCCCCCGAAAGTTCAGGCAATCAAGACTACTCGGGCCCGGCGATTATCACTGTGCGGTGGATTACGTCACGCAGCCGGTTCAGGTAATTCGGCCGCATTCTGGTCGGCAGCCTTGAGCCTGTCTCCCCTAGATGGTCGATGACGTTCGCATGATGCCCCGTTGTGCCTTCCCAAGTAATGCGTTGCGTCCGATTTCACAGTGCTGCCCGAACGGAGTGAGTGTCGCTAGGCTTGGTCTGGCACACAGTCTTGTCAACGAGGGACCACGTGCGCCTGGCGCAGCGCAGCATCCAATGCACATTCGGCGTGTTCGTTCTCGTCGCGGCGGCCTCGAACGGCTGCTACCGCCTCGGCGCGAAGGACATCTTCGAGGTTCCGTTCGCGCCGATGTCGGCAACGACGCTCGCCGAGCTGTCCGATCAGCACCACCACGTTCAGAAGCTGACGATCGAGAGCGCGCCATCGCTGTCGGCGTACTGGGACGACGGCGACAGCGCGCGTGCCGTGCTGGTGTTCTTCGATGGCAACGGCTACGGCGCCGAGGCCGCGCTGAGACGCATGCTCGTGCCGGCGCGTGCGCTGGGGCTCGATCTGGTCGTGTTCAATTACTACGACGCTGGGCAACCGCGACCGTCGATGGCCGAGATGCGGCGGATCGGCGACGCGCTCTTCGACGCCGCGACCCGGCTGCCAACGCCAGCGGCGGGCCGAGTGTACCTCGGCGGCCACAGCCTCGGCTCGACGTTCGCCCTCGCGGTCGCGGCCGATCGTCCGGCAAGAGGCGTGTTTGTCGCGGCGCCGGCGACCACGGGTGTAGCCATGCTGCATCACCAACTCCCTGCAAGCCGGCTCGTGTGGCTTCGTCCGGATAGTGACTACGCTGCGTTCAATAACCTGGCAATCGCGCCGCACGTACATGTACCCACGGTCGTCATCGGCTCGACTGGGGACGAGGCGCTTCCGCCGGCATTCACGAACGCGGTGTTCGCGGCTCTCCCGCATGATACCGCGAACAAGGAACTCATCCTGACGGGCGTCGTGCATTCGGAGTACTTCGCGCGCGAGCAGTTGTGGCGCGCGGTGAGCGCATTCTTCGACCTACCGGGCGAAGGTCCGTTTGTCGGCTATCTTCGGCCGCGCGCGCCGAGATAGCTCACTCGCGCGAACACCACCCGCCCGCAGGCGATTCTCTATGAGCCGACCGCCTGGTTTCAACGAGAGCAGCAACGCGATGCCGCCGCGGACGGACTGGCTCACGGTGATCGCCGTGGCCGTGGTCGTCCACGCCGTCGCGGTGTCGGTGGTGCACGAAGGCCTCGGCCACGGCGGGGCCTGTCTGCTCGCGGGCTGCCGGCCGCAACTTCTGACAACCATGCAGCTCCAGGGTGATGAACGGGCCGTTTCGAGCGCGGGCATCAAGTTCATCGCCGCGGGCGGCACGCTCGCCAACCTCGCGGCCGCGACGATCGCGATCGGACTCCTACGTCGCCGACGGAAGCGCGCCAACGCGGGAGCGTTCTTTCTTTGGCTGTTCGCGACGGTCAACCTCCTGGCCGCGACCGGCTACTTGCTGTACTCCGGCGTGAGCAACATCGGCGACTGGGCAGACGTGGTGCGCGGCTTCACACCTTTCTGGATCTGGCACGGAGGCCTCGTTCTCCTCGGCGCCGGCATGTACTGGCTCTCCACTCGGTGGGCCATGGGTCAGCTCGGGAGGCGTCTCCGCACGTCGGGCGCGGCACGCGTGGCCGAGGCAAATCGCTACGCGCTCACCGCGTACGCCATCGGCGGGCTGCTCTCGCTTGCGGCCGGACTTTTCGAGCCGGGCGGCGCGTTCGTCGTGCTGATCTCCGGCGTCGCTGGTTCGCTGGGCGGGGCGTCAGGGCTGGCCTGGGGACCGCAACTCCTGCGCGACCCACGAATGGGCGAGGCTGCGGAGCCGGCGCTCCGCGTCACCCGCGATTGGCGTTGGATCGTGGCGGGCGTTGTCGCTACGGTGGTGTTCGTTTTCGTGCTGGGGCACGGGGTGCGACTCGACGCGCATCGTCTCGCTCCTCGCTAACGACTCAGCCGATCGGCGGCTCGCGCCCGAGGATTATCGCGATTTAGTAATTTGGTATCTTACCTCAGCTTTTCCTGTTGCAGCTCGAGCGTTGGGTCGCGAGCTGGTCTCAACTGGAGGAACGATGCCAGCATCGAATGTCTATGACGTCATGCTCCAGCAGGCATCGCCGAGGGGCATCGCGGCAGTTCGCGCACGCGTTCCCGCATCGCGCGTCGCGGTCGAGTTTCGCGCGTATCTGGACCAAGTGTACGCAGCAGGCCGCACCGACACGGTGCAGCTCGACGGCCAGAACATCTTCGTTTATCGTGACGTCCAGGGAGCGCCCGACCAGCTCGACGTCGAGTTTGGCGTTGGCGTCACGGCGCCGTTCGCGGCGGCCGGAAACGTTGTTTACAGCGTGACGCCAAGTGGTAACGTGGCGACGACGACGCATTGGGGCGACTTCAGCGCCCTCGGCGATGCGCACGCAGCACTCGTCGGCTGGTGCCGCGCCCGCGGCCTCTCCCTCGCCGGCCCGCGCTGGGAGGTGTACGGTCATTGGCGCGAGCGTGCC
>DASVYG010000368.1:0-2060 GCA_036392315.1 Gemmatimonadaceae bacterium
CCGATCGTTTCCTCGCCGTACGCGACATCGACGAAGGCATCGGCGTTCTCTCGTCGCTGCTGCTGAAAAAGGATTCGTATCGCTCGATGGTCGGCGGCGACGGCGCGTGCATGGGGTGCGGTGAGAAGACCTCGGTACACCTCGTCATCTCGACGATTCACGCACTGATGGGTCCCCGCGTCGCGCGCTTCGTCACGCGACTCGACGAGCTCATCGCGACGCTCGACGCCACGGCACGAACGTTGGTTGCGTCCGACGCCGATCTCGACGCCGCGGCGTCGGCCAAGGGCAGCGTGCCTGTCCCGATCGACGCCGCCAAGCACGTCGAGCTCGAACGTCTCACGAAGAGCCTTCACGCTCTGCGCGATCTTCGCTGGCGCTATGTCGAGGGACCGAGCGGGAAGGGGCGCGCCAAGATGGGCATGGCGAACAGCACGGGGTGTTCGTCGGTGTGGGCAAGCACCTATCCATACAATCCATACCCGTTCCCATGGGCGAATCATCTCTTCCAGGATTCGCCATCGCTCGCGATCGGCTTGTTCGAAGGGCACATGCGCAAGATGGCCGACGCATTCCGAGAAGTTCGACGCGCGACGTTGCTCGCGTCGAACCAGTACGATGCGTCGCGCGATGAGCCCGAGCTGTCGCTGCTCGATTGGCAGCGGTTCACCGACGACGAGTTCGATCTCTGCCCGCCGATCGTGGCGATGGGCGGCGACGGCGCGATGCTCGACATCGGCTTCCAGAACCTGTCGCGCCTCATGGCGTCGGGCAAACCGATCCGCGTCATCGTGTTGGACACACAGGTCTACTCGAACACGGGCGGCCAGGCCTGCACGAGCGGGTTCACCGGACAAGTCTCCGACATGGCCGCGTATGGTCGCGCGCAGCATGGCAAGACCGAAGCGCGCAAGGAGCTGGCGCTCATCGCCATCGCGCACCGCGGAGCATACGTCCACCAATCGTCGCAGGCGTCGGCGTCGCACCTGATCAGCGGCGTGCTGCGCGGATTGCAGAAGCGCCGGCCGGCGATCTTCAACATCTACACACCGTGTCCCGTCGAGCATGGTCTGGCCGACGACTCGGCGATGCGCGCCGCGCGACTCGCGCTCGAGTCGCGTGCCTTCCCATATCTCACCTTCGATCCCGACGCCGGTCCGCTCCTATCCGAGGCGCTGAGCCTCGACGGCAATCCATCACTCGACCAGCGCTGGCCGGAATACAGCCTCGAGTACACCGACGACGCTGGGCAACCGCAGCGCCTCACGCTGCCGCTCACCATCGCCGACTGGGCCGCGACCGAAGGCCGGTTCAAGAAGCATTTCACGCCGGTCCCATCCGAGAAGTGGAATGAGGACATGGTTCTCTTCCACGAGTTCCTCGATCTCGACGCCGACGGCCGTGATGGCAAGACGCCCTACATTCTCACCATCGACGCCGAAAAGAAGCTGGCTCGGCTCGGCGTTTCGCCGGAGATCGTGACGCTCGCCGAGGAGCGACTCCAATTCTTCTCCCAGCTCAAGGAGCTCGCCGGTCTCGAGACGTCG
Source organism: Gemmatimonadaceae bacterium (assembly GCA_036392315.1). GTDB lineage: Bacteria > Gemmatimonadota > Gemmatimonadetes > Gemmatimonadales > Gemmatimonadaceae > JAQBQB01. Next base: position 1,548 of record DASVYG010000368.1, read on the forward strand.
CAATCCGTCCGCGATCGTATCGTCGGTGACCTCGAAGCAACGCACGAACGCCGGATCACCGAGCTCCGCGCCGAGTACGAGGCGAAGCTCGCCGATCTCAAAGCCACGTACCCACGCGCCATTGCCAAGCGAATGGCCGACGTGCTATTGAACGGCGGGGCAGGAAAGTCGATCACGGAACTCTTATCGACGGTGAGCGAGCAACCTCGGCCCGCGGCCGGGAATGGCAACGGAAAGCCAAAATCCGCGGTGACGGCGTCGCCCACGACATCGGCGCCCATAACACCGGCGCCGGCCGTTGCGGCACCGACTTCAACCGCATCCGCCGCGGTCGCCGCTCCGGCCATCGCTCCAACGCAAGCCGCCGTAGCAACGATCGCCGCACCAGCCGACGATCTCGCCATCGACCCATACATCGACTCCGCACGCTGCACGTCGTGCAACGAGTGCACGAACCTCAACGGCAAGCTGTTCGGCTACAACGCGAACAAGCAGGCGACGGTCCAGAATCCC
>DASVYG010000369.1:0-3166 GCA_036392315.1 Gemmatimonadaceae bacterium
GCGTCGAGAAGAACTCGATCGGCGCGACGATGCCTTCGAGCGCGACCAGCACCGGGAAGCCAACGAAGACGACGATCGCCAACGGCCCGAACAGCCTGGCCGGCAACACCTGCACCATCGACAGCACCGCCAGCACGATCAACGCGAGCATCCCGAGTTGCACGGCGCGGCTTGCGGCCGCGCGCGGCTTGTGCCGTGACTCGATCATTCCGAGTAGCAGCCCGAGCGCCGTGTGCGCGACGCCGAGGCCGACGGCGGCAACCACGGCCGCGATGATCGCCGTCTCTCGGTCGAACAGGATCGGGCGCAGACCGAACCATCGCCGGCCGAGCGCTCCAAACAACTCGCCGAACAGCAGACCGAATACGATGCTGAACAGCGCGCAGCCGAGCGCCATCTCGGCCGCGGTGCGCCAGCGAGATTCTTTCGACGCCCGCCACAGGATCAAGCCCGCGATGGCGCCAAGGACGGCGCCGTAGCCGACATCGCCCAGGATCATCCCGAAGAACAGCGGGAATCCAATCGCGATGAACGGCGTCGGATCGATCGACCCGTAGGCCGGCAGCGGGAGCTGCGACGTGATCATCTCGAACGGCCTGAACAAACGCGGATTCGACAACACCACCGGCGCTTCCGTCGCGTGCCAGTCCTCACGCGCGAGCTCTTCGACGACCATGCTCGAGCCCAGCGCCCGCTCGATGCTCTTGCGGAGCGACGACACGTCGGCGCGCGGCACCCATCCTTCGATCGCGAACGCGTGGCGCGTCGCCGATGCGAGCGCGCTCGCCGCAGCGGTCGTGAGGCGATCGTATGCGCCGAAGCGAATCGCGCGAAGCTCGTCACCCACCGAGCTCGCGAGCGTGCGTCGCTCACTGTCCACGGCGTCGATCGCCGACGGAATCTCGGCCAGACGCGCAAGAATGCGCGGAGCTGCTTCGTTGAGCGATTCGCCGAATCCGCTTGGCACGGGCACCTCGGCGATGCGCGCGGCGGCGAGTCCGCGCTCCATGCGAGCTCGCGCCTCGGCGGGCACTGCGATCAAGACCGCGAGATCTCCCGAGGGCAACAGTCGCGACGTGACTATGACTTCGACTCCCAACTCGGTCGACAGCGTGTCGGCGAGCGTGTCGACGCGACCGCGCTCGTGGCCGGGGAGCGTGACTCCGTAGGCTCGCAGATGCTTCGCGCTCCCGAGCTCGGCGAGCAGCCCTTCGAATGCCTTCAGAAAATCATGATAGCGCGCGAGCAGCGTTCGCTCTTCGTCGAGCGCTTGGCGACGACTGCGCAGGGCTTCGGCCTGGCGACGGATGTGTCGAGCGAATCGCGCCTGACGCGGTAGGTCGGTTGCCGCAGACGACGGGGAAGCGACCGACGGAGCGAACGTGGACGAGCTCGCGGCAACGGCTGCCGCCGGCGCACTCACCTCGCTGATTCCGAGCAATGACATCGCCGTTTCGGTGTCGTCGATCATGCGCCGAAGCGGGCGCTGATGGCGCGCGACATCCGCGTCGGGGCTCGTGGCTTCGAGACCCTCGGCGCTCGGAATGCGATCGAGCTGCATGCGCCCGAAATCCTGCAGCACTTCAAGTGCGGACGGGAGACGATCACGTGGACCGATGATTCGGACCCGCGCCATGGGGAGAATCATCTTCGCGCACCGCTCGACGTGAGCCACGGCGCGGCGTCGGCGACGATCGCCGCGGCCGCGTCCACCATCGCCTCGGATGCTTGCGCGTAGCGCGCCGTGCGCGCCGCGAACTCGGCGTCCAATTCTGCAACCGCGCGCGCGGTCGACGCGTCCAACTCTCGCCGTCGCGCCTCGATGGCGCGCGCGATTTCGGCGGTGGCCGCGTCATCGATGCGTGTTGCCTCCGCACGAGCCGCTTGGATCGCGTCGCTCGCCGCGGCGCGCGCTGCCTCGAGTGACCGCTCCCACGCGCGCTCCGCATCGACGAGTCGCGTGACGCCGTCGGATCCGGTGTGCTCGAGTTGCTTGCGTGCCACGATTGGTCGCCTCGGCGTGCGCTCATACAATCAATGCGCACTCAGCACTATCCAGGAACCGGGGCCGCTCCGCGTCGCGTGTAAGAGAAGACCCGACGCACGCGAGGCGATCTACCTACCTCCGCCCGCATTAGCAGGCGCTGTCCCTTCGGACGCTACCGCCCTACGTCCTCGGTGGCGTTGATTGCGTCGGGACCGGGCGGCTCTGCGGGACCAGCGTCCGGAGCGGCGGTCCATCGGCGCACGGCGAGCACGATGCCGATCCCGCCGCAGAGGACGACCAACACGGGCAGCCCATAGGCGACGAGATTGAACCCGCTCGCCTTGGGCGCGAGGAGAATCCACTCACCGTACTTCGATACGAAGTACGCCTTCACTTCTTCAGGCGTTTTTCCTGCGGCCAACTGATCGCGCACCAGCAATCGCATCTGCTGCGCCAACTCGGCCGGCGAATCCTGGATCGACAGACCCTGGCACACCGGACAGCGTAGCTGCGATGCGACCGCCGACGTGCGCGCCTCCAACGCCGAATCGGCGACGGGCGTCGCTGCCGGCGCCGTATCTCGAGGGGTCGACGTGCTTTGTCCGCGCGCAACGCCAACGACGCAGGCAAAGATCGCCGCGCCGAACATCGCACTGCGCAGCCGGCGCATCACGGTGAGCTCTTGGACGACTGCGCCGCCAACAACGAATCGACCACCTGCGTGACCGCCGACGCGGAGGCCGGCCCCGTGATCTTGTGCGCGATGCGGCCGTCGGGGCTGATGATGAATGTCTCCGGCACGCCGTAGAGACCATAGTCGATGGCCGTACGCGCGTGCGGATCCTGGACCGACGGGTAGCTCTGTCCGCCCATCTCGGCGATCCACTGCCGGCCCGCGCTCGGCGTGTCCTGATACAACGAGCCGAGAAAGTGCACGGGCTTGCCGGTGTAGTGGCGCGCGACTTCGGACAGCGTCACGTGCTCGTCACGACACGACAAGCACCACGACGCCCAGAAATTCAGCACCACCACTTGGCCTCGCATGTCCGCCAGACGAACGCTGTCGCCGATCGGTCTGGCGAGCGGCGGTTGCCCAGGGGCGAACACCTCGAGCGCGAACAGCGGCGCCGGCTTTCCCGGAAGCGGCGACGGAATGTCGCGCGGATCGTGGCCCAGTCC
>DASVYG010000370.1:0-44039 GCA_036392315.1 Gemmatimonadaceae bacterium
AGCGACCCAAGCGTGAGCTTGGCGATGAGGATCGCCCCGGCGTCGTCGAGTCGCTTCACGACCGTCGCGTCGTAGTCGAAGGTCTGATCCTTGTACAAGCCGGCACCCCACGTGGTGGGATAGCCTTTTACGGCGAGCAGATCCTTCGCGCCCCACGGGATGCCGTGAAGGGGCCCGCGATATTTCCCGCGCGAAATCTCGGAGTCCAGGTCTTTCGCCTGCGCGCGCGCCCGATCCTCCGTCAAGTTGATCACGCAATGCAGCTGTGGATCGTACCGCTTGAGGCGAGCGAGGTACATGTCGGTGAGCTCGGACGGTTTCACCTTGCGCGAGCGGACCATGTCGGAGAGTTGGGTCACCGGCGCGTACGCCAACTCATCGAGACTGCCCGGTCTGGCCACGACGGGAACCTTGCTCCGCACATGCGTCGCCTTGCTCTTCTTGGCCAACTCTTTCCCCGGCGGCACCGGGTCGAAGACGATGGATGGAAAGACGCTCATGTCGAGCGTCACTTGGTGCAACTGCTGAATGGCGCCGCGCATCTGCTGCAGATTGCGCAGCATCTGCGTGCGTTCGTCGTCGGAGAAGTTGAGCCCCGAGATCTCCTCCGCCGAGGCGATCATTTCTTTCGTGATGTCCGGACCTTGCTGCTGCTGGAGCTGACCCCAGAGCACGCCGGGAAGCAGCGTGCTTCCGAGTCCGATGGAGCTGAAATAGGCCATGAAGGCCCGGCGGTCGTACCTAGTAGGCGAGGCGATGTCGGACATTGTGAGAGGGACGGGGGTCGATTGGTTGGACGCGAACTAATCCCTACCGCGCCACACTCGTGGCCGCAAGGGATCCGCGATGCCGCGTGTTGTCGTCTTGCCTTGCTGCCAACGGACAGCGATCCTAGTGCACGACCGGGCTTGCAGCGGAGGTGTGATGAGAGTCGCCGAGCTGTTTACCACGAACACGCACCAGAGCCCGCGCGTCCGCGATGACGAGCTGGATCTGTTCGGGCTCACCCATCCGGGAAAAGTGCGGGAGGAAAACGAGGATCACTTCCTCGCCTGCACCGTGCATCCGGAAGTGATTGTGCACGGCACGAGTTTGCCGCACGCAGACCAGCTCCCGTTACTCGGTGAGCGGCTGGCGACGATCATGCTCGTGGCGGACGGCGTCGGTGGTGAGTCGGGCGGAAGCGTCGCGTCGCGAATTGCCACCGAGGCGGTCATGCGATACGTGGCGTCGACGCTGCGGTGCTACCACGCCGCGGGCTCGTCCAACGAGGAAATGTTTCTCGAGTCGTTGCGAACGGCGGCGCTGGAGGCACACAACGCCGTTCGCAGTGAAGCATCGCAGCGGCCCGAAGAGACTCGGATGGCAACCACGCTGACCTTGGGAATTTCGGTGTGGCCGTGGCTGTACGTCGTCCAACTGGGCGACAGTCGCTGCTACTACTACTGGAACGGCAAGCTCCACCAAGTGACGCGCGATCAGACGGTGGCTCAGGACTTGGTGGACCAGGGAATCATGCCGCGCGATCGTCTCCAGGGCTCACCGTACCGGCACGTCTTGTCGAGCGCCGTCGGCGGACAAGACGCGCTGCCCGAAGTGACGAGGGTACGAATCGATCGATACGGATCGGTGCTGCTCTTTTGCAGCGACGGTCTCACCAAGCACGTGAGCGACGAAGAGATCGGCCAGACGATCGCCGCCCACGCGCGCGCCGAGGACGTGTGTCACGCGCTGTTGGACATGGCGTTGGAGCGCGGCGGCACGGACAACATCACGATCGTCGTTGCCCGGCGACGAATGCCCGGTTAGCGAGTCGCAAAGATGCACTGGCCCGTGTACGTGAACGTCGGATTTCCATCGCCGTTCATTCCCGTACCGGCGACGTCGAGGGTACATCGGACGTTCGGGCCAGCGATATGGTCGAGGAGGTAGACACGACCCTTCTCGCTTCCCGTCTTGAGATCGACCTCGAAGCGGAAGTGGTCGTCGTGCAGCATGACGGGCGCTGATCCACCGACGGTTCCCGAGTACACCTGGTCTCCGGTATTGACGAGCGTGGCGTGCACTGAATCGATCACCGTCGTCACGTGATACAGCACGCGTCCTTTGAGATCACCAGCGAGATCGACGATCTCGGTGCTCTTCTGAATCGATCCGGTTGGCGTGTTCTCCCTGAAGTGAACAAGCGCGCCGACAAGATGGTCCACTCCAGTCCCTGTCACGGCGACGATCGCGGTCCCAGCCTCCGACGAACCAGCAGCAAGCGGTGCTTGGGCACGAGCCGCAACCGAAGACACGCCCAGCGCGACGATGGCACTGGGAATGAGAACGCGAAATCGAATCATCGAAGTCTCCAATAAAAGAATCGAGAACCTGTGACGTCGACCGCAACGTACGCGCTCCAGCCGATCCACCAAGATGACAAAGGCGGCCTCGATGCCGATGGCCCACTTTGGCCCATCCGGACTTGGCACCGGACGAGCCGCTCGAGCTCCGCACCGTGACGACGGCGCCCAGCCCGCTCGGTGATCGTCTCGATTCGTGGAAGGCCATCGCCGCCTATTTGAAACGCGGCGTGCGCACCGTACGCCGTTGGGAACGTGAAGAGGGCCTGCCGGTGCATCGTCACGTGCATCGCGTGCTCGGCAGCGTGTACGCTTACACGCTGGAGATCGACGCGTGGCAGCGGGACGAACGCGGCCGCGCCGCTCGCGAATCCGCCGAGCCGACGGCCATCGATTCCGTGGCGAGATCGCATTCGATCGCCGTACTCCCATTTGGCAATCTGAGCGCCGATCCGGAAAACGAATTCTTCGCGGATGGTCTCACGGAGGAGATCGCAGCCGATCTCTCGAAGGTCCGTGCCCTGCGCGTCATCTCACGGACCTCGTCTTCGCGGTTCAAGGGTGCCACGAAGGACGCGAGGACGATCGCGCGCGAGCTGGGGGTGCGGTACCTCCTCGAGGGAAGCGTTCGTCGCGCGGACACCCGGCTGCGCGTCACCGCGCAGCTCATCGATGCGGACACCGACGAGCACCTCTGGGCCGAAAAATACGACGGCAACGTCGAAGACATCTTCGGCATTCAAGAGCGCATCGCCCGCATGATCGTCGACGCGCTCCAGCTTCACCTCACGGCGGACGAGGATCGGCGACTCGCCGAGCACTCGATCGACAACATCCACGCCTACGAGTGCTATCTTCGGGCACGACAACAGGGATGGCGCTGGCGCAAAGACGCCATCGATCAGGCGACGCAACTCCTGCGGAACGGCCTCGCACTCCTCGGCGACAACGCGCGTCTGTACGCGGCACTCGGCATCGCCTATCTGCAATACCGCGAGGCAGGCATCGACTTCAGTGACCTTCCACTCGTCGAGGCGGAAGGGTGTGCACGAAGCGTGTTCGCGCTCGGCCCCGCGTCGGCCGAGGGATTCCGGCTGCGAGGGTGGATTCACTACTCGCGCGGGCAAATCCAGCATGCCGTTCACGATCTCAAAACGGCGCTCGACCTCGAGCCGAACGACGCTGACACGCTGCTGTTGCTCAGCAACTGTTATCTCATCTCCGGTCGAGTCTCGGCCGCGCGTCCGCTCATCGATCGTCTCGTGGCCGTCGACCCGTTGACGCCGCTGACGCACTGTATGCCGGCGTGGGCTGACGTCCTCGAAGGCAATTTCGCGGCAGCCATTGTACCGTATCGCCGGATGTTCGAGATGGACCCGGGGAATCCGATGGCGCGCTTGTTCTACGTCTGGGTGCTGTTGCTCAATGGCCGCGACGACGAGATACCACCGATTGTCGAATCGTTTCCGGACGAAGTTCGCGATACCGTTCCGGCGCGCGTGGCGTCGTTCGTGGCTGCGGCGCTCATCGCACGTCGTCGTGGAACTCCAATGCCCGTAGTCACGCCGGCCATAGAAGCGGCGGCCCACGGCACGGACGTATTCGCGCGAATCTTGGCGGGAGGCTACGCGCTCGCCGGGCTTTCGGACTCCGCGCTGCACTGGCTCGAGGTGGCGATCGATCGTGGGTTCATCAACTATCCGTTCCTGGCCGAGTTGGATCCGTCGCTCGAGAACATCCGGCGCGAGCCGCGCTTCTCGGCGTTGATGTCTGTTGCGCGCGAGCGCTGGAGGCGATTCGAGGTCTGACTTCCCGCCGACGTGGCGACCGCTCCAGCGAGCCTACGATCTAAACCGTTTCGCCGCGGAAGCCTCACTCCATGAGGAAGTCGACGCCGCCAATCGCCCCCACCCCGGCGGCAGATCCCGTGCGATCACCTCACGTGCGATCGCATCGAGACGTACACTGTTCGCGGCTGCCCGGGAGCGACGATGCCTCCGGCCACGATCTCGGGGTACGCGCGGTCGAACAGGTTTCGCACCCCAACGTCGGCTTCGAATGATTTGAAAGTCCACGCTGCGCTCAGGTGCGCCAGCCCATACGATCCGAGGACCACGCCCGGCTCGTCGAACGGCGAATAGGGACCCACCCAATTGCCGCTCAGCCGAATGCGCCACGGAGCGGCGCCCGACACCACATCGAGTGCGGCCGCGCCGACGTATTTCGCGGTGTTGTAGACTCGCAGGCCATTCAACACCACGGGCGCACCGCCGCCGTCTTCCGGTACCGCCACGCGACTCGTGTAGCGGGCGTCGTTGAACGTCCAATCGCCGGAGACCACCGCGTGCCGCGGCACGAGCGGCGTGCGCCACTCGAGCTCGACGCCCTGCCGCCGACTCGCGCCGCCACTCGACGACTGCAGCGTGATCGGATTGAACGTTTGCTCATTGCTCACATCCATCCGAAAGAGCGCGGCCGACGCACTGGTCTCACCGTCGTCGACCTTTACGCCGGTCTCGTACGCCCACGCGGTGATCGGCGCGAGCGTCGGGTCGCTGATCACGCCATCGGGGGACCGAAACCCTCGCGCGACGTTGCCATACAGTCCCAACGAAGGCGCCAGATGGACGAGCGCGCCGATCTTTGGCGACAGGACGCCGTGCGTCGCATCCGCCGCGGTCTCACCGTCGGGCAACGAGCGCGTTGCCAGCGCGTCGTAGCGAACACCGAGGTCGACGCGAAGTGCGTCGGTCACGTTGAAATAGGATTGAATGAATGGTGCGCCCGACAGTTGCCGGCCGGTCACGCGCGACGCCACGGAGTCGCGGCGTCGCGCGGTGGTGAAGTAGTTCTCGTAGTGTGATCGGTCCCAGCGGCTCTCGCCGCCGAACGTGACCTCGCCGCGCGGGAGCGTCCATGTCAGCGCGGTCGTCGCGCCGGCGCCGGCGCGAGAGTCTTCTTCTTCGGTTTGGCTGCCGGACCCCTCGAACCGTCCGCCGGCCGGAGGAATGGTCAGCAGAAGCTGCCACCGACCCTGCGTCGCGTACGCCGTGGTACGCCACAACATGCTCCCGGTGAGCACGCGGAGACTCACTCGCTCCTGGGCGCGCCGCTTGTACCCGCCGTCGGTTGGGTTGGACACGACAGCATAGTCGTGCCGCGCGAATTCGTCGGCGCTGAGGAAGCCTGGCGAGTTCCAATTGCCGCCATAGAGCTCGGCACCGGCGTCGATCGCGACGCCCGGGCGCAAGTCGTGAACGACCCGTGCATGGCCCTGCGCGATGTCGTATCGCGAGTTGGGGCGAAAGCCGTCGTCACGCTCGTAGCGCGCGCCGAGGACGCCGCCGCCCCGCGCCCCGTGATCGAAGCCGGTGAGCATCATCGCGTCGGCCCGACCGAACGAACCGCCCGAGCCGGAGAACTCGGTCCCGCGCATGCGGTCCAGCGTGCGTACGTTCACCACGGCGGCGAGCGCGAAGTTGCCGAAGAGCGCGCTCGTTGGCCCGCGAATCACGTCGATGTCCTGAATCCCGCCCGGGAACAGCAACGACCAGTCGTTATATCCCTCGGAGTGGCCGTTCATCGGCTCGTTGATGGGCACCCCGTCGATCCAGAGCGCGACGTCCGTCGAGTGATCGGAGGAAAAGCCGCGGAGGGATGCGTTCGACGCGAACCCCGGTCCCTGACCCTGTTCGTGCACCTCCATACCTGCCGTCTGTCGCAGCAGATCGTACGCGTTATTGGCCGGGGTCAGGCGAATCGTTGCCGCGTCGACGTGGGTCGCGGTCACGGGCTGGGCACGTTCGGCTGGCGTGGCCACGATCGTGAGCACCTTCAGTCGCGCGACCGAGTCGGCGTGCGCGGCGTCGTGCCGGCTCGCCCGCGTCGTGTCCTGCCCGCTGACGACGCACGTCGCCCCGACCATGAGCGTTACAGCGCACGCGACGAGTCGACGCGGCGCCAAGGGTATACCTGGGTTCATTCATGCCTCGCGGCAGGATTTTTTTTTGAAAGGAATGCGGACGACGTGCGACGTCGGAGCACGTGTGCTCCGACAGCGTCCCGTCAATTGTCCTCGGCGACCGGCGTTGGTCCGTGTGGCGCGCGTGGCGCGCGTGGCGCGCTAGACGCGAGGCGGTCCGGTCGTATACGGGCGAGAATACTCCGGCGCCTGCCGGTCAACCGATGCGGCGTCGGGGTACGCGCCGCTGATGTCGCGGATCGCATCGACGAACGTGGTCGTTGGTGCGATGGGCGTCGGCGCTGCGACTGCGCTGCCGACGCAACAGCTAATGCAGGTGCAATTGTGGTGGTCATGCCCGGGCTGGGATCCATGCGGCACCCCATGGTGATGCGCCATCGCGGCCGTTGCGGTCGCCGCCCCGCCGTGGGCCGGGCATACATGCACGACGCCCGGCTCCCCCACCATGAGTGGGAACCAGACCGCGAGAACGGTCGCAACCGCTCGGAACCAGCTCTTCTGACGCATCGCTGTGAAAATGCGACAAAGGGCGAAACAGTTCCAGGCCACAGGTCCGACGCGGCTTTCGTTCGATGCAGTCGGGCGCTCGGCCGACCTGCTCGTCTGCATCTTGCATGGCAACGGGCGCGACGGGATAATGTGGCAGACAAAAACACCGGACAACGAGGCTCCTGTGAACATCGCGCCGAAGACCGTCCTGCTTGTCGAAGACAACGAGGACAATCGGATCATCTACGCGACGGCACTTCGCTTCGCCGGCTATGATGTGCTCGAGGCCGTGACCGGGACGCAGGGCGTGCAGCAGGCACGCGACGGTGCGCCGGATCTGATCCTCATGGACATCTCCGTTCCCGAGCTCGACGGATGGGAAGCGACGGCCATCCTCAAAGCCGACCCGGTGACCCGGCACATCCCGATCATCGCGGTCACGGCGCACGCGCTGCCAGAGGATGCCGCGCGCAGTCTCAAGGCGGGCTGTGACGGCTACCTCGCCAAGCCGATCTCTCCGGCATCGCTCCTTACGGAGGTCGATCGCCGCTTCGGTCGGACGACGCCCTCGTATTTGCCGCTTCGCCCGAGCGATCCCGAGTTGTCGTTCGGCCCGGGAGTCTGAAACCAGTTGGATGGCGGTGCGCGAATTATCTTTCGCGCATGCCCATGGTTCCGTTCGACACACTTCCGGATTCGGCGCGCATTTGGGTGTTCGCGAGCGAGCGTCCGCTGCTCGGCGCATCCGCGGACACGTTGCTCGCCGCGGTCGACCAATTTCTCTCCGAATGGAAGGCCCACGGAGTGCCGCTGCGCTGCGCGCGCGAGTGGCGAGATGGCCGCTTCCTCGCGATCGGCGTCGACGTCACTGCCGAGAACGCTTCGGGATGTTCGATCGATGGTCTGTTTCGCACGCTCCAGGAGCTCGAGAAGACCATCGGGTCGCGCCTGGTGGGCGGAGGCCGCGTGTTTTACCGAACCAAGTCGGGCATCGAGACGGCGACGCCGGAGGAATTCAGCGAACGCATCAAGCGCGGCGACGTCGCGCACGAGACGCCGGTATTCGATATCAGTCTGACCGACGCCGCGCACTGGCGAACCACGTTCGAGCAGCCGGCGGGGCGGAGTTGGACCGCGCGGTTCTTCTAGCCGTAGGGTCGCTTCACAGACATCCGCGATCCGTCACCGCGACATAGCTCCGTTCTACTCGCGTAATCTCGTCCGCCTGTCCCGGCGACAGTGTTTCGTGTGGGTCCAGGCACCAGATTCCGTCGAGCAGGCCGTCGCGTCGCAGCACCTCGTGAATGCCCGGAATGCATCCGCGAAACGCGTTGGCCGCGTCGAACACGGCGGCGTTCGCGTCGGTGAGCGCGGCGCCGATCGACAAGAGCTCGGGATCGATCATCCCGCTGGCGCGCGCGGCCTTGACCGTGGTGAGGAGCGCCACGGCCGCGCGGGTCCACACCGCCCATTGACCGAGCAATCCGCCATCGATCCAGCGAACGGTCGTCGCGCCGCCGACGCTGATCGGGAAAGGCGTGAGCAGATCGGCGACGATGCTGTCGTCGTTGCCGGTGTAGAGCGCGATGTCGTCGCGTCCCGCTTCCACGACGGCGCGCACGACGTCGATCGTCTGGTATCGATTGAACGGCGCGATCTTGATTGCCCAGACGTTCGGAATCTCGGCGAACTCGCGCCAGAATCGATACGACAAGACCCGCCCACCCACGGCTGGCTGAAGATAGAATCCGAACAACGGGATGATCTCGGCGATGATTCGACAATGGTCGAGCAATTCCGCTTCCGTCTCGGTGCGCCAGTCGCCCAGGCTGAGTAGACCGGCGTCGTAGCCGAGCGCCGAGGCGATCTCCGCTTCGGTGCGCGCTTGGGCCGTGTGTCCGCAGACGCCGGCGATCATGGCGAACGCGCGCGGTGATTGCCCGAGCGCCGACCGCGCTTCGTCGATCGCGAGCTCCAGCACCGGACGATACAGTCCGACGCTCGAGTCGCGAATCGCGAATTGCGTCGTGTGGACGCCGACCGCGACGCCGCCGGCGCCGGCGTCGATGTAGTAGCGCGTGAGCCCGCGCTGGCGCCGCTCGTCGATCCGGCGCGACGCGTCGAGCGCGAGCGGGTGCGCGGGAATGACCTGACCGGCACGCAGGTGCTGGCGCACGCTGACGCGTTCAGAATCTTCCATCGCGAGCCTCGAACTTGGTCGGCCTCCCGAGGAGCGGATTTCCGTCCTCGATCCAATCGGCGATCCATTCGCGCATTTGCTCGAGCGTCACTTCCGGGGGCGCGAATTGTGATTGCATGCGAGCAGTGTTGCTGAGCAGTGCATCGGAGCGCTCCGACCCGACGACCACGACCGGTTTTCCGAAGCGCGATCCAAACCATTCGGCAAGCGACCGCACCGACAGGACGTCGGTTCCCGTCACATTGAGAACGAACGGCGGCGCGGCCGCGTGCCGCAGAGACTCGAGTGCGATCCTATTGGCGTCGCCCTGCCAGATCACGTTGACGTATCCCATGTCGACGGGCACGGGTTCGCCGCGCCACACCTTGAGCGCCAGGTCCACGAGCACGCCGTAGCGAAGCTCGATTGCATAATTGAGGCGCACGAGGGCGACATTTGTCCGCGAGCGTTCGGCGTACAGCTCGAATACGCGCTCGCGGCCGACGCACGACGCCGCGTATTCACCCACCGGCCCGAGCGCATCGTCTTCGCGCGAGCCGCCGGAGCTCACGGACGTGAGCGGGTAGACATTCCCCGTGGAGAACGCGACGATTCGAGAATTCTTATAGCGCTCGGCGCAATTCGCCGGGACGAGCGTGTTCATGCCCCACGTCATCGCGGGCGCGCCGGTCGTTCCGAACTTTTGACCCGCCATGAAGACGACGTTTGGCGCATCCGGCAAGCGCGCCACGGCGTCGCGGTCGAATAGATCGCATTGAATCGTGTCGACGCCGGCGTCGTTCAGCGCGCGCTCGGCGTCACGCGAAGACCATCGAGACACGGCCATCACTCTTCGTGAGCCGCTCGTGGCGCGCACGGCCATGCGGGCCAGCGTTGGTCCCATCTTACCGCCGGCGCCGAGGACGATGATGTCGCCGGGACAGGCACCGAGCGCCGCGATCGTTTCGCGCCGGGGCGTCGAGAGGACATCGTCGAGATCGACCTCGTTCGTGATGGAAGCCGGCATAGGGGCAATCTAAATCGGCAGAACGTCGGAACGCGGCGGAGAATTCCGTTGCGTCGTGACCAGAACCACGACGGAACTTCTACACGACGTTGAGCTCCGCCGGTGCGCCTCCGTTGGCGAATCGGGCCCATCGGAACGGCTCGATGTCGATCGTGTGCGCGCGACCGTCGAGAATCTCCTCCGCCATCAGAAGGCCGGCGCCGGGGCCGTGCATAAGTCCGTGCCCGCTGAACCCCGCGCAGATGAACAGTCCGTCGGAGTGCGGCAGGCGGCCCAGAATCGGCTGATCGTCGGGCGTGACCTCGTACAAGCCGGCCCACTCGGCGAGCAAATCCGCGTCGGCGAGCATCGGCAGTCGCTCGACCGCGTTTTCCAGATGCGTGAGTCGCCAACCTTCGTCGACCGTCGTGACGAATCCGGGCGATTCACCACGGTTCGACATGCCTGTGAGAATGCCCGCGCCCTCGCGGTGAAAGTACAGCGCGCGCGAGAAGTCGATGACGAACGGAAACTCCGAACGGAGCCGCGGCATTGGGTTGGTGACCGCGATCTGCCGACGAATCGGCTGAATCGGCACGTCGACGCCCGCGAGCGCGCCGACTTGCGCCGACCACGGTCCCGCTGCGACGACGATGACGGGCGTTTCGAAATCGCCGACAGGCGTGACTACGCGATGGGCGCGTCCGCTGCCCGCCTCGATTGCCGTTGCGGGAGCGCGTGTGTGTAACGCGACGCCCAGCGCTCGCGCGTGAGAGACGTACCCTTGCAGAAGCCCGTGCGGATCCACGAGTCCATCGCGCGGGCACCACGTGCCGCCGACGATGCCGCTCAGCTCGAACTCCGGCGCCAGCGCGCTAATCGCGTCGACGTCCAGCACTTGGCTCGGGACGCCATGACGATTCTGTAATTCGACGTTGGCGTGAAACCGGCGAAGGTCATCCTCCGAGTCGAGCAGGAACAGGTAGCCGCAACGGCGCAGCGACACCTCCTGGCCCATCTCGTCGGCGAACCGCTCCATCATGCCGATGCTCAGCTTGGAGAGCTCGATGTTCACCGCCGTCGAGAATTGGTAGCGAACGCCGCCCGCATTCAGCCCGGTCGAGCCGAGTCCGAACATCTCGCCACTCTCCAGCACGGCCACGTTTCGACAACCGCGCTTGGCCAGGTGATACGCGGTGCTCGCGCCCATGATGCCGCCGCCGATGATGACGACGTCGGCCGTGGTGGTCACAACGTCACCTCGGTGCCGATGTTCTGTGCCGCTGCGCAATCCAGGACGCGCCGTGCCAACGCGACGTCTTGCGCCGCATGGCCCACGGACTTGAACAACGTGATCTCGCTTGCCGCGGTGCGTCCCGCGGTCGCGCCACTCACGAGGTCGCCCAACTCGGCAACGATGTGCGATGCCGAAATCACACCTTCGCCCATGGGGATGATGATGTCGCCAGCTTCCGCGAGCGCACCGTCCTTCGTGTCGACGACGACGCGAGCTCGTTGCACGGTAGTCGAATCGACCTCTCGCATCGTCGCCGCGTAGGCGCCGATTGCGTTGATGTGCGTTCCCGGCTCGAGATCGCGCCCGTCGAACAGCGGCGTCGAGCTCGTCGTCGCGGTGATGATGATGTCGGCGCCGCGAACGGCCTCGGAGGGATCGCTGACCACGCGGGCCTCGACACCAACGAGCTCGCGCGCCAATTGCTCGGCGGTCTCGGCTCGTCGCGAGCAGATCCGTACTTCGCGGATGCCGCGCACCGCGCGGACTCCCGCGATCTGCGTTCGCGCCTGCACGCCCGCGCCGAACAGCGCGACGCATCGCGCATCGGCTCGCGCCATCAGCTTGGTCGCGAGTGCAGACGTCGCGCCGGTACGCACCGCGGTGAGTCGGCTCCCCTCGATGAGCGCCACTGGAGCCCCAGTCGACGCATCGAGAACGACCACCAAGCCGAAGATCGACGGCAAGCCGACGCGAGAGTTCTCGGGAAAGACGGTGACGATCTTGGTCGCGAGCGCTCCTTGGTTGGGAAGGAAGCCCGGCATCGCCAGCACCAACCCTTTGTCGGTCGAAAGGCCGAGTCGCTGTGGCACGGTCGCCCGACCGGCCGCGAGCTGGCGGAAGGCTGCGGCCATGGCGTCGATCGCGCCACGCATGTCGATCGCGCCATCGATGTCCGACGCGCTGAGAACGCGCAGCCGCGTGGTCACCTGCCGCTACGTTTCCTGCGCCGCTCGGCGCGCGTACTCTCGGATGCGTCCGACCATCGCGTTCAACCCGACCTCGCGACCGGACAGACCGATCCCTTCCATGATCCGGTGCACGAAGTCGGTCGGGATGGCGAGCGTCGTGGCGGGCGGCTGGTCGTTGATCGCGCCGAAGAGAATGGCAAGGAACGCGGCGATCGTCGGCGATTGTCTCACGTTGAGGTCGGCATAGAAGTGCATCTTGCCGTCGCGAAACTCGGGGAAGAGGTCGACGCGCGTTTGGCATTCCGGGACCGTGAAGTCGCCACGGTCGACGCCGCTGAATCGGTCGGGCAGCGGCTCCAGCTTCTTGGAGTAGTGCACCAACGCCTGCATCTTTTCTTCACGTCCCATCGCCTGAAACCGCGACAATACGCGCGCGACGGTCGGCGGGAGTTGTGTTTGCGTAGTTGACGTGGCGTCGCTCATTCGTGGATTCAAGTGAGCGCGTTCCACGGCGTCAAGTCACCGATGTCCACAAACTCGAGGAGTGGTAGAATGCCGACACGCAGCGCCAGCGCGAAGTGGGAGGGTGGTCTCAAGGGCGGACGGGGAAGCTTCAGCGGAGCGACGGGGCTCGCTGGGCAATACAACTTCAGCTCGCGCTTCGAGGACGGTCCGGGCTCCAACCCTGAGGAGCTGCTCGCGGCCGCGGAGGCGGCGTGTTACAGCATGGCATTCGGCGGTGGGTTGGAGAAGAACGGCACCCCGGCGACGACCATCGACACCACGGCCCGTTGCACAGTCGAGAAAGTTGGCGAGGGATTCTCGATCACCAAGATGCAGCTCGCGGTGCGGGCCGCGGTCAAGAACATCGACGACGCGACGTTTCAGCGAATCGCGAACGATGCCAAGGTGGGCTGTCCGGTGTCGAGGGCGCTCAAGGGCAACGTGGACGTACAGCTGACAGCGAGCCTGGTCTAGCCGGCGTAATGCTCTTTGATGCAGCACGTCAAGGTGCGCGCGAGCCTGCGCGAGCCTGGCAGCGGCTCCGCGCACGGGTACGCGCTGAGCCCTTGCTGCGATCGCTTTCACGATTCAGGCTTACCTTCCCACCGTCACCTTCAGCCACTCACCATGCCTACATCAAACGCTCGCACTGTGACCTGGTTCAAATGGGACGAGATGCCGCGCGAAACGGTGTCGCCCCTTCTCGATCGCCGACTCATCACCGGCGACCGCATGATGCTCGCGCACGTCTACTTGAAGAAAGGATGCATCGTTCCAAAACACTCGCACGAGAACGAGCAGATCACGTACATTCTCGAGGGCGCGCTCAAGTTCTGGATCGGTGACGACGAGTCGGAGGTCGTGATGGTGCGCGCCGGCGAAGTGTTGCACATCCCATCGGACGTTCCGCACAAGGCCGAAGCGATCGAGGACACGCTCGACGTCGACATCTTCGATCCGCCGCGTCAGGATTGGCTCAACAAGACTGACGCGTATTTGCGGAAATAACCAATGGATCTCGGTCTCCGCGGGAAAGTTGCGCTCGTCGCCGCCGCGAGCCGGGGACTCGGCCGCGCGACTGCGCTCGAGCTGGCGAAAGAAGGGACGAAGCTGGTTCTCTGCGCTCGCGGCGCAGCCGACCTCGAGGCCGCGCGCGCCGACATCGTAAACCGCACGGGCGTGGAGGTGCAGGCGATCGTCGCCGACGTCTCGGACCGTACGCAGCTCGAGCGCGTCGCGTCCGAGGCCATGGCACGCTTTGGCCAAATCGACATTCTCATGACGAACGCCGGTGGTCCGCCGGCTGGCCTCTTCGAGGCGCATGGATGGGATGCCTGGGAGCGAGCCGTGAATCTCACGTTGCGGAGCGCCGTCGAGCTCACGCGCGCCGTTCTACCCGGCATGCGCGCTCGGAAGTGGGGACGCATCATCAACGTCACGTCGATCGCGGCCAAGCAGCCGGTCGACAATCTCATTCTGTCGAACAGCATTCGGTCGGCGGTCACCGGGTTCGGGCGCACGCTCGCCAACGAAGTCGCGACCGACGGCGTCACGGTCAACAACATTCTGCCGGGCTACACCCGCACCGAGCGCGTCGAACAGCTGGCCGAATCGACCGCGAAGAAAGAGGGGCTCGCACCGAAGGACGTCGTCGCGCGATTTGAGAAAGAGATTCCGATGCGTCGTCTCGGCGAGCCGGAAGAATTCGCCGCGCTCGCCGTGTTCCTAGCCTCGACCCGCGCGAGCTACATCACCGGACAGTCGATTGCCGTGGACGGAGGCTGGATCAAAGCGCTCCTGTAAGACGCTGGCGCTCAGCCTTCCGACGCCTGCGGCTGCCTGCCGATCGCGAGATCCTTCACCAACGGACCCTCGTGATACACGGTTCGGCTCGGGAACGCGAACTTGACCTGCTCCGCAGCGAAGCGGCGCAGCACTTCGAGATTGATCGCCTGCTGCACGTCCATGTACTTCTTGTAGTCGGGATCGAGCACGTAGTAGACCGTCTCGATTCGGATTGCCGACTCGCTGAAGCCCGACACGTGAGAGCGATCGAACTTCACGGGGTTTTGCGCCGACACGATCGTCTCGATGATAGCGGGCAGTCTCGCGAGCGCATCGGTTGGCGTATCGAACGTGACATCGAGGTTGAACAGCACGCGACGCTGATACATCCGCCGGAAGTTGCGTAAGCGGCTCTTGAGCAGATCGCCGTTGCCGATGATGATCTGTTCGCCCGTGACGCTCCGAATGCGTGTCGTCTTGAGCCCAATGTGCTCGACCGTGCCCGTGATCGAATCGACGCCGATGCTGTCGCCGACGTCGAACGGCTTGTCGAAGACGATGGCCAGCGCGGCAAGCAGATCGCCCAGGATATTCTGCACCGCGAGCGCCACGGCGATGCCGCCCACGCCGAGCCCAGTGATCAGCGGCGTGATCTCGATCGCGAACACGGATTTGAGCGCGGTGATCGCGATGAGAATCCACAGCAGGACTTTCCCGCCGACGCCCACGGCGTTGATCATCGCGATGCCGGCCCGATCGCCGGTGCCGCTGCGGTGCTCGAGGTGGTGCTTGACCCAGAACGTGATCGCGCCCACGCCCCAGACCGCGGCTTGCCACAGGAGCACCAGCTTGGCCACCGGCGGCAGATACATCTCGGCCCGCGGCGGTAGCTTGAGCGGCGAGAGCCCGACATACAACGCGACCACCAGCAGCACCCAGGCGCGCGTCTCGCCGATGAGCGCCACGATCATGTCGTCGATCTGATTGGTCGTCCGGGCGGCGAGCTTTCCCAGGCGCGAGACGAGCAGCTGCCGAATGAGGATCAGGACGACGAACAGAATCGCCGCGGTCAGCGATGCCGTGAGCCATGCCTGGACAGAATTGCCCAGGAATTGGCGAGACAGGATGTCGGCGACGGGCGCGGGAACGATCATCTGGAGGAAAGAAGGCCGACCTATGATAATTCAAACCATGCGCGTCCCCAACATTGCGGCGCTTTTGCTTGTGCTCGTCGGCTGCGATTCCGGCGCGGCGCGACCGTCGGCCGCCTCGAGCGCCTATGTTCCGCGGACGCGCGCGGTGACGGTTACGACCGTTCCGCTGCTCGTCAAAGAGCTGACGAAGGTCTACCCGTTTCTCGCACGTGATTTCGCGCCCGGCGGCGTTCTTGTTGGAAAGGAAGTCTACGCCTTCTCGCCCAGCGTCATCACGGCCGCCGCGGGCGACACGCTTCGACTCACGCTGCTCAACCCCGAAGACGACGATCATTCGTTCGTCCTTCGCGATTTCTTCGTGAAGCTCCCGCCGCAATCGCGCGTCGACACGACGTACGTCGTCAAGACGCCGGGCATCTACGAGTTCTCGTGCAGCGTTCCAGCGCACCTGCCCATGATGCACGGGCAGCTCGTGGTCCTGTCGTCGGACCAGGTCAGCGGTCCGCTCGATGGGGCGATGCATTCGCGCTGAGTGGCAACGACCGCGCGCGCCGGCGTATCTCGACGCGAGATCGCCGGCGTGTTCTTGAAGCTCGGAACGATCGCGTTTGGCGGACCGGCGGCACACGTCGCGATGATGGAGGAGGAGGTCGTGGTTCGCAGGAACTGGCTCACGCGCCAGGAGTTCCTCGACTACCTCGGCGCCACCAATCTCATTCCCGGCCCGAATTCCACCGAGCTGGCGATCCACATCGGACATCTATGCGGCGGCCCGATCGGGCTGGTGATTGCCGGCGCGTGCTTCATTCTCCCGGCGGCGCTGATCGTCACCGCAATCGCGTATCTGTACGCCAGGTTCGGTCAGCTGCCGATGGCGACCGACGTGCTGTACACCCTCAAGCCGGTCGTGATCGCGATCGTCGTGCAGGCGCTCGTCCGCCTGTCCCGGAGCGCGATCAAATCCCGAATGTTGGCCGGCATCGGCGTGGCCGCCGTCGT
Source organism: Gemmatimonadaceae bacterium (assembly GCA_036392315.1). Classification (GTDB taxonomy): domain Bacteria; phylum Gemmatimonadota; class Gemmatimonadetes; order Gemmatimonadales; family Gemmatimonadaceae; genus JAQBQB01. The sequence continues at coordinate 16,649 of DASVYG010000370.1, forward strand.
TGCCACGGCGCTTGGCGTCAACGAGCTAGTCGTCCTGCTCGGGGCGGGCGTGATGATGATCGCAACGGTCAGACCTGCGAGGGCGGCGGTGATGCTTCTGCCGACGCCATTCGCGGCGTCCGCCACCGCGGCGCCGGCGACGCTCCTCGCGCTCTTCGGCTTGTTCGTCAAGACGGGCGCCGTCTTGTTCGGCAGCGGCTACGTCTTGCTGGCGTTCCTGCGGGCGGACTTCGTCGATCGTCTGCATTGGCTCACTGATCGACAACTGCTCGACGCGATCGTTGTGGGCCAGATCACACCAGGCCCGGTGTTCACGACGGCCACGTTTGTGGGCTACGTGATCGCCGGGTGGCGCGGCGGTGCGGTGGCGACTCTGGGGATCTTCCTCCCGGCGTTCGTCTTCGTGGCGCTGAGCGGGCCGTTGATCCCGCGCCTGCGGCGGTCGCCGGCAGCCGGAGCCGCACTCGATGGCGTCACCGTGGCATCACTCGCGCTCATGGCCGTGGTCACATGGCAGCTCGGGCGTTCGGCCTTGCCCGACATGCTCACCTGGGGAATCGCCGGCGTATCACTGTTTCTGCTGCTCCGATTCCGTGTGAATTCGGCCTGGCTGGTTGGGGCGGGGCTGATCGCCGGAATTGTGATCCACTGAGCACGTCCTGGCCCGCTGAATCGGTCTTGCCGCGGACGTATCCGGGCGAGAGACTATCGGTACGTCGCTTGCCATACTCATCCCGAGACCAGTTCAGAGAAGACTTCCTCGGGAATCCACCACCGCGCCGTGTCTGAATTGACGCCTGCACCTGATGGCGGGGCCGCGAGTCATGAAGGGAGCGCCATCATCCTCGTTGTCGAGCGCGACCCTCACATTCGTGACTTGGAGTCCTACTTCCTGAACGAAGCAGGATTCACCGTGGACTTTGCGTCGGACGGGCTCGACGCGCTGGAGGCAGCGGAGAGGCTCCGGCCGGACATCATCATTACCGAAGTGCTGGTGCCGAAGTTGGACGGACTCGCCCTGTGTCGCAGGGTCAAAAGCGATCCCCAACTCCAGCACATCGTGATGTTGGTTTTCAGTATTCTCGCGGTGCAATCACGCGCGCGTGAAGCCGGCGCCGATGCCTTCCTCATGAAACCCCTAGCCGAAAAGCGCTTGGTCGAAACCGTCCGCGAGCTCCTGCTGATGCGGAACGCGACCGGTCACACCGGAGAAACAGCATGACCGAAGCGCGGCCGCGCGACATGGTCGGGGGCGAAGGCGACGCGTTTCCCCGCATCAAGACCGGCAACCCGCAAGCCGATGAGATCCTCGGCGGCGGATTCCCCTGCAACTCCATCAACATCGTGATGGGTCAACCAGGGACCGGAAAGACGATCTTCGCCGAGCAACTGCTGTTTCACAACGCGAGCGGCGACCGACCGTTGCTGTACGCCACGACGCTCTCCGAGCCAATGACTAAGGTGGTCGCCTACGTTCAACGATTCAGCTTTTTCGACGCCGACCGGCTTGGCGACATTCAGTACGAGGAGCTCGGGGCATCACTCTCGGAGCGCGGCCCGGCTGCGCTGATCGAATGGCTGGCCGACGCGATCAAGACGCGCTCACCGAAAGTGATCGTCGTCGATTCGTTCCGGGCAATTCACGATCTCGCAATCTCCACCGACGATACACGGCGGTTCATCTCCAACATCGCCGGTTTGCTGTCCGCGTACGACGTCACCGCGTTCCTACTCGGCGAGTACACGCAGGACGACATTCGGCGGTATCCGGAGTTCGCCGTCGCCGACGCGATCGTAGAGTTGGCGCGGCAGCCCAGGAGCACGCGCGACGAGCGGTTCATGCGCGTGCTCAAGCTGCGCGGCAGCGCGTATCGCGAAGGGCAGCACGCCTTCCGCATCACCGCCGACGGTCTCGAGCTCTATCCGCGCCTCGTCGCGCCGCGCGTGCCCGAGAGATACGACTCGCTCACAACGCGGCTGTCGACGGGCGTTCGGGGTTTGGACGAGCTCGTCGACGGCGGCTTTCTGGCCGGAACCACGACGCTGATCGTCGGAATGACGGGTTCCGGAAAGACGACACTCGCGCTGCAATTCGCGTTGGAAGGGATCCGGCGCGGCGAAAAGACGCTCTACGTGAACTTTCAGGAGAACCCCGCGCAGCTGCGTCGGGCGATCGCCAATCTCGGGGCCGACCCTGACAAGTTGCGCGAACGGGGCTTCGGCTTGCTCTATGCGTCGCCGGTCGAGCTGCAGATCGACAGCATCGTGGTCGAGATCTTCGAGGCGATCAAGACCGGCTCGATTCAACGATTGGTAATCGATGCGGTGGGCGATCTCGCGGCAGCGGCGAGCGACTCGCAGCGGCTGCACGACTATCTCTACTCGCTCATCCAGCACTTTGCGGCGCGCGGCGTGACGACGATTCTCACCTTGGAGTCTGGTGAAACATTCACCGGCGGCGGCATGGCGCACGACCAGCGTTTCAGCTACATGTCCGACAACCTGATCTATCTGGCATGGAACCCCGAGAAGGTCGGTCATCGCACGCTTCGAATCGTGAAGATGCGTGGCAGCGCTCACGAACGCGACCTTCACGAATTCGAGATCACTGGGCACGGGGCCCGGGTCAAATGACCGAGCCGACCGGGAACGAACCGGCACAGCCGAGCGTACCCATAGGGTCGAGCATCAGCGAGGATCGGCTCAAGCGGCTGACCAACCTGAGTCGCGGGTTTACGTACGCGTCATCGCTCTCGGAAATCTTGCGCTATGCCGCCGAGCAGGCCGCCGACCTGTTGGATGCGGAAAAAGCGATCCTGATGCTCGCCGACGACGAAGGACTGCTTCGGGTGCACGCGTCGTTCGGCGTCTCGGACGATATCGTCATGCGGTTTCGGTCGTCGTTCGACGAGTCGCTGATCAGCCGCCTCAAGGGGTTGTTCGGAACGTCGGAAGGATTCCTCGGCGTGCCGCTCGTGGCGCAAGGGCGGGTGATCGGCCTGCTGGCCGTCATGCGCCGGTCCGACGTCGAGCCGAGCGCGGACGACGAATGGCTCCTGTCGGCGCTCGCCGATCAGATGGCGGCGCCGCTGGAAAATGCGCAGCTGGCGGCCAAGATCCAGCACGCCGCCCTGCTCGTCGAGAACGCGAGGTTGTACGAATCGGAGCGGCTGGCGCGGCGCGAAGCCGAAGCGGCGCGTGCGGAGGCGGATCGTCAGCGCAACGAAGCCGAGGCCGCGAACCGGGCGAAGAGCGAGTTCATCGCCAATATGAGTCACGAGCTGCGCACGCCGCTCAACGCGATCTCGGGATACGTCGAGCTCCTCGAGATGGGGTTGCGCGGCGCCGTGACGGAGCCGCAGCGCGACGACCTTCGCCGCATCCAACAGAACCAGCGCCTGCTGCTTGCACTGATCAACGACGTTCTGAACTTCGCCAAGCTCGAGGCAGGGCACGTCGAGTTCGAGACGAGCAACGTGCCGGTGCACGAATCGTTGAGTGCGATGGAAGGGCTCGTGATGCCGCAGCTCATCGGACGATCGCTCAAGTACGTGTACAAGCCGGCGGATCCGAGCCTCACCGTCTTCGTCGATCGCGAGAAGCTGCAGCAAGTCGTGCTCAATCTGCTCGCGAACGCGATCAAGTACACGGCGAATCACGGCGCGATCGAGTTGAGCGCGTCCGCCGCCGGCGATTTCGTGCTGATCCATGTGCGCGATACGGGACGTGGAATTCCGGCCGACAAGTTCGAGCACATCTTCGAGCCGTTCGTTCGAATCGACACTGGCTACTCGCGGCCGACCGAAGGAACGGGGCTTGGCTTGGCGATCAGTCGCGACTTGGCGCGCGCTATGGGCGGCGATCTCACGGTCTCGAGCACGCTCGGCGAAGGATCGACGTTTACGCTGAAGCTTCCCAAGGGACGCCCGTAACCCGGCGCGAGCCCGCGCGCGATCAACCCGCCGCGTTGGCGATCGAATCGTTCGCTCGACTTCGGTCGATGACCAGGTGGCCGTCGCATGCGTCGCAGTTGCCGCATTGCCAATCGGGTTCGACGTCCTCGCCGAAGTACTCGAGAATGAATCGCGTCCGGCATTGCGCGCTCTGGCAGTAATTGATCATCGCGCGAAGCTTGGCGCGATCCTGCAATCGTCGCACCTCGTAGTCGGTGAGATCGGCGCTCAGGTCCACCGACGTCAGGTGATTCTGCAATCGCTCCCAGCTGCCGCCGCGATACTCGCGCACGAGGCCGTGCCGCTTGAGCAAGACCAGAACGATCCGCGTCTTCCGCCGCGGCACGCCCGACTTCTCGGCGAGGTCATCGAGCAGCACCGTCTCGTCGATCGGCACCTGCTCGAGCACGATCGCCACGCGCGCCGCTTCCTCGACGTCGGGATACTTGCCGCCGAGGAAATAGGACTGCACGCGACTGTCCTCGACGCGGTAGAACAAGGTGCACGTCGCCGGTAATCCGTCGCGCCCAGCGCGGCCGGCCTCCTGGTAGTACGACTCCACCGACCCCGGGAAGTGATAATGGATGACAAAGCGCAGATCCTGCTTGTCGATGCCGAGCCCGAACGCGTTCGTCGCGATCATGGCCTTGAATTCGTCGCCCATGAATCGGTTCTGCATCTCTCTTCGGTCGGCAGCCGCCATCTTGCCGTGGTACAGTCCCACCGGGAACTCCGACTTGAACTGCTCGTGTAAACGCTCGGCCTCGCGCACGGTGGCAACGTACACGACGCCGACGCCCGGCTCGGTGCGGAGGATTTCGCCGAGCGCGGCGTCCTTCATCGCTTGATTCACCGTGCGCTTGACCTCGAACCGGAGATTCGGTCGAGCGAAGCCAGTCACGGTGACGTGAGGATCGATCATTCCGAGCTGTCTCGCGATGTCGTCGCGCACCTCGGCGGTCGCGGTGGCCGTCAGGGCGAGGATGGGCGGGCGGCCAAGGCGCGTGATCACCGAGCCGAGCGTCAGGTAGTCGGGGCGAAAATCATGTCCCCATTGGCTCACGCAATGCGCCTCGTCGATCACGAACAGGCTCACCGTCCGCGTGAGCAATGTTTCGAAGAACTCTCGGTCCTTGAATCGCTCGGGGGTGAGATACAGAATCTCTCCACTTCCGTCTTCGACGCGTTGTGCAAGGTCGCGCGCTTCACTGTCGGACAGATGCGAGTGCATTGCCAACGCATCGACGCCATGCGCGGCGAGCTTGTCCTGCTGATCCTTCATCAGTGAGATCAGCGGACTGACGACGATGGTCAGGCCCGGTAGGAGCAGCGCGGGCAGCTGATAGACGATGGACTTGCCGCTTCCGGTGGGCATGACGACGAGCGCGTCCTGTTTGTGGAGGACGGCGCTGATCGGTTCCCACTGGCCCTTCTGAAAATCCTGATGACCGAAGCGCTCGCGAAGCACGCGTCGCGCTTTGGTCCGAGTTGTCGGCGGCATCGATGTCGATCTCGCATGATCCGGACCGACACCAGCGAGCGCGAGCGCTCGTCACGCTCGCGCTCGTCCCTCGACTCACTCAGTTGCCGTTCGGCTTTGCCGCCCCGTTCTCGGCCGTGCCCGAGATCTCGGCGGGGTGCTTGTCCGCCTTGATCTCAATGCGACGGGGCTGCGCGGCGCGCGCTTTGGGCACGCTGACCGTGAGCAGACCGTTGTTGAACGTGGCGCCGATATGCTCGCCGTCGACGAACTCAGGCAGACGGATCGAGCGCTCGAAGGTGCCGCTCACTCGCTCAGCGGCATACACGCGGAGCTCTCCCTCATTGGCTGCTTCGATCGACGGGCGCTTCGTGCCGCGGATGGTCAGCACATTCTGCTCGAAGCTGATGTCGATCTGCGACAGATCCACGCCGGGAAGCTCGGCGTACATCAAATAGGCGTCCTTCTTTTCGACGACGTCGATCGCCGGAACCCACACGCGACCGTCGTTCCAGGTCGAGTTGAACGCCTGATCGAGCGCGCGGTTGAGCGTCAGCATGCGATCGAGGGTGGAATTGAGTGACCGAGTTGTCAGCATGGGTGTATCCTCCTATGAGATCGCCGCCGAATGGCGGGTGCCTGGGTTACGTCGCCACAGATTCGTGGCCCGACGCGGCTTGGCAAAGGCACCAACCATACCCGGTCGAGTTTGTCAAACTGGCAAATCACCGGGGTGTCGGTCGCTCAAGCTGACAGTCTGGTCTGCCATTCCTAGATTGGGTGGGCGGAGAACTTCGAGACCCTCTTTTGAGTTTGAGAGCCATGCTCATCAAGAAACCCGGGGACATCCCCGCATCCGAGATTACCGCCGAGGACGCCTACCTCAACCGTCGGAAATTCCTTGCGGCGGCGGGTGTTGCCGCGGCCGGCATCGTCGGATCTCGGCGCCTCCTGACCGCTTTGCCCACGGTCACGCGCCAAGATGACAAGCCGAATTCGTGGGAAGAGATCACCGGCTACAACAACTACTACGAGTTCGGCACCGACAAGGACGATCCGGCCGCGAACTCCCAGAACTTCCGCACGAAGCCCTGGACCGTGAAGGTCGACGGCTTGGTGAAGAAGCCGGCCGACTACCACTTCGAGGATCTCGTCAAGCCATACAAGCTCGAGGATCGGACCTATCGCTTCCGGTGCGTCGAAGCCTGGTCGATGGTGATTCCGTGGCAAGGCATTCCGCTGGCCGAGATGATCAAAACGTTCGAGCCGCTGCCGTCGGCGAAGTACGTGCAGTTCACGACGATCTACGCGCCGAACGAGATGCCGGGCCAAAAGCTGGCGATTCTTCCGTGGCCGTACGTGGAAGGATTGCGCATGGACGAAGCGATGCACCCGCTCACTCTCATGGTGACCGGTCTGTATGGGAAGACGCTGCCCAACCAGAACGGCGCCCCGCTTCGGCTGATCGTGCCATGGAAGTACGGGTTCAAGGGCATCAAGGCGATCACGCGCATCTCGTTCGTCGACAAGCAGCCGCGCAATACGTGGCAGATTTCCGCGCCGAACGAGTACGGCTTCTACGCCAACGTGAATCCCGAGGTCGACCATCCGCGGTGGACGCAGGCGAGCGAGCGCCGGATCGGACAGTTCCGCCGTATGAAAACGCTCATGTTCAACGGCTACGCGGACCAGGTGGCGAGCTTGTACGCCGGGATGGACCTGCGAAAGAACTTCTGAGCGGCTGCCGATGACAGCGACGTCGATCAAGAAGGCGGCCCTGGTCGTCGTCGCGCTCGTGCCGTTGGCCGTGATCGGCTGGCGGTTCTACGACAACGAGCTCGGCGCCAATCCGATTCGCGAGACCGAGATCCAGACGGGCCTCTGGACGCTGCGGCTGCTCGCGGTCACGCTGTCGGTCACGCCGTTTCGCAAGACCTTCGGCTGGAATTTTCTCGCCAAGTACCGCCGCACGCTCGGCCTCACCACGTTCTTTTACGCCTGCGTGCACCTGAGCATGTGGGCCGGCGTGGACTGGTTCTTCGCCTGGGGCGACATGTGGCACGAGATCGTGAAGCACAAGTACATCCTCATCGGCATGACGACGTGGCTGATCTTGCTGCCGCTCGCGATCACGTCGACGAAAGGATGGGTGCGACGGTTGGGAAAAGACTGGACGCGACTACACCGCCTGGTCTATGTCGCGGCGATCACGGGGACGATCCATTACCTCTGGGCCGTGAAGAAGGACACCTTCTTCCCGCTCGTCTACCTCGCCGTGTTCGCCATGCTTCTCAGCTATCGCGTCATTGTCGCGCGGCAGAAATCGTCGCGCGAATCACGCCGACAATCTGCCGCATCGGTGGCGGCATAGTCCCGTCGTCGGCGCGCACGGTCTTGGTCGTCCCATCGAATGTCATGCGTAGCGTGTACGTGACCATGTCGGCCCCGCCGATCGTGATGCCGTAATCGGCCTTGAGATTGAAAGGCGACTGAGCCCACACCACGCTGAACAGCGAGTCGGTCGCCCCCGGCGACAGCGTCCCGGTGATCGAGTCGAGCGGAGCGCCGCAGGTCTGACCGCAGATTTGTCGTCGTGTGTACAGGAAGAATCGGTCGTCGTGACGAACGAGGCGATCAGTCACGACGGCGGCAAGACCACCTTCTTCGACGAGCTCCATCTTGGCGGCGTTGAACACACCGAAATCGTCATTTCGGATGGCGACGGACGACGTGGGGTCGTGATGCGTGCAGCCGGCGACGACGAACAGTAGAATGAGCGAGCGGAGCTGGTTTCTCATGCCGTTAGCTTGTTGTGGTGAAGTCATCCAACCAGCCTAACCGGCACACAGCGTTCGCGGTCACCGCACCCGGCCTCGAGCCGCTTTGTGCGGCCGAGCTGCGGTGCCTTCAAGTTCGCGCCACCGTGGAAGATGGGGGCGTGCGATGGGACGGCCCTATGGAAACCATCGCCCGCGCGAACCTGTGGCTTCGTACCGCGACGCGCGTGCTGGTTCGCGTCGCCGAGTTCCGCGCGACCGCGTTCTTCGAGGTCGAGCTCCACGCGAAACGCATCGCGTGGGATCGTTTCGTGTCCGCCGGCTCTTCGGTCGAGTTTCGTGTCACATGCCGAAAGTCAAAACTCTATCATAGCGACGCGGTCGCACAACGATTTGCCCAAGCGGTCGAGCGCCGAGTCCCGGGTGTACGCGTCGCAAAGGCGAAGACGGGCGACGAGGAGGACGCGGTCGAGAATTCGGATCGCCAATTGTTCGTCATTCGTCTGCTGCACGATGTCTGCACCGTGAGCGTCGACAGCTCGGGCGCACTCCTTCATCGGCGCGGCTACCGGCAACAGGTCGCCAAGGCGCCGCTGCGTGAGACGCTGGCCGCGGCGATTCTTCTCGGCGCCGGCTGGAACGGCGACGTTCCTTTGGTCGATCCCATGTGCGGATCGGGCACGATCCCCATCGAGGCGGCGCGGCTCGCGCGGCTCATCGCACCCGGCCGCGATCGCGACTTCGCATTTCTGCGCTGGCCGGAGACGGACCGCGCCAGTTGGACCAGGCTTCTCGACGATGCTCGCTCCGGCGAGCTACCCGCGTCGCCGGTGGAGATCACCGGTGCGGATCGCGACGCCGGTGCCATCGATGCCGCGCGTGCAAACGCCGAGCGCGGCGGAGTCGCCGACGACATCGACTTCCGCATCCAGCCGATCTCGGCGCTTGGACCGGCGGAGCCGCCGGGCCTGATCGCGTCGAACCCGCCGTACGGTGCTCGGATCGGCGAATCCGATTCGCTGCGGAACCTCTACGCACAACTCGGAAACACGGCGCGCGCGCAGCGCCCCGGATGGACGCTCGCGCTACTCTCGGCGGATCAGCGTCTCGAACAGCAAACCCGTCTCGCGTTCGAAGAGAAGTTTCGAACGCGAAACGGCGGAATTCCTGTGCGGCTCGTTACGGCGCCACTGCCGTCTTGACCCAATCCCTGACTTGCTGATAGACCGTCGCGTCCTCGTGCAGCTGGGAATGCTGCATGCACGCCGTCTCCGTGTTTAGCGCGCCGCCGCTCAGGATCGGGCTCGTCTGCGGCTGGATGACTTCGTCGCACGGGCTCCACCAGACCGCATAGCGCGGAGTTCCCCACGTTTCGTCGTCGGCGTTGAGCGTGGTGGTGAACGTCGAGTTGGGACGCATCTCGACGCACGAGACCGAGCTGCAGAAGTACGCCGTGTTGGTGCCGTGATTCGGTCCGCCGAGCGACACGAGTGCGTCAACCTTGCCGTCGCCGCCGAGATTGCGCACGTAGTAGCGCGCCGAGAGCGAGCCCATTGAGTGCGTGATGATGTCGACGTGCGCCGCGCCGGTGACCAGGCGAATCGAATCGACTTTGTTGGCGATCAACTGCGCGGTCGTCGCGTTCGACTGGTTCGCGTCGTACGACCAATTTGCCAGCTCGGCGTCCGTCCAGCCGTCTTTCTTGAAGCGGCTGATCATCGTCGTCCACGTGGTGCTGTTCGCGTTCCACCCATGAACGAACAAGATGGGGTCGTGCGTTGTCGTCTTCGGTGGCCGCCGATTTGCGCGAGCGCTCGCGGCGAGTGGGTCGGTCGGCGAATCGACGCTGCAGGCTGCGAGCGTCGTGAGCGCGAAGAGCGCGAGACATCGGAGGGGCGAGAGCGTGGAGAGGCGCATGCGTCGGGCACCTTCTGAAGGGTTGGGCGCTATGTTCAGAAGCCGAGGGGAAGCGAGGCGGCGAAATGTCGTTACCGGACGACTTCGCGCAAGAGTGACGACTAAGGTGGACGACCCCGTGCGTCAGCGCACGAATACCCGGAGGAGTGCAATGCCGCGAAACTCGATCGTTCGCGCGGCCGCGATGGCCGCCGCGTGCTGTATCGTCGCAGCAACCGCTCGCGCGCAGGCGACGCCCGACTGGAGCGCCACCGATCGTGCTCTCGGTCGCGCGGGCGCCGCGCAGCCCGGCAACGTTCACAAGTTCGCCTTTCCCCGATCCGACCTCTCGGTCACGCTCAACGGCACGCGGTTGCTACCCGCGCTCGCACTCGGCTCGTGGGTCGCGTTCAAGCAAACGGCCGACGGGAAGGCGATGGCAATGGGCGACCTCGTCCTTACCGAAGACGAAGTACAGGGCGTTGTGAATCGCCTTCAGAAAGGCGGCGTCGAGCAGACCGCCATGCACAACCATCTCGCCGGAGAGACACCGCACGTCGTGTACGTGCACATCATGGGAAAGGGCGACGCCGAGAAGGTGGCGCAAACGATTCACGATGCGCTGGCCGCCACGAAGACCCCGATGACGGCGCCGCAGGTTGGCACGCCCTTGCGTCTCGCCCTCGACACCACCGCGTTCGCTGCCGCGCTCGGTGTGGCCGGCAAGGGAAACGGCGGCGTCTACCAGATCAGCGTGCCCCGTCCGGAAACCATTCGCGAAGGCGGCGAGGAGATTCCGCCGTCTATGGGCGTTGCCACGGTGATCAACGTCCAGCCGACGACGAACGGACGGGCGGTCGCCACGGGAGACTTCGTGCTGCTCCCCTCCGAGGTGAACCCCGTGATCCGTGCGCTGCAAGCCAACGGGATCGCCGTCACGGCGCTGCACAGCCACTTGCTGATGGATCAGCCCCACGTGCTGTTCATGCATTTCTGGGGTGACGACGACGCAATGAAGCTCGCACGCGGCCTGCGGGCTGCCCTCGACGCGACGGCCATGGCCCCAGCGCACCGGTAGAGATCGACCGCTCGCGCCCGGCATCAGTCTTGAAGTAGGGGTACATAGGCGAGCTCGGCTCGCACGCTGGCGCGCGCACGCCGCGCCACCAGTATCCGCACGCATCCCTGAGCGTATTCGCCCACGAACCTTGCGTTGGTGGACGCTCGGCATCGTACCCCTATCGTCAGGAGCTGACCCGTGGGCGTCGGCGAAAGTTCGGAAGTCTTCGAGCAAGAAACCGCAATCCCCGCTGGGGAAGAGCGCAATAAAGACGGATCGCGCACGCGGAAAGCGGCCGCGAAAAAGAAAGCCCGCGAGCGATCGCTCAATCGGCTGCTCGCCGGTCTCCGCGCCGCGAACGCCGGCGACTTTTCCGTGCAGCTCGTTCCGGACGGCGATCCACTCGTCGCCGATATCATCGAGGTCTTCAATCACGTCGTGCAGAAACAGGCACGACTCGTCGACGAGATCTCACGGGTGAGCCTGTCGGTCGGCCGCGAGGGCAAGATGAGCGACCGCGTTTCGATGGCGAGCGTGGGCGGCCAATGGGTCACCGCGATCGATTCGGTCAACAGCCTCATCACCGACCTCGTGCAGCCGACATCCGAGGTGTCGCGCGTGATCAAGGCGGTCGCCGAAGGCGATCTGTCGCAGAAGGTCGAGCTCGAGATCGACGGAAAGCAGGTGCAGGGCGAGTTCTTCCGCATCGGCTCGACCGTGAATCGCATGGTCGACCAGCTCAACGCCTTCGCGAGCGAGGTCACGCGCGTTGCCCGCGAAGTGGGCACCGAGGGCGTCCTCGGTGGTCAGGCGAACGTTCCGGGAGTCGGCGGCACATGGAAGGACCTGACCGACTCGGTCAACGCGATGGCGTCGAACTTGACCAATCAGGTGCGCAACATCGCGCTCGTGACGACCGCGGTGGCCAACGGCGATCTGTCGCAGCACATCACGGTCGAAGCGCGCGGCGAAGTGCTCGAGCTCAAAGATACGATCAACACCATGGTAGATCAGCTCTCGGGATTCGCCGCCGAAGTCACTCGCGTCGCGCGTGAAGTCGGCACCGAAGGCGTGCTGGGTGGGCAAGCGAACGTGCCCGGCGTTGGTGGTACATGGAAAGGTCTCACCGACAACGTCAACGCCATGGCATCGAATCTCACGGCGCAAGTGCGCAACATCGCGGACGTCACGACGGCCGTGGCCAAGGGCGACTTGTCGCGAAAGATCACCGTGAACGTGCAGGGCGAGGTGCTCGAGCTCAAGAACACGATCAACACGATGGTCGATCAGCTCAACGCATTCGCCTCCGAGGTCACACGCGTCGCGAAGGAAGTCGGGACCGAAGGAAAGCTCGGCGGCCAGGCGCGCGTCGAGGGCGTGAGCGGCACGTGGCGCGATCTCACCGAGAACGTCAACGGCATGGCGGCGAATTTGACCGTCCAGCTGCGCGACGTGAGCGCCGTGGCCACGGCCATCGCGACCGGCGATCTCACGCGCAAGATCACGGTCGAGGCGCAGGGTGAGATTCTACAAATCAAAGAAGTCGTAAACACGATGGTCGACCAGCTCTCGGCGTTCGCGTCCGAGGTGACGCGCGTCGCGCGCGAGGTGGGCACCGGCGGCATCCTCGGCGGGCAAGCCAGCGTGCAAGGCGTGAGCGGCACGTGGAAGGATCTGACCGACAACGTGAACTTCATGGCGGCGAACCTCACCAACCAGGTGCGCAACATCGCGCTGGTGACGACCGCCGTCGCGAATGGTGATCTCTCGCAAAAGATCACCGTCGAGGTGCGCGGCGAGGTGCTCGACCTCAAGGACACGATCAACAACATGGTCGAGAAGCTGCGCGTGTTCGCCGACGAGGTGAGCCGCGTGGCTCGCGAAGTCGGAACGGAAGGTCGACTCGGCGGCCAGGCCTCGGTGCCCGGCGTTGGCGGCACGTGGAAGGATCTGACCGAGAACGTGAATGCGATGGCCGGCAACTTGACGGTGCAGGTGCGCAACATCGCCGACGTCACGACCGCCGTCGCGCGCGGTGACCTATCGCGCAAGATCACCGTCGATGTGCGCGGCGAGATCCTCGAGCTCAAGAACACCATCAACACGATGGTCGATCAGCTCAACGCGTTCACCGGCGAGGTGACGCGCGTGGCTCGCGAAGTGGGCACCGAGGGCAAGCTCGGCGGGCAAGCGAGGGTGCCCGGCGCGGCCGGCGTTTGGCGCGATCTCACCGACAACGTGAACGGCCTCGCGTCGAATCTCACGACGCAGGTGCGCAACATCGCCGACGTGACCACGGCGGTCGCCAACGGCGATCTGTCGCAGAAGATCACCGTCGAGGCGCAAGGCGAGGTGTTGTCGCTCAAGAACACGATCAACAACATGGTTGATCGCTTGCGCGTCTTCGCCGACGAAGTGACGCGCGTGGCCAAGGAAGTCGGCACCGAGGGCAAGCTCGGCGGGCAAGCCGAGGCACCGGGTGTGGCCGGCACGTGGAAGGGACTGACGGACAGCGTGAACGCAATGGCGAATTCGCTCACCATGCAGGTGCGCAACATCGCCGACGTCGCGACATCGGTCACGAAGGGCGACCTCACGCGCCAGATCACCGTCAACGCGCAAGGCGAGCTCGATGAGCTCAAGACGAACATCAATCAGATGATCGCCAACTTGCGTGAGACGACGGAGCGCAACCAGGAGCAAGACTGGCTCAAGACCAACCTGGCGAAGTTCAGTCGCATGATGCAGGGCCAGAAGGATCTCGAGAGTGTGTCGCGCCTCATCATGTCGGAGCTGACACCGCTGGTGTCGGCTCACCACGGCGCGTTCTTCATCGCCGATCAAGACGCCGGCGATACGTTGCTCAAGCTGATCGCGAGCTACGCCTATCGCGCGCGGAAGCACGTCGCCAATCGCTTCGCGCCGGGCGAAGGGCTCGTGGGACAGGCGGCCCTCGAGAAGCAGCCGATTCTGCTCCAGAACGTGCCCGACGACTACATCCAGATCACCTCAGGCCTTGGCGAAGCGCCGCCGCGCAACATCATCGTACTGCCCATCCTGTTCGAGGGCGGCGTGAAGGCGGTGATCGAGCTCGCGAGCTTCCTGCCGTTCAGCCAGATCCATCAGACGTTCCTCGACCAGCTCGCAGAATCGATCGGCGTCGTGCTGAACATGATTCAGGCGAACATGCGCACCGAGGAGCTGCTCGAGCAGTCGCAGCAGCTCACGCAGGAGCTGCAGAGTCAGTCCAAGGAGCTGCAGCAGCAGCAAGAGGAGCTCAAGAAGTCGAACCACGAGCTCGAGGCGCAGGCGCGTACGCTGCGGCAATCCGAGGAGCTGCTCAAGGAACAGCAGGAGGAGCTCCAGCAGGTCAACGAAGAGCTCGAGGAAAAGGCGTCGTTGCTCGCCGAGCAGAACGCCAAGGTCGAGCAGAAGAATCGCGAGGTCGAGGCGGCGCGTGTCGCGCTCGAGGAGAAAGCCGACCAGCTGTCGCTCAGCTCCAAGTACAAGAGCGAGTTCCTGGCGAACATGTCGCACGAGCTGCGCACGCCGCTCAACTCGCTGCTCATCCTCGCCAAGTTGCTGACCGAGAACAAGGACAAGAATCTGAGCAAGAAGCAGATCGAGTACGCCTCGACGATCTACACGTCGGGCACCGATCTCCTCACCCTGATCAACGACATCCTCGATCTCTCCAAGGTCGAAGCCGGCAAGATGGAGGTCGACGCGACCGACGTCCCGCTGGGCGACGTTCGCGAGTTCGTCGAGCGCACGTTCCGCCCTGTCGCCGAGCAGAAAAACCTCGCCTTCGAGGTCAAGATCGCCAAAGACATCCCATCGACGTTGTACATCGACAACCAGCGTCTGCAGCAGGTGCTGAAGAACCTGCTCTCAAATGCGTTCAAGTTCACGTCGCACGGTGGTGTCACGTTGTCCATCCAGCGCCCGGAGTCGGCGCGGCGATTCGCGAGTCGCACGCTCGATCGCGCCGAGGGCGGAGTCATCGCCTTCGAGGTGCGAGATACTGGAATCGGTATTTCCAAAGACAAACAACGGCTCATCTTCGAAGCGTTCCAGCAAGCCGACGGAACGACGAGCCGCAAGTACGGTGGTACGGGCCTCGGCTTGTCGATCAGCCGAGAGATCGCCCGGTTGTTGGGCGGCGAGATCCGCGTCGAGAGTACGCCGGGCCAAGGAAGCACGTTTACGCTCTTCCTGCCCGTGAGCTACGCGGCGTCGAGCTCGGGGCAGGAGAGCGCAGCCGAGACGCAGCCGCGCGAACCGCAGCGCACGCGCGAGTCACGCGGGCTGCGGGGCATCCGCCGTGCGCCGCGCGCAACACAGCCGTGGGACGACGCCTCGCCGGTCGCGACGGTCCAAGTCGAGGAACGGCCTCAGTTCAAGGACGATCGCGAATCGGTCGAGCCGGGTGATCGCGTCGTGCTCATTGTGGAGAACGACACGAACTTCGCGACCATCCTGCTCGACATGGCGCACGACAAAGGATTCAAGGGGCTCGTCGCGCTCGACGGTGAAAGCGGGCTGAATCTCGCCCACGCATTTCATCCCGACGCGATCACGCTCGACATCGACATGCCGGGCATGGACGGCTGGGGTGTGCTCGACCGGCTCAAGCACCATCCCGACACGCGACACATTCCCGTCCACATCATCACAGGCATTCGCGAGCGACAGCAGGGACTCAAGGCCGGCGCGATCGCTTACCTCGAGAAGCCGGTCTCCAAAGAGGCGCTCGAGGACTCGTTCAACAAGATCTCGACGTTCATCGATCAACAGGTCAAACACCTGCTCGTCGTCGAGGATGACGAAGCGCAGCGGAACAGCATGGTCGACCTCATCGCCGACGAGGATGTGGAGATCACCGCCGTCGGCTCGTCGGAGGAAGCGCTCGAGAAGCTCGCGACCATGCACTTTGATTGCATGGTGCTCGACTTGGGGCTCGACGGCGGCGGCAACGGATTCCAGCTGCTGGAAACGGTGAAGTCCAACCCGGCCATGGCCGAGCTGCCGATCATCATCTACACGGGAAAGGAGTTGAGCCAAGCCGAGGAGACGCGGCTCCGCAAATTCGCCGAGACGATCATCGTCAAGGACGTGAAGTCGCCGGAGCGACTGCTCGACGAGACGGCCCTCTTCCTGCACCGAGTGGAGGCACGGCTTCCGGAACAAAAGCGCCGCATGCTGGAGCGGCTGCACACCACCGACGCGGTCTTCGCCGGCAAGCACATCCTCGTCGTCGACGACGACGTGCGGAATATCTTCTCACTGACGAGCGTGCTCGAGGAACACGGTATGAACGTCTCGTTTGCGGAGAACGGCCGCGACGCGATCGCCAAGCTCGAGTCCACGCCGGGGATCGACCTCGTTCTAATGGACGTCATGATGCCGGGCATGGACGGCTACGACACGACGCGAAACATCCGGGAGCACGCTGAGTTCAAAAACTTGCCGATCATCGCCCTGACGGCCAAAGCGATGAAGGGAGATCGCGAGAAGTGTATCGAAGCGGGAGCGTCGGATTACATCACCAAGCCGGTGGATACGGAGCAGCTGCTGAGCCTGATGCGGGTATGGCTGTACCGCTGAGGCCCGAGGAGTCGCTCGATGGTCCGCCAATCTCATACAACGCCGAGCTCGAGCGCCTCGAGATCGAATTGTTGTTGGAGGCAGTGTTTCGTCATTATGGCTTCGACTTTCGATCGTACGCGTACGCATCGATTCGGCGGCGTCTGTGGAAGCGGACCGAAGCCGAGGGCCTGACATCCATATCGGGCCTGCAGGCTCGTGTGCTGCACGACCAGGCGGCCATGGAGCGGTTGCTGCTCGATCTGTCCGTCAGCGTCACGGCCATGTTCCGCGACCCGGGCTTCTACCGCGTCTTCCGCGAAGACGTGGTGCCGCTGCTTCGCACCTATCCGTTCATTCGGATTTGGCACGCCGGCTGTTCGACGGGCGAGGAGGTGTACTCGACTGCGATCGTGCTCGAAGAGGAAGGACTGCTCGAGCGCACGCGCATCTATGCGACGGACATCAACGACGTGGTGTTGCAGCAGGCCCGGGCGGGGATCTTTCCACTCAACCGCATGCAGGAGTACACCGAGAACTACATCCGAGCGGGTGGAACGCGCTCGTTTTCGGAGTACTACACGGCCAAGTACGACGGCGCGCTGTTCAGTCCGTCGCTTACCCGCAACACCGTGTTCTCGCAGCACAACCTCGTGACCGACCGCTCGTTCAGCGAGTTCACGGTCATCTTCTGCCGAAACGTTCTCATCTATTTCGATCGCGATCTCCAGAACCGCGTGCACACCCTCTTTTACGACAGCTTGGTCATGCTCGGGATTCTCGCCCTCGGCAGCAAGGAGTCTCTGCGGTTCTCGCAGTACGAGCCTTGCTACGAGAGCCTGCATCCGCGGGAACGGCTGTATCGGAAAGTCAGGTAGTCGTGGCATACGAGATCATCGTCGTGGGAACATCGTGGGGCGGTCTGGCCGCGCTTCGCGAGCTGGTGAGCTCGTTGCCGGCGAGCCTTGGGATACCCATTGTCATTGTGCAGCACCGCCACAAACGCTCGGGTCAGCTGCTGCCGTCCCTGCTGCAGGACTCGTCGCAGCTGTGCGTCTGTGAGACGGAGGACAAAGCGCCGATCGACGCCGGTAACGTGTACATCGCGCCGGCCGATTATCATCTCCTCATCGAAGACGGACACTTCGCCCTCTCGACCGACGAGCCCGTGCGGTACAGTCGTCCGTCGATCGACGTGACGTTCGTGTCGGCCGCGGATAGCTACGGCGAGCATTCGGTGGGCGTGGTGCTCACGGGCGCCAACGCCGACGGCGCCCGAGGCCTCAAACGCATCTACGATCGTGGTGGCTTGGCCATGGTTCAATCGCCCGCCACAGCGGAAAGTCCGACGATGCCAGCGGCCGCGTTACAGGCGGTGCCCAAGGCGCGCTCGTTGTCGATCAGCGAGATCGCCGCGACGCTCGTGTCGCTTCCCGCCGCGAGTCACCGCCATTCGGAGACTCGGTGACGAGCGGCGACGGCCAGGTCGACATCCTTCTCGTCGATGACCGCGCCGAGAATCTCTTGGCGCTCGAGGCGATCCTCGAGCCGTTGGGCCAGCGCCTCGTGCGTGCCCAGTCGGGCGAGGACGCCTTGCGTTGCCTGCTCGAGCGCGAGTTCGCCGCGATTCTGCTCGACGTCCAAATGCCGGGGCTCAATGGGTTCGAGACGGCTCGACTGATCAAGGCGCGCGAACGCACGAAACACGTGCCGATCATCTTTCTCACCGCGATCAGCAAGGATGAAGACTACGTCTTCAAGGGATACTCGGTGGGCGCGGTCGACTACATGTCCAAGCCGTTCCAGCCGGAAATCCTTCGATCGAAGGTCCAAGTGTTCGTCGATCTCGACGTCCAGCGGCGCCGAATCGCCGAACAAGAGCAGCGGATCCGCGGCATCGAACGGCAAGAGCTCGAGCTGCGCCACATGCGCGAGTTGCTGCAGTCCGAGGAACGCTTCCGCGAGATCGTCGGCTCGGCGATGGACGCGATCGTGGTATTCGACTCGGACGGACGAATCTCGCTGATCAACGGCGCGGCCGAGCGCATGTTCGGCACGACGATGGCGGACGCTATCGAAAGCTCGATCGCTCGTTTCTTCCCCGACGGCGTCGGCACCGACACGATGTCGACACTCTGCTCGGCGGCTGAACAGCAACGGAGCGCCGCCGGAGAGCCGTCCGGAGGCGTGCAACCGCACTCGTTCACCGCGCGGCGCGCGAACGGGGCCACCTTCCCGATCGAGGCATCGGTGTCGTGTCTCGATACGCAGGCGGGGCGCACGTACACGCTGATCGTGCGAGACATCTCCGAGCGCGTGCGCCATGAGACAGCCCTCAGGGAGCAGGCGGAATCACTCGCCGATTCGGCGCGCGAGCTCAAGGCGTTGAACGAGGAGCTGAACCGGCGGCAGATGGACCTCGAGCGCGCCATGACGGCTCGCAGCCGATTCTACGCGTCGATGAGCCACGAGCTGCGCACGCCGATCAACGCGGTGCTGGGCTACAGTACCCTGTTATTAGAGCGCATATATGGTCCGCTGAACGAGAAGCAGGCGGAAGGGATCGAGCGAACGCAGAAGGCGGCGCGTCACCTGCTCGAGCTCGTGAACGACGTGCTCGACCTATCGAAGATCGAGGCCGGCAAGATCGACCTTCGTCTGCAACCGGTCGAATTCCCGGGGCTGATCGACGACCTGTTCGTCACCGTTCGTCCGCTGGCCGACGAGCATGGCTCGTCGCTCTCGCTCGACGTCGAGGGTGATGCGCCAATCAGAGTCGTGTCGGATCCGCGGCGCGTGCGACAGATCCTACTCAACCTGCTGTCGAACGCGATCAAATTCGGACGAGGCCGCCCGATCAGCGTGCTGTGCTCGAGGACGGAAGATGGCGGCGTGCAGGTCGAGGTCGTCGATCAAGGCGAGGGGATATCAGGCGAAGATCAGGAGCGTATCTTCCACGAGTTCGTCCAGCTGGGAAAGACGCAGCTGCAGGATGGCACCGGCTTGGGATTGCCGATCTCGCGTCGCCTGGCCGAACTCCTCAACGGCGAGCTGAGCGTCAAGTCGAAGGTGGGGCACGGAAGCACGTTTCGCCTGCGGCTGCCGTCCACCTCCGAGGCGCGACCGCCGCTCCGTCTCGTCGAGCACGAGATGCAGAGGGAGCCCGTCGATGAGCGGGCCGCGGCCGATGATCGTGAGCGTGAGGAGAGCGAGCGGCGTGTCGCGGTTCGCCGCGACTCGATCCGGTCGTAGGTCGTAAAGCGAAGGCGTCCGGCGAGCGTCGTTCTTGCGATTCGTGGCGACTGCCCGCATGATATTCACAAGGATCTGCGCTCAGACTATCAGCGGTGGTGTTCCCGTGCGTACCGCATTTCGCAACCTGGTTCCCGTCCTTTTGCTCGCGCTCACGGCCTCGTGCGCCTTGCATCATGGCGTGCCGGACGGCCAGAAAACGAATCGCAGTATCATCACCCAGCAGCAGCTCATCGAGAATCATTTCCTGACCGCGTACGACGCGGTTGAGGCGCTGCGTGCCAATTGGTTGCAGACGCGCGGCACCGACAGTTTTTCGGCGCCGAGCCAGGTTCGCGTGTATCTGGACAACACGTTCCTGGGCGGGACGTCGACTCTCCGCGACATTGCCGCGAACACGATCTCTTTCATTAGATACTTCGACGGAATCGCCGCGACCGGACGGTGGGGATTGGACCACGGTGCGGGCGTGATCTTCGTATCGCAGCACCCGTTGTCGTCGACCGATCCGGACGCGGTCAGGTCGGACCGAATAAGTCAGTCGAGATAGATCACCGATCGTCGTTTCAAGTGGCCTTTTGACAAAGGGTTGCGATGTCGCTTTGCTCCAAAAAAAGAGATCTGGTCACCCTATCAATCGCACTCCTATCGCTCGCTCCAGTTTCGCTCGCTGCCCAGGGCGCATACGTCGCCGCGGTGGACGGAGCGGGACGGTTCGGCCTCGCGGTCGGGGGGAAACCGGCTCCCCTGGTCGTGGGCGCCGGCGACTACGCCGGTGTCATTCGAGCCGCCAATGATCTACGGCTCGACCTCGGGCGTGTCACCGGGGACGAGCCGACTCTCTCGAAAGACTCGATCCCCCGCGCGCGCGAGCTCGTTGTCGTGGGCACGGTGGGGAAGAGCGCCGTGATCGACCGGTTGGTGCGAGACAAGAAGCTCGACGTGCGCGAACTCACCGGACGTTGGGAAAAGTTCGTCACGCAAATCCTCGACAAACCGTTCCCCGGCGTCGACCGGGCGCTGGTGATCGCGGGCAGCGACAAACGCGGAACGATCTACGGTCTGTACGATCTGTCGGCGCAGATCGGCGTATCGCCGTGGTACTGGTGGGCCGACGCTCCGGTGCCACATCGCCAGAATCTCTTCGTGCTCCCGGGTCGGCACACCGACGGTGAGCCGGCGGTCAAGTATCGCGGCATCTTCCTCAACGATGAGGCGCCGGCGCTCACGGGATGGGCGAGAGAAAAATTCGGCGGGATCAACCACCAGTTCTATGAGAAAGTCTTCGAGCTGATTCTCAGGCTCAAAGGCAATTATCTGTGGCCCGCCATGTGGGGCAACGCGTTCAACGACGACGATAAGCTCGACCCCGCGCTCGCCGACGAATACGGCATCGTCATGGGGACGTCGCACCACGAACCGATGCTTCGCGCGCAGCAGGAATGGAAGCGCTACGGCCACGGCGAATGGAACTACGAGCACAACGACTCCACGCTCCGCGCGTTCTGGGCTCAAGGCATTCGCAACATGGGCTCGCACGAGAGCATCGTCACGATCGGCATGCGCGGCGACGGCGACATGCCGATGACGGCGGGCAGCAACATCGCGCTCCTCGAGCGGATCGTGCGCGATCAGCGTTCCATCATCGCGCAAATCACGGGGAAAAACGCCGCCGCCACGCCGCAGCTCTGGGCGCTGTACAAGGAAGTGCAGGACTATTACGACCAAGGCATGCGCGTGCCGGATGACGTCACGCTGCTCTTCGCCGACGACAACTGGGGCAACATTCGCCGTCTGCCGGCCCACGGCGACACGCTCCGCGCCGGCGGCTACGGCGTGTACTATCACTTCGACTACGTCGGCGGGCCGCGCAACTACAAGTGGATCAACACGAATCCCATCGCACGCGTTTGGGAGCAGATGAACCTCTCCTACCGATCCGGCGCGAAGCGAATCTGGATCGTGAACGTCGGCGATCTCAAGCCGATGGAATTTCCGATTTCGTTCTTCCTCGACTTCGCATGGAATCCCGATCGGTGGCCCGCCGAGAAACTCCCCGAGTACACTCGTCTCTGGGCGGGGCAGCAATTTGGACCCGACCATGCCGCGGAGATCGCGGATGTCATCACCACGACGCTCAAATTCGCCGGCCGGCGCAAGCCCGAGCTGCTCGACACGGCGACATACAGCCTGACCAACTACCGCGAAGCCGAGCGTATCGTCGCCGCCTACGACTCGCTGCTCGATCGCGCCAAGCATCTCTCGAGCGCGCTGCCCGCGAGCAGTCGCGACGCGTTCTATGAGCTCGTGCTCCACCCGATCGAAGCCGCGTCGAATCTCAACGACCTGTACGTTACCGTGGCTAAGAACCGCATGTACGCGTCGCAAGGTCGAGCCATGACGAACGATCTTGCCGATCGCGCGCGCGCGTTGTTCGAGCGCGACGCCGAGATCTCGCGGTACTACAACACGGAGCTCGCCGGCGGAAAGTGGAACCACATGATGGATCAGACGCACATCGGCTACACGTACTGGCAGGAGCCGCCTCGGAACGTGATGCCACGCGTCGACGTCATCCAGCTCCCAGCCGCGGCCGACATGGGCGTCGCCATCGTCGAGCAGAACCGCGCGCCATTCCTTCGCGGCGTCGGACGCGGCGGCCCATTCCCTCCGCCGGGAATGGCTGGAATGGCGCCGCGCGAACCCATGCTGCCCGCGTTCGATCCATACAATCGACAGACGTATCATCTCGACATCTACGACCGCGGCCAAACGGGCTTCGACTATAGCGTCCAAGTCGGCGAACCCTGGTTGACGGTGTCACCAGCACGCGGCCGTATTGACAAAGAGCAGCGCGTGTCGGTCGCTGTCGACTGGAGTCGTGCTCCGACTGGGCAGCACAACGTGCCCATCACGATCACCTCATCGACGGGTAGTCATTTTGTCGTGCGAGCTGTCGTCAAAAACCCTGCGGCGCCGAATCGAGAGTCCATTGTCGGCTTCGTCGAGGGCGACGGCTACGTGTCGATGGGAGCAGAGCACTACACGCGAGCGGTGAGCTCGCGTCCCATCACCTGGCTCCGCGTGCCCGATCTCGGACGCACGGGTTCGGCCATGACACCGATGCCTGTGACCGCGCCGAGCCAAACTCCGGGTGGAAGCTCAGCGCGGCTCGAGTATGACGCGTTCCTGCTCGACAGCGGCGCGGTCAAAGTCGACGTCGACCTGTCGCCGACGCTCAACTTCTCGGGGTCGAAGGATGGTCTACGATACGCGATCTCCTTCGACGACCAAGCGCCGCAGATCATCAACGTTCAGTCCGACACGTCGACGCGAGTTTGGGAGAAGAACGTCGCCGACAACATCATCCAGTCGACTTCGCAACACACGATCGCGCATCCGGGCCAACACACACTGAAATTCTGGATGGTCGATCCGGGCGTCGTCCTTCAGAAGATCGTCATCGAGGCGCGCACCGTCGGTCCAACGTACCTTGGCCCACCCGAGAGCTATCATCGCGACTCAGCGGCCAAGAAGATCACACAGGCCGGTCAGGCTCTAGCACCGGTGGCTCGGTTCGACTGGTTCACGTACGAAGGCCGCGACTCCATTTATAAAACGCTCACGCCGACGGCGTCGCAGTACCTCAATCCGATCCTGGCCGGATTCTATCCCGATCCGAGCGTCACGCGGGTCGGTGACAACTACTATCTCGTCAACTCGAGCTTCGTGTACTTTCCGGGCGTACCGATCTTTCGCAGCAAGGATCTGGTGCACTGGACGCAGATCGGGCACGTGCTCGACCGTCCGTCGCAGCTCAACGTCGACAGTGCGGGCATCTCGCGCGGTATCTTCGCGCCGGTGATTCGTGAGTACCAGGGCACGTACTACATGATCACCACGCTCGTCGACCGCGGCGGCAATTTCTTTGTGACGGCCAAGGATCCCGCCGGTCCTTGGTCCGACCCGATCTGGCTGCCGGCGGTCGACGGCATCGACCCGTCATTCTTTTTCGACGACAACGGCAAGGCGTACGTCGTCAACAACGGGCCGCCGATCGGGCCGCCGCTGTACAACGGGCACCGCGCGATCTGGATGCAGGAGTTCGACCGCGCAACGAATACGATGGTCGGCCCGCGCTCGGTGATCGTGAACGGCGGCGTCGATTTGGCGAAGAAGCCCATCTGGATCGAAGCGCCGCACATCTTCAAGCACGGCGGCAAATACTATTTGATCTGCGCCGAGGGTGGCACGGCGGATCAACACTCCGAGGTCGTGTTCCGCAGCGACTCGGCCACGGGACCGTACGTCCCGTTCACCGGCAATCCGATTCTCACCCAGCGACACCTCGATCCGACGCGGCCGTCTCCGATAACATCGACGGGACATGCTGATTTCGTCGAGACGCCGAACGGCGAGTGGTGGGCCATCTTCCTCGGCACACGCCCGTACGAGGACGACACGTACAACATCGGCCGCGAGACGTTCATGCTGCCCGTGCATTGGGTGGACGGCTGGCCGATCATTCTGACTGGCAAGGAAACAGTCCCGTACCTAGTCACGGCGCCGGCGCTGCCGCACGAGCTGGCGAGTCGCGTCCCAATGAGCGGAAACTTCACCGTGCGAGAAGACTTCAACGGACCAACACTCGCGCCGTACTGGACGCTCATGCGCACGCCGCACGAACGTTGGTACGACCTGGACTCGAAACCCGGCTGGCTCACGATTCACGCGCGTCACGCCGACATCGGTCGACGCGCGCAGCCGTCGTTCATTGGTCGGCGCCAGCAGCACATCAATGCATCCGCGTCGACGTCGATGACGTTCTCACCGAGTGTGCCCGGCGACAAAGCGGGAATGATCGCGTTCCAGAACGAAGATCACTACTATTTTCTCGGAGTCGCTCGCCAAGATGGCGAGAGCGTCGTTCGAGTCGAGATGCACAACGGTCGTGCGACGCCGGATACCGGGAACGTGTTGGCAAGCGTGCCGCTCCGTTTGGCCGCGGACGCGCCCGTGTATCTCAGGATCGATGCTCGCGGCGGGCGTTACGACTTCTACTACGCGACGCGCCAGGACGAGTGGATCCCGCTGACGCGCGACGCCGACGGGACGATCCTGAGCACGAAGAAGGCGGGTGGATTCGTCGGCACGTTCTTCGGCATGTACGCATACTCGGCGACACCGTAGCGATGGATGCACCGTGTATCGATTGTCGTCGTCCAACTCCCACCGTTTCCCGACAAACCATGCGCGTTCTCACGAAACTCACATTCGCGGCCGCGTTGACGGTCGCTGCCACCAGCGCCGGCTCGCAGGCGGTGACTCCCGACTACCGGAACGAGGCGCTGCCGTTCGAGGTTCGGGCGAAGGATCTCGTTGGGCGGATGACGCTCGAAGAAAAGGTCCTTCAGATGAAGGACGTGGCGCCCGCCATTCCGCGCCTGGGCGTTCCGGAGTACAACTGGTGGAACGAGGCGCTGCACGGCGTGGCGCGGTCCGGACTCGCGACGGTGTTTCCCCAAGCCATCGGCTTGGCGGCGACGTGGGACGACAGCGCAATCTTCCGAATGGCGACGGTGATCTCCGACGAGGCCCGCGCCAAGCATCACGAATACCTGAGGACGGGTACGCGCCAACGATACCAGGGTCTCACCTTCTGGTCGCCGAACATCAACCTGTTCCGCGATCCACGATGGGGCCGCGGGCAGGAGACCTACGGTGAAGATCCTTTTCTCACCGGCCGACTGGCGGTGCAATTCATCCGAGGCCTCCAGGGAGACGACCCGAAGTACTTCAAGACGATCGCCACGGTGAAGCACTTCGCGGTCCACAGCGGCCCGGAGCCCGAGCGGCACTCGTTCGACGCCGTCGTGAGCGAGCGCGACCTCCGCGAGAGCTATCTGCCGCATTTCGAGGCCGGCATTCGCGAGGGGAAAGCGTACTCGCTCATGTGCGCATACAACCGAATCGACGGCAAGCCGGCGTGCGGCAGCGACATGTTGCTCAAGAACATCTTGCGCGGCGAATGGCAGTTCCCGGGCTACGTCGTGTCGGACTGCGGCGCCATCGACGACATGTATCTGCGACACAAGGTCGTCCAGACCGCCGCCGAAGCCGCAGCGCTCGGCGTGAAGACAGGCACCGATCTCGACTGCGGCCGAGTGTACCCGAACCTTGTGGACGCAGTGAAGCAAGGGCTGATCACTGAGGCGCAGATCGACACGTCGGTGACGCGGCTGTTTCTGGCGCGATTCAAGCTCGGCATGTTCGACGCGCCGGAGCATGTGCCGTGGGCACACATCCCGATCTCCGTCCTGGATCAACCGGCCAATCGCGAGCTCGCCCTTCGCACGGCGCGCGAGTCGATGGTGCTGCTCAAGAACCAGCGCGGGGCACTCCCGCTCCAGAAAAACCTCGGGACGATCGCGGTCATCGGTCCGAACGCCGATCAGTGGCGAATGTTATTAGGGAACTACAACGGCCTTCCGGCTGACCCGATCACGCCACTGCGCGGCATTCGGGAGGCCGTGTCGAAGGGGACGCGAGTGCTCTATGCGCGCGGGGCCGATCTGGCCGACGGGTTTCCGGTGCTCGACGTCGTGCCGCCCACCGCGCTCTCGACCAAGGACGGTAAGCGCGGTCTCGACGTCGATTACTTCAGCAGCAACACCATGACGGGGACGCCACTGTTCAGCGCCGTCGACACCACGCTCGACTCCAACTGGCACGAAGGCGCACCGCGCTCCGACATGAACGTCGACGACTTCGGTGTGCGCTGGACCGGAACCTTCCGTCCGCCGCAGTCGGGCACGTATCGGCTTGGCCTCGTCGGGACGGTGAAGTTCCAACTATATCTCGACGACAGTCTCGTCATCCGATCGGTCTATCCGACGCACGACGGAGAGTTCCCCGATCCACGCCTCGCGCAGAGCGAGCCGCTGCCCTTGGAGGGCGGGCGGAGCTACCGACTTCGTGTGGACGCGCAGGAGACGTATGGCGAGGCGCAGCTCCAATTCCTCTGGTCGCCGCCGCACGAGACGCTCGAAGCCGACGCGATCAATGTCGCGCGGCAGGCCGACGCGGTCGTGATGGTGCTGGGATTGACGGCGCGTCTCGAGGGCGAGGAGATGCCAGTACAAATCGACGGATTCCGTGGCGGCGACCGAACGAGCTTGGATCTCCCGCAGCCGCAGGAGGCGTTGCTCGAGCGGATCGCGTCGCTCGGCAAACCAACCGTCCTCGTGCTACTCAATGGAAGCGCGCTTGCGGTGAACTGGGCGCAAGATCATGTCCCCGCGATTATCGAGGCGTGGTATCCCGGTCAGGCCGCCGGGACCGCGATCGCCGACGTGTTGTTCGGGAACTACAACCCGGGTGGCCGCCT
>DASVYG010000371.1:0-31596 GCA_036392315.1 Gemmatimonadaceae bacterium
AACATGAGCGTGGACAGTCTTCGGCCGGAGCGCATCTCGCACATCGCGCGACGGGATCTCGGCTTCGACCCCATCCGCGCCGCTCAGGCGGCGCAAGATGCGGGACTCGGTCCGATCAAGATCAACATGGTCGTGATGAGAGGGATCAACGACGACGAGATCGAAGATCTCGCGCGACTCACGCTCGCACATCCGTGGCACGTGCGGTTCATCGAGCTGATGCCGGTGGGCGATCTGCGCGCGCTCACGTGGGAACACGTCGTGCCGAGCGACGAGATTCTCACGCGCCTCGCCGCGATTGCGCCGCTCACGCCGAGCGCGGGCCCGCCGCGCGGCAACGGTCCGGCGGCGTATCATCAGTGGGCTGGAGCCGCCGGAACGATCGGCCTGATCACGCCCATGACCCACACCTATTGCGCATCGTGCAACCGCGTGCGGCTCACGGCGAATGGACGTCTCCGCACGTGCTTGTTCGGAGACCACGAAGTGGATCTTCGTACACCACTGCGCGCCGGGGAGCGGCTCGAGCCGCTGTTCCGCCAGGCATTGGCTGACAAGCCGAAAGAGCACGAGCTGCTGCAGATGCGCGTGGGCGGATTGCGCGCGCTGTCGCAAGTCGGCGGGTGAGAGCGGTGGAACGACGGAACCGTCTCCACTAGGTTTCGCTTCGTACTCACCCCACAGCGAACTACTCATGGTCAATAAAATTACGGTCGTCGGCGCGGGGAATGTTGGCGCGACGACCGCGCAGCGCGTCGCCGAGAAGGAATTGGCGGGCACAGTCGTTGTCGTGGACGTGGTCGAGGGAATTCCACAAGGGAAGGGACTCGACCAGTGGCAGTCGGCGCCAATCGAAGGGTTCGATTCGCGCATCATCGGCACGAACAGCTACGACGAGACGGCCGATTCCGACATCGTGATCATCACCGCCGGCATCGCGCGTAAGCCCGGTATGTCGCGTGACGATCTGCTCAACACCAACGCCGGCATCGTGAAGCAGGTGTCGGAGCAGGTGAAGAAGACCTCGCCCAAGGCGATCGTCATCGTCGTGTCGAACCCGCTCGACGTGATGTGCTACGTCGCCAAGGAAGTCACGGGATTTCCACGCGAGCGCGTGATCGGCATGGCCGGCGTGCTCGACACGGCGCGCTATCGCGGCTTTCTCGCGGAGGCGCTCGACGTGTCGGTGCGCGACATTCAAGCCATGGTGCTCGGCGGCCACGGCGACACGATGGTTCCGCTCATCTCGTACACCAGCGTCAGCGGCATTCCGGTCACGCAGTTGATGGACCGCGGCAAGCTCGACGCCATCGTCGATCGCACGCGCAACGGCGGCGCGGAGATCGTCAAGCATCTCAAGACCGGCTCGGCGTACTACGCTCCGTCGGCGGGCGCGGTGCAAATGGCCGAGGCGATCGTGTTCAACCAACGCCGCATTCTCCCGTGCGCCGCCTGGTTGGATGGCGAGTAC
Source organism: Gemmatimonadaceae bacterium (assembly GCA_036392315.1). Lineage (GTDB taxonomy): Bacteria > Gemmatimonadota > Gemmatimonadetes > Gemmatimonadales > Gemmatimonadaceae > JAQBQB01. The sequence continues at coordinate 1,472 of DASVYG010000371.1, forward strand.
GGAATGAAGGGCCTGTTCCTCGGCGTTCCGTGCAAGCTCGGGCGCAACGGACTCGAGAAGATCATCGAGGTCGAGCTCACGGCTGACGAGCGCGCCGCGTTGATGAAGAGCGCCGAAGCCGTTCGCGAGCCAATGCGCGCCGTGAAGCTCTAGTCCGCGGAGCGCAATGTTCCTCGTCGCGTTCTATCGTTCGACGATTGGCAAGAAGATCATCATGGCGGTCACGGGGCTGATCGGGATCGGCTTCGTGATTCTGCACATGGCGGGCAATCTCCAGGCGTTCGTCAGCCAGGACAAGATCAACAGCTACGGCGCGCTGCTCCACGGGCCGCTTGCCGAGCTGACCTGGCTGCTCCGTATCGTGCTGATCGTCGCGGTGGTGTTGCACGTGCTGATGGCCTACCAGCTCACGATGCGATCGCGGGCGGCGCGCCCCATCGGGTACGAGCACAAGGAGCCTCAGGTCGCGACGATCGCATCGCGTACGATGAAGTGGGGCGGCGTGCTATTGTTGGTGTTCATTGTCGTTCATCTTCTCCATTTCACGACGGAGACGATCGATCCCGGCGGCTGGCGCGGGATGACCGACAATCAGGGGCATCGCGACGTCTACGGAAACATCATTGCGAGTTTCCGCATCTGGTGGGTCGCCGCGTTCTACGTCGTCGCGATGATCGCGTTGGGGCTGCATCTCTATCACGGCGCGTGGAGCTCGGTGCGCTCACTTGGCTACGCGAAGTCTACGGCCCATCCACTGCACAGGCGCATTGCCCTTGGCGTCGCCATTCTGGTGTGGCTCGGGTTCACGATCGTTCCGCTCGGCGTCATCGCCGGCATCATCCGTTAAGCCATGGAACTGAAGTCGAAGGTTCCCTCCGGACCGCTCGAGAAGAAGTGGGACAAGCACCGCTTCGAGATGAAGCTGGTGAACCCCGCGAACAAGCGGAAATACACCGTCATCGTCGTTGGATCGGGACTCGCCGGCGGCGCCGCGGCGGCCACGCTGAGCGAGCTCGGATACAACGTCAAGTGCTTCTGCTTTCAAGACTCACCGCGGCGCGCGCACAGCATCGCCGCGCAGGGCGGGATAAACGCCGCCAAGAATTATCAGAACGACGGCGACAGCATCTATCGGCTGTTCTACGACACGATCAAGGGCGGCGATTTCCGCGCGCGCGAGGGCAATGTCTACCGCCTCGCGGAGATCAGCGTCAACATCATCGATCAGTGCGTGGCGCAGGGCGTTCCGTTCGCGCGCGAGTACGGCGGACTGCTGGCGAATCGCTCGTTCGGTGGCGCGCAGGTGTCCCGAACGTTTTACGCCCGAGGGCAAACGGGACAGCAGCTGCTGCTCGGTGCCTATCAGGCGCTGGAGAAAGAGATCTCGCGCGGCGGCGTCACGATGTTCCCGCGCACCGAGATGCTGGATCTCATCGTGGTCAATGGGCGAGCGCGCGGCATCGTCACGCGCGACATGGTGACCGGCGCAATCGAATCGCATCTCGCTGACGCGGTGATCCTCGGCAGCGGCGGATACGGAAACGTCTTCTATCTATCCACGAACGCGAAGGGCTCGAACGCGACAGCGATCTGGCGCGCCTACAAGCGCGGCGCGGCGTTCGCCAACCCGTGCTTCACCCAGATTCATCCCACCTGCATTCCCGTTAGCGGAGAGCACCAGTCAAAGCTGACGCTCATGAGCGAGTCGCTCCGCAACGACGGTCGCGTGTGGGTACCGAAGCGAAAAGAGGATTGCGCGAAGCGACCGGGCGACATACCCGAGCAGGACCGCGACTACTATCTCGAGCGCAAGTATCCGAGCTTCGGCAACTTGTCCCCGCGCGATATCGCGTCACGCGCCGCGAAGGAAGTGTGCGACGAAGGCCGTGGCGTCGGACCCGGCGGCCGCGGCGTCTATCTCGACTTTGCGGACGCCATCCGACGACTCGGCAAGGCGGCGATCGCCGAGCGATACGGCAACCTCTTCGAGATGTACCAGCGCATCACCGACGAGAATCCGTACGAAGTTCCGATGCGCATCTACCCGGCGGTCCACTACACGATGGGCGGGCTCTGGGTCGACTACAATCTCATGAGCACGATTCCTGGGCTGCACGTGATCGGCGAAGCGAACTTCTCGGATCACGGCGCCAACCGGCTTGGTGCGAGCGCGCTCATGCAGGGTCTCGGAGACGGATACTTCGTCGTGCCGCTCACCATTGGCGACTACCTCGGATCGAACAAGCTCGAGCCGATCGCCGCCGACAACGCCGAGGTGCGAGCGACGGAAACCTCCGTACGCGAACGCACCGAGCGCCTGCTGTCGGTAAAGGGGAACCGCACCGTCGCGTCGATCCATCGAGAGCTCGGCAAGATCATGTGGGAGTACTGCGGAATGGCACGCGACGCCACGGGACTCACAAAGGCGTTGGAGCTCATTCCAACATTGCGCGCCGAGTTCTGGCGCGACGTCCGCGTGCTCGGCAGCGGTCAGGAGCTCAACCAGTCGCTCGAGCACGCCGGACGCGTTGCCGACTTCCTCGAGCTCGCCGAGTTGATGTGCATCGACGCGCTGCATCGCGAGGAGTCGTGCGGCGGCCATTTCCGAATCGAGCACCAGACGCCGGACGGCGAAGCCAAGCGAGACGACGACCGGTTTGCCTACGTCGCCGCCTGGGAGTTCGCAGGCGAAGGACGAGCGCCGGTCCTCAACAAGGAGCCGCTGGTGTTCGAGAACGTGGCGCTGTCGCAGCGGAGCTATAAATGAACCTCACTCTTCACGTCTGGCGTCAACCGGGACCGGAGTCGCCCGGCAAGATGGAGCGATACGAGGCGCGCGACGTCAGCCCCGACATGTCGTTCCTCGAGATGCTCGACGTGGTCAACGAAGGATTAGTCGAGAGCGGCAAGCCGCCGATCGCGTTCGATCACGATTGCCGCGAGGGGATCTGCGGCTCGTGTGGCATGATGATCAACGGAATCGCGCACGGACCGATGCAGGGAACCGCGACGTGCCAGCTTCACATGCGAAGCTTTTCCGACGGCGCCGAGGTCTACATCGAGCCGTGGCGGTCGCGTGCGTTTCCCGTGATCAAGGATCTCGTCGTCAACCGCGGAGCGCTCGATCGAATCATTGCGGCCGGCGGGTTCATCAGCGCGCGGACCGGAAGCGCGCAGGATGCGAACGACTTGCCCATTTCCAAGCAGGCAGCCGACGACGCCATGGACGCGGCGGCTTGCATCGGTTGCGGCGCGTGCGTCGCCGCGTGTCCGAACGGCTCGGCGTCGCTCTTCACTGCGGCCAAGATCTCACACCTCGGCTTGCTGCCGCAGGGTCAGCCCGAGCGCAAGCGACGCGCGGCGCGGATGGTCGCCCAGATGGACGCCGAAGGGTTCGGGCACTGCACGCTGTACGGCGAATGCCAGGACGCGTGCCCCAAGGAGATCAGCATCGACGCGATCGCGCGCATGAACCACGACTACATGACCGCGACGCTCATGGCGCGCGAAGAGAAGTCGGCCGGCGGCACCGGCTGAGACGCCGGCGGCGGCGGGCTAGAGCTTTGGCAACGTGACGCCAACCTGGCTCTGGTACTTGCCGCCTTTGTCCTTGTACGAGATCTCGGGCTCTTCCTCGCCGCGGAAAAACAGCACCTGCGCGATGCCTTCGTTCGCGTAGATCTTGGCGGGCAGCGGCGTTGTGTTCGAGATCTCGAGCGTCACGAAGCCTTCCCACTCCGGCTCGAGCGGCGTGACGTTGGTGATGATGCCGCACCGCGCGTACGTCGATTTCCCCACGGTCACCACCAGGATGTTTCGCGGGATGCGGAAGTACTCGACCGAGCGTGCCAGCGCGAACGAGTTGGGCGGCACGATGCAGACGTCGCCGTCGTACTCGACGAACGACTTCGGGTCGAACGCCTTGGGATCGACGATCGAGTTGAGCACGTTGGTGAAGATCCGGAATTCGCCGGCGACGCGCATGTCGTAGCCGTACGAGCTGACGCCGTACGAGATGACGCCTTTGCGAACCTGCCGATCCTCGAATGGTTCGATCATTCCATGTTCGCGAGCCATGCGGGTGATCCAGCGATCGGCCATTATCATTGGGGCGGGGTTGAGTGTCGAGGGCGAGGGTTGAGTGCGCGTGAAGCTATGCGGATGAGCCGAGAACGCCAAGCACCCAACCAGGCATCTAACCAAACCCCCAAAGAAGCGCGCACCACGTGCGCGTACACCTCCCCTCAACCCTCGACTCTCAACCCTCAACCCTGTTGTATCTCCGTTGACCCACCCAACCGCCATGGATAACTTTCCGCGGCTGGACTTAGTGAAAGTTTTCACGAAGTTGGGAGACTCATGCTTCACACGTACTTCCCAGTCCTGCTCCTCGTCGGCTTTGTCATCATGAACGCGGTGATCATGCTGGGGCTGTCCCACCTCACGCTCCGCCCGCGGCCGACTCCGGTCAAACAAACGCCGTACGAGTCAGGCATCCCACCACTCGGCGACGCGCATGAGCGCTTCTCGGTGAAGTTCTACATGGTCGCGGTGCTGTTCATCATCTTCGACATCGAAACCGTGTTCATGATCCCGTGGGGGGCGTACTACCGACAACTGTCGTGTACGGTTCCCTTGGCGCTCAACAATTGCCCTGCGGGCCAACTGTCGTTCTTCGGCCTCTCAGAAATGATCGTGTTCATGTTGATTCTCCTCGTCGGCTTCGTCTACGTGTGGAAGAAGGGAGCGCTCCAATGGGATTGAGTCCACGTCCTGAGCCGCGACTCGTCGAGACGACCGGCAACGAGCCCTGGATCACGACGAAGCTCGACGCATTCGTCAATTGGGGACGCAAGAACTCGTTGTGGCCCATGCCGTTCGGAACCGCGTGTTGCGCGATCGAGTTCATGGCGACCGCCGCGAGCAAGTACGACCTCGCGCGCTTCGGTATGGAACGTCAAGCGTTCTCGCCGCGACAGGCCGACCTGCTGATCTGCGCCGGCCGCGTGCCGTTCAAGCTCGCGCCTGTGCTCCGACGCATCTGGCAGCAGATGCCGCAGCCCAAGTGGTGCATCTCGATGGGCGCGTGCGCGTCGAGCGGCGGCATGTTCGACAATTACGCCGTGGTGCAGGGCATCGACAGCATCATTCCGGTCGACGTCTACGTTCCCGGGTGTCCGCCGCGTCCTGAAGGATTGCTCTACGGGATATTGATGCTGCAGAGGAAAGTCGCCAACGAACGCTCCGGCGACAAATCACTTCGCAACGAGATGGAGCCGGATCCGGAGACGCAGCTCTACATTCCGCCGTCGGTGATCGACGAAGTGTCCGAGCCGTTCGGAAATTCCATTCATCAGACGCGCTCCGGCCTGTGAACGACGACGGCAGCTTTGCCCCGGTCGTCGCGGGAAGCGCGCTCGGTGCGAGCGCGCCCGCGTCGGTGACACCCAAGAACGTGGCGCACCGCGGCGGTACGCCGAACCAATCCGTCGACGCGCTGCGACAGCAATTCGGCGCCGCCGTTCGGCGGGTCGATGTCGTGTGGGGCGAGACGACCGTCGTGATCGACCCGGCGCGCGTGCACGACGTGATCCAATGGCTACACGACGACTCCTCGCAACGTTACGACTATCTGTCCGACGTGACCGCCGTGGAGTTTCGCGATCTCGAGCAGCCGCTCGAGGTGGTGTGGCACCTGCGCTCACTTCCGTTCCGCCGGTTCATCCGCGTCAAGGCGTTGATCGAACGCGGCGCGGCGCTCGAAGTGCCGAGCGTGTGGGACATCTATAAAGGCGCGGATTGGCTGGAGCGCGAATGCTACGACATGTTCGGCATTCGGTTCGTCGGCCATCCCGACCTGCGCCGCCTGCTCATGTGGGAGCAGTACAGCGAAGGATTCCCGCTGCGGAAGGATTTCCCGTTGCGCGGGCGCTTCAGCCGATCGGAGCAGTTGCGCCAGGCGCTCGCGGCGAATCCCGAGGCGCGGTACTCAAAAGATGAATTGTCGATCGCCGAAGCGTTCGAGGATTTGCCGGCTGACATGCGGCGTCGCTTGACCACCGGCGAACGCACGGGCGAATAACTCATGGCAACCACAAAGCGTACTGTTGAAGTCGAGCTGTCGACGACCGGCCTGGATGCACAGGGTCGTCCCCAGCGCGTGCCTCTCGCGGTCGACGAAGGCGGCAACGTCCTCACGATGGAGGCGCCGCCGGGCATCGAGCCGGATCTGTCCGGTGAGCATATGCTCATCAACATGGGTCCGCAGCATCCGGCCACCCACGGCGTGTTGCGTCTCGTGCTCGAGCTCGACGGCGAGACGGTCGTCCGCTGCATTCCACACATCGGATATCTCCACTGCGGCTTCGAGAAGATCGGCGAGTACCGGCAATACAACCAGATCATCCCGTGGACGGACCGTGAGGATTATCTGAACTCGCCGGGGAACAACGTCGCCTTCGCGCTGGGCGCCGAGCGGTTGTTCGGCATCGAGATCACGGAGCGGTGCAAGGTGCTGCGCGTGATCGCCTGCGAGCTGTCGCGCATCATCTCGCACCTCGTCTGGCTCGGCACGACCTGCATCGACATCGGCGCGTTCACGCCCTTCCTGTGGGCGTTCCAACAGCGCGAAGAAGTCTACGAGATGCTGGAGATGTGGATCGGTGCCCGGCTCACGACGTCGCTCACGCGCGTCGGCGGCATGGGCGCCGACATCCCCGACGGCTTCATGGAGAAGCTCTCGGCGTTCGTGCGCGGATTTCCCAAGGTCGTCGACGAGATCGATCGCGTCATCACGCGCAACGGCATCTGGGTGGGACGCACGGTCGGACTCGGCGTGATGTCGCCCGAAGAGGCGGTGAACTACGGTCTGTCGGGACCCATGGTGCGCGCGTCGGGCGTCGCCTACGACGTGCGCAAGGACTTTCCGTATCTCGACTACGAGACGTACGACTTCGACGTGCCGGTCGGAACGAACGGCGACGTGTACGATCGATTCCTCGTCCGCATGGAAGAGCTCCGCCAGTCGACGCGTATTCTGGAGCAGGCCATCAAGCGTCTGCCCGACGGACCAGTGAACGTGGACGACCATCGCGTCATTCTCCCGCCCAAGAGCAAGGCGACGAGCGACATGGAATCGATGATCCATCACTTCAAGCAAGTGATGGAGGGTCCACGTCCCGACGCCGGCGAGTGCTATGTCGCCGTCGAGAGTCCCAAGGGTGAGAAGGGCTACTACATGGTGTCGGACGGCACCTCAAAGCCGGTCCGCTGGCGCATTCGGCCGCCCTCGTTCGTCAACCTCTCGGCGATCCCGCGCATGGTGGAAGGTCATCTGCTCTCCGACGTCATCGCAATCAACGCGTCGATCGACATCGTGATGGGAGAGATCGACCGATGACGAGCCACGCTCACGCGGAATACGCGCCCGTGTTCACGCCGGGCAGTGCACGTCGCAAGGAACTGGACGAGGTGCTCACACGCTACCCGACCAAGATGGCGGCCCTGCTTCCCGCACTCTGGATGGTGCAGCACGAGCGCGGCTGGGTGAGCGACGAGGGCATGGCGGAAGTCGCCGAGGTGCTCGAGCTCACGCCGGCGTACGTGAAGGGCGTCGTCACGTTCTACACGATGTACCACCAGCATCCAGTCGGAAAGCATTTCATCCAGGTTTGCACGACGTCGCCATGCAACGTATGCGGCGCCGAAGACGTGGTCGACTCGCTGCTCCGCCATACCGGTTGTCTCGAGTTGGGGCAGACGTCTCCGGACGGCAAGTACACCGTGATCGAAGTGGAATGTCTCGGCGCCTGCGGGTTCGCGACGCCGATCATGATCAATGAGGATTTCATCGAATCGGTGACGCCGGAGAACGTTCCTCGCATTCTCGGCACGCTCGAATAACGCCATGGGATATCCGCACAAACCACACGCGCGCGAAACGACGGTTCTCTCGGCGCACTTCGGCGAACGCGACGCGACGACGCTCGACGGATGGAAGAAGCGCGGCGGCTACGTCGCGCTGAAGACGTCGCTCGGCATGACCCCGGCCGAGATCGTCACGGTCGTCAAGGATTCCGGGCTGCGCGGTCGCGGCGGCGCCGGATTCCCGACAGGCCTCAAATGGTCGTTCATGAAGCCCGGCGACGGCAAGCCGCACTATCTCTGCTGCAACGCCGACGAATCCGAGCCTGGCACGTTCAAGGATCGCGAGATCATGCGCTGGACGCCGCACGCCCTCATCGAGGGCTGCGCGATCGGCTCCTACGCGATCGGCGCCGAGACGTGCTACATCTACATCCGCGGCGAGTTCACCGAGCCGATCCAGCGCGTCGAGGCGGCACTCAAGGAGTGCTACGCCGCCGGCATCCTCGGCAAGAACGCCATGGGCTCGGGCAAGACGATCAACATCTACGTCCACCGCGGCGCGGGCGCGTACATCTGCGGTGAAGAGACGGCGCTGATGAATTCGCTCGAGGGCCGGCGAGGAAATCCGCGCATCAAGCCGCCGTTTCCGGCGGTGTCCGGCGTCTTCAATTCACCCACGACGATCAACAACGTCGAGACGCTCGCCGCGGTGCCGCACATCATCAACAACGGCGCCGCGTGGTACAAGCAGTGGATGCGCGCCGACAACCCGAAGAGCACGGGCACCAAGCTCTATTCGGTCTGCGGCAACATCCAGCGCCCGGGCAACTACGAAGTGCCGATGGGCTTTCCGTTCAAAGACTTCTTATATGATCTCTGCGGCGGCCCGCTCCCGGGACGGAGGTTCAGGGCGATCATTCCCGGCGGCATCTCGGTGCCGATTCAGACCGTCCTCGAGGCCGAAGCGAGCCTCATGGACTACGAGGGATTCGTCGCGCAGGGAACGATGCTCGGCTCGGGCGGTGTGATCGTGATCGACGACGCGCAGAATCTGGTCAAGCAGATCGCGCGCGCCGCGCGGTTCTTCGCCCACGAGAGCTGCGCGCAGTGCACCCAATGCCGCGAAGGCACGGCGTGGACGACCAAGATTCTCGAGCGAATCGTCGCCGGCGACGGAACGCCGGAAGACCTCGACACGCTGCTCGAAATCGCCGAGAACATGACGGGCAAGACGATCTGCGTGCTGAGCGACTCGTGCGCGACGCCGGTGGTTTCCGGCATCAAGAAATTCCGTGGAGACTTCGAGGCGTTGATCAAGAAGAAGAAGCACTTCCTCGTGCCGGCGGTGGCCTGATGGCTGACATGATCAATCTCACCATCGAGGGACGGCAGGTGACCGTTCCCGCGGGCACGTCGATCCTCGAGGCGGCCAAGTATGCGGGCGTGCTCGTCCCGCATTACTGCTATCACCCGGGACTTCCAGTGGCCGGCGTGTGCCGCATGTGCCTCGTCGAAGTCGAGAAGGCGCCGAAGCTCGCGCCGTCGTGCGCGACCGCGGCGGCTGAAGGCCAGGTGGTGCACGTGCATTCCGAGAAAGCGCTCGAGGCACGAAAGGGCGTGCTCGAGATGCTGCTCATCAATCATCCGCTCGATTGTCCGATCTGCGACCAAGCGGGCGAATGTGAGCTGCAGGACTACACGTATCGCGAAGGGCGCGCCGAGGGACGTTATCGAGATCCCAAGCGCTTCAATCCGGTCGAGGATTTCGGCGGCGACGTGATGTACACGCCGAACCGCTGCATTCTCTGCACGCGCTGCGTCCGATTCATGGACGACGTGGCGCACGACCCCGTGCTCAACGTCAGCGAGCGCGGCGACCGCGCGGTAATCGGCAAGTTCGAGGGACAGGACTTGACGCATCCGTGGGCCGGCAACGTGATCGAGCTTTGCCCCGTTGGCGCGCTCCTCTCCAAGGATTCGCTCAACAAGGCGCGCGCGTGGGAGCTCGATCGGACGGCGTCCGTCTGCCCGAACTGCTCGCAGGGCTGCAACATGATCGTCGAGACGCGCGACAACGTCGTGATGCGTCTCCGCCCGCGTCCGAACGACGACGTGAACAAGTACTTCATGTGCGATCACGGCCGCTTGAACTATCGGTGGATGAATCGGCAGGATCGCGTCGACGTCCCGATGGTGCGGCATGGCGCCACACTCAACGGAACCGACTGGCAGCTCGCGATCAGCGAAGCAGCGCGGCTCCTGTCGGGCAAGCGCGCCTTCGTGCTCGCGTCGCCGATGCTGTCGAACGAGGCGCTGTACCTCTTGTCCGAGTTGGTCACGAAGACCGGCGGCGCCGGAGCATTTCGCGTCGAGCAGGGCGAAGAAGCGCCGCTGCCCGGCGTCGAAGATTTGTCGCTGCGTCGCGATCGCGCCGCCAATGTGCGCGGCGCCGAGCTCCTTGGCTTCACGAACAGTGCGAAACCGTTGTCGACGCTCACGAGTGGCGACGTGTTGGTCGTCGCCGATGAGGAGTTGGCGGGCATCGACGCTCCTGATGTGGCGAAGGCCAGTGCCATCATCGTGATCGGAACCACGCTGCCGGCGTGGGCGCGTCATGCGGCAGCGGTCGTGCTGCCGATCGCCAACTTCGTCGAGGAAGAAGGGACGTTCACCAATCTCCGCGGACGCGTCCAGCGATTCATGCAGGCCAAGGCGGCGCCGGGCTTCGCCCGCCCGAGTTGGTACGTGCTGGCCGATCTCCTCAACGTGGTTGGCGCGCGCAGCAACTACTCCCTCGCCAGCGAGGTGTTCGCGGCACTGGCTGGCGCGCATTCGGAGTTTGCGGGCATGAGCTACGACACGCTCGGGCTCAAAGGCAGGGCAATCGCCGGCGCGGAAGTGACGGCGGGAGCAACCGCATGAACGCGATCGCGCTGCACGCGTTGATCCAAGCGGCCGCGCAAGGCACCGGCCTCGAGATTCTGCCGCCCCCACCGAGTGGGGGCGCGTGGTTCCTGGCGACCGTCGTCAAGCTGCTGTTGACGTTCACCATCTATATGGTCGGCGTCATGATGGTCATCTGGCTCGAGCGTCGAGTCTGCGCGTTCATCCAGGATCGCCGCGGACCGAACCGCGTGGGGCCACACGGGCTGCTGCAATCGGTGGCCGACGGCGTGAAGAACATCATGAAAGAAGAGACGTATCCGTCACAGGCGTACTTGCCGTTGTTCATCCTTGCGCCGGTGATGTCGTTCATTCCGGCGCTGCTCACGTGGTCGGTGATTCCGTACGGAGCGCCATGGGAGTCGCAGTGGGGAACCATCGACACCGCGCTCGCGCCCATGCCGATCGGGTTCCTCTTCATCCTCGCCATCGGCTCACTCGGCGTGTACGGCATCGTGCTCGCCGGCTGGTCGTCGAACAACAAATATTCGTTGCTCGGCGGTCTGCGCTCGAGCGCACAGATGATTTCGTATGAGATCGCGATGGGCATGTCCACGATTCCGGTCCTGATTCTCGCCGGCAACGTCTCGCTGGACCGCGTTGTCGCGCAGCAGGGCGGGTGGGGACTGCACTGGAACGCGATCAACTGCACTATCGCCTGGTTCATCTTCATGGTCGCGGCGTTCGCCGAGACGAACCGCTTGCCGTTCGACTTGCCCGAAGCGGAATCGGAGCTCGTCGCCGGCTACCACTCTGAGTACAGCGCGATGAAGTTCTCGATGTTCTTCATCGCCGAGTACGCGAACATGATGACGGCCAGCGCGCTCATGGCGACGCTGTTCTTCGGCGGCTGGGACATTCCGTTCACGGTGTGGGACAACGTTGCGCCGCACACGTTGTTGAAGACGCTGGTGACGTTCGCGTTCTTCTGGGTGAAGATCATGGTGTTCGTCTTCATCTACATCTGGGTCCGCTGGACGCTGCCGCGCTTCCGCTACGATCAGCTCATGGCGCTCGGTTGGAAGTTCATGCTGCCCACGGCGCTGGCGTACATCGTCGTGGTCGCCGGTGCGACGCTCGGCCTCGAATTCGCGGGGATCCATCCCGATTCGTGGAAGTTCGCCGTCGCCATGCTCGTCGTGAATCTCGTGCTCACCGGGCTGCTGTTTGGTCTCATCGACCGCGGTCGCCTCATCAGCCCGGCGTATTCGCGCCTCGACAAACGCAATCTCGACAAGCTCCGTCGTGCGCGATTCGATCGCCCGCGCCTCGAGCCTGCAACCAGTGAAGGGGGAGCGGACTGATGGCCATCGGAGTGAAGGTGCTCGACCGGCCGATCGCGCAGACGAGCTACGTACGTGCCACGCTGCAAGGCATGGGGCTCACGCTGTCGCACATCTTCCGGGAGAAGGTGACCTATCAATATCCCGAAGAGAAATGGTCGCTCTCGCCGCGGTGGCGCGGCACGCATCGGATGCTCACCACCGAAGACGGCAAAGCGAAATGCGTCGCCTGCGGCCTTTGCCCAACGGTCTGTCCAGCCAATTGCATCAAGCTCGTGCCGGGCGAGGATGAGAACGGCAACCGCTATCCGCTCGTGTTCGAGATCGACGAGTTCCGGTGCATCTTCTGCGGCTATTGCCAGGAAGTCTGCCCCGAGGAGGCGATCCACGTCGGCCGGCACTATGAGAACTCCGAGTACAGCCGCGAAGGGTTCGTCTACGATCTCGAGCGGCTGATGGCACAAACGCATCCGGTGTGCGAGATGTGGGACCCGGCCGACCCCAAAGGCGAGTGACGCCCGTGCAAGACATGCCCCACGGGACACTCCCGCTGCTCTACACGTTCCACTTCTACCTGTTCGGTATCCTCGCCGTCGTCTCGGCGCTGCTGTTCGTGACGCGGAAGAGTCCCGTCGCGGCCGCGCTCTGGCTCGTGAACACGATGTTCAGCCTCGCCGCGCTCTACGTGATGCTCGACGCGCAGTTCATCGGCGCGATTCAGGTGCTGGTGTATGCCGGCGCGATCATGGTCGTGTTTCTCTTCGTGATCATGCTGCTCAACCTCGGCCATGGCGTGATCGGTGACGCGCGCGGGCTCGGGTGGAAGCTGGTGGCCGGCGCCGTGGGTATCGCTCTGATGGCGCAGATCTTCGCGCTCACGCGTTCATCGACGCCGATCAATCTGACGCTGCCGGCGGGCTATACCGCGCAGCAGGTCGAGCGCACCGGCGCCATCGCACCGATCGCGGGCCCGCTGTTCAACGAATACTTGCTCGCCTTCGAGGTCACGAGCGTGCTTCTGCTCGCGGCGATCGTCGGCGCGGTGGTGCTGGGAAAACAGCGAGGTGAGCACGATGCTGGCTGAGGCGCTCTTCTTCTCGGCGGTCTTGTTCACGATCGGCGTGTTCGGCGTGCTGATTCGCCGCAACGCCATCATCGTCTTCATGTGCGTCGAGCTCATGCTCAACGCCGTGAACCTGACGTTCGTCGCGTTCGCGCAGGCGTATGGCGCGGCCGGCCAGGTGTTCGTGTTCTTCGTGATGACGGTCGCCGCGGCCGAGGCCGCGGTGGGACTGGCGATCATCATCGCGCTGTTCCGTCACCGACAGACCGTCAACCTTCAGAACATCAACCTCCTCAAGGGCTGATGCTTCCTCTCTTGCAGGCCGCGGCCGCCGGCGCCCACCCACTCAACGGAACGATCGCCGAGTGGATCTGGTTGGTGCCGCTTCTTCCGCTGTTGGGCTTTGTGATCAACGGTGCGCTGTCGTTGGCGAGCGCGTATCACGCCGGTCCGGCCGATCCGACGTTGGCCCACGACGACTCGCATGGTGCCGGCGACCATGGCCATGCGGCGGAACACGACGCCGACAATCACGGCGCTGCCGGCGACGACCATCACCCCGTGGTACGGCACCGGTTCGCTGGGCTCACGAGCATCGTCGGTTCCGGCGTGCTCGTTCTCTCATTCTTGCTCACCGCCGCGATCTTCTTCGCGATGCGCGGGGCGGGGGAGATGACCGCTCCCTTCGTCCAGCGGTATTTCTCCTGGATGCCGGTCGGCGACCTGCACCTCGACGCCGCGCTCCAGCTCGACCAGTTGTCGATGGTGATGACGCTCGTCGTCACGGGCGTGGGAATGCTGATCCATCTCTTCAGCGTCGGCTACATGCAGGACGATCCCGGGTACCCGCGCTACTTCGCGTACCTGAATCTGTTCGTCTTCTTCATGCTCCTGCTCGTCCTCGGCGGCAACTATCCGTTGCTGTTCATCGGGTGGGAAGGCGTGGGTCTCTGCTCGTATCTGCTGATCGGCTTCTGGTTCAGCGAAAAGGCGAACGCCGACGCGGGCAAGAAGGCGTTCATCGTGAACCGCATCGGCGACTTCGGCTTCCTGATCGCGATGTTCATGATCTTCGCGAACATGCACACGCTCGATTTCACGGGCGTGCGCGAAGGGGCGGCGGCGCTTCCATTCGGCGGCGCGCTCGTTACGGCGATTTGCCTCTTCTTGTTCCTCGGGTGCGCGGGCAAGAGCGCGCAAATTCCCTTGTACGTGTGGCTGCCCGACGCGATGGCAGGTCCGACGCCCGTCTCCGCGCTCATCCACGCGGCAACGATGGTGACAGCCGGCGTCTATCTCATCGCGCGCAGCAGCATGTTGTTCTCGATCGCACCGGTCGCGCAGATCGTCGTCGTCCTGATCGGCGCCCTCACGGCGATCTTCGCCGCGTCGATCGGCCTCAAGCAGTGGGACATCAAGAAGGTCCTCGCGTATTCGACCGTCTCGCAGCTCGGCTACATGTTCATCGGCGTGGGATCTGGCGCGTACGTCACGGGTCTCTTCCACCTTGTGACGCACGCCTTCTTCAAGGCGCTGCTGTTCCTCGGATCGGGCTCGGTGATCTTCGCCATGCATCGCGCGTATCACCACACCGGCAACCATGACGACGCGCAGGACATGCGCAACATGGGTGGGCTCAAGCAGTACATGCCGATCACGTTCTGGCTGATGTGGATCGCGACATTGGCCATCGCCGGCATTCCGCCATTCTCGGGCTTCTTCTCGAAGGACGAAATCCTGGGCGGACTGTTCGCGCGCGCCGGACATTCGACCCTCGCGAGCGCGCACTTGTTCGGCATTCCAGGGAGCGCGTGGCTGTACTTCTCGTATCTCCTGGGACTCGTTGCCGCGTTCATGACGGCGACCTACATGACGCGCATGATGCTCTACACCTTCCACGGCCCGAACCGGACCGGCGAGAAGGAGCGCAGCTATCTCTCCGAAGCGCCATGGATCATGACGGGCCCGCTCGTCGTGCTGGGAATTCTCACCGCGGTCGGCGGCTGGATCAACCTGCCCGAGTTCGCGCCGCTCGGACGCGTCGGCGCGCTCGAGCACTGGCTCGATCCCGTGCTCGGCGAGTCGACGGCGCGCGTCATTGCAGGGGCGGGCGAGACGTCGATGGGTCTCGAGTATGGGCTTGTGGGTCTCGCCGTGCTGATCGCCGTTGGCGGTATCGCGCTGGCGTGGACGCGACTCAAGCCGGAGTCGCTCGTGCCCAAGCGCGAGGCCCCGCAGGAGGAAGGATTCGAGAAGGTGCTCGTCAACAAGTACTACGTCGACGAGATCTACGACGAAGCCATCGTCGAGCCGGTCATCGGCGTCTCGCGCGGGCTGCTCTGGCGCGGTGTCGACGCGGGGCTCATCGACGGACTCGGAGTGAACGGCAGCGCGTACTTCGCGCGCTTCGTTGGATGGGTGGGTTCGCAGATGCAGTCTGGCCAGCTCGGCACCTACGCCTGGGTGCTGGTCGCGGGCGTCCTGGCGGTGCTGGGCGCGTTCAGCATTCGATGATCATCACTGACTAATACATGAACGCTCTGCTGACCTCCATCGGGTACGCGCACTGGATCTTGCCGGCGCTGCTCATCATCCCGCTCGTTGGCGCGGCGGTGATCTGGTTGCTCGGCGCGCGACGGAGCGGTCCGCCCGGCGACGAAGTGGCGAGCGGAGTCGCCGCCACGCCGCGCGGCATCGCGCTCGTCACGTTCGCCGTGGAGTTCGTCGTCTCGCTCGGCTTGTGGTGGAGCTTCGATCCCACGAATACGTCGTGGCAATCCGTCGTCGACTGGGCGTGGATTCCGTCATGGGGCATTCGATTCATCCTCGGGGTGGACGGGATCGCCGTGATGATGGTGCTGCTCACGACCTTCATCATGCTGCTCGCCGTGGGCGGAAGCTGGACGAGCATCCGCGCGCGATCGCACAGCTACTACGCGTTGCTGCTCGTCCTCACCACAGGCATGCTCGGCGTGTTCCTCGCCCTCGATCTCTTCCTGTTCTACATCATGTGGGAAGTGATGCTCATCCCGATGTACTTCATCATCGGGATCTGGGGTGGCGACCGCCGCATCTACGCCAGCCTCAAGTTCTTCATCTATACGATGGTCGGCTCACTGCTCATGCTGGTGGCCATCATCTATCTCGGGCTCGCGGCAAGGAATCCGGCCACCGGGATTCCAAGCTTCAGCTACGACTACATCCTCGAGAACGCCCTCGTCACGTCGACGGCGGCGAAGTGGCTGTTCGGCGCCTTCTTCCTCGCGTTCGCGGTAAAGGTGCCGATGTTCCCGTTCCACACCTGGTTGCCCGACGCGCACGTCGAGGCGCCGACGGCGGGCTCCGTGGTGCTGGCGAGCATCATGCTGAAGCTCGGGACGTTCGGCTTCCTCCGCCTCGCCGTGCCGCTCTTCCCGAGCGCTGCGATGGATCCCACGATCCGCGGACTGATCCTCGGACTCGCCGTCATCGGCATCGTCTACGGCGCGCTCGTCTCACTCGTCCAGCCGGACTTCAAGAAACTCGTCGCGTACTCGTCGGTTAGCCACCTGGGCTTCGTGATGCTTGGCATCTTCGCGCTCACGGTGCAGAGCGTGCAAGGCTCGCTCATGGTAATGATCAATCACGGCATCTCGACCGGCGCGCTGTTCCTCCTCGTCGGCATGATCTACGAGCGGAGACACACGCGGCTGATCGAGGCCTACGGCGGCATCGCGCGCGTCGTGCCCATGTTCGCCGTCGTCCTCACGATCGTGACGTTCAGCAGCATCGGCGTGCCGGGGACGAACGGATTCGTCGGCGAGTTCCTCGTGCTGCTCGGCTCGTTCCGCACGCAGCCGATTCTCACGCTCATCGCAACGACGGCCGTCATCATCTCGGCGGCCTATCTGCTGTGGGCCATTCAGCGCATTCTCTTCAATCCGCTCGACAAACGCGAGAACGAGCACGTGCCCGACTTGAATCGCCGTGAGCTGGCGATCATGGTGCCGCTCGTGGCCGCGATCGTGTGGCTCGGCGTCTACCCGGCCCCGGTCCTCCGGCGCATGGAAGGCGCCGCGGCCAAGTTCGTCAGCACGGTCGACGCACGACGGAATCTGCTCATGCCGGGCGTAGCGGAGGGCGGGCGATGATCACGACGCTCGACCTGTCGGTTCCAACGCAGCTGACGCTCGCGCTCGTGCCCGATCTCGTGCTGATGGGCGGCGCGATGCTCATTCTCTTATGGGCCGCGTGGCGTCCCGACAGCGACGAGCACCAGCGCAACGTCGGTATCGCCAGCATCATTCTCGCCGGCATCACCATGGTGCTGGTGCTGAATTGGGTGGGACGCTTCGATGCCGGGCCTGGTCCGATCGCCGTCGACACCTTCCGTTGGCTCGTCGACGTCGTGATCCTGCTCGGCACCGTGTTCACCATCGCATTGAGCATGGACGACAACATGCGGTCGGGCGTCCGCGCGTCGGAATCGCACGTGCTCGTCCTCCTCGCGTCGTCGGGCATGATGCTCCTCGCCGGCGCGCGCGATCTCATGATCGTGTTCCTCGGCATCGAGCTGATGTCGATCTCGGTGTACGCGCTGGCCGGCATCAACCGGCGCAGCATCCGGTCCGCCGAGGGAGCGCTGAAGTATTTTCTGCTCGGCGCGTTCTCGACCGCGTTCCTGCTCTACGGCATCGCGCTGGTGTACGGTGCGACCGGCACGACCAACCTCACGATGATCGCCGGCCGCATCACGATGTACAGCCTCGCGAGCAGTCCGTTGCTCGCCACGGGCATCGCGATGCTGCTCATCGGATTCGGCTTCAAGGTCGCGACGGTGCCGTTCCACATGTGGGCGCCCGACGTCTACGAAGGCGCGCCGTCGGCCATCACCGCGTACATGGCGGCGACGGTGAAAGCCGCGGCGTTTGCCGCCTTCATTCGCGTCTGGCTCGAGGCGTTCCCGTTCAGCACCGCCATATGGCACCCGGCCGTGAGCGGACTGGCGATCGCGACGATGGTGTTCGGCAACGCGATCGGCATCGTGCAGCGCAACCTCAAGCGATTGCTCGCCTACTCGAGCATCGGGCACGCCGGGTACTTGCTCGTCGCGATCGCATCCGGAACGTTCCAAGCCTCGTCGGCGATGCTGTTCTATCTGTTCATCTACACGCTTGCGACGTTCGGCGCGTTCGCCGTGGTCGTCGCGCTGACGAGGGAAGGGCAAAAGACGGTGGTGCTCGATGACCTCGCCGGTCTCTGGAGCGTTCGCCCGTGGCTGGCGTTCTCCATGGGCGTACTCATGTTTGCCCTGCTCGGCTTCCCCATCTTCGGTGGCGCGGGGTTCTTTGCGAAGTGGTACGTGCTGCAAGCCGCACTCCAAGCGCCGGTGCGTCAGACGACACTGGCGGTGGTGCTCGTGCTCACCACGGTGGTGTCCGCAGGCTACTACTTGTACGTCGTGATGTTGATGTTCATGCGACCGCGTGCAGAGGATGCGCTCGTCCCGGAGCGCGCCGGCGGCTTGACCCGCATGGTGCTCGGAGTGAGCGTCGCGCTCATCCTCATCATTGGCGTCGTGCCCGAGTTCGCCGTGCGCCTCACCGGCGGCGGACGATTGCGCATGGAGATCATGCCCGGCGTAGGAGGTCCCCAACGCGGCGCGGCGCTCGGCTTGCCGCCTACCGGCGGGGTACGAATCGTGAACGCGGCCGAGCGTATCCGCTGACACATCACGGGGCCGCGCGGCGGCCCCGTTCTCATTCAGAGATTCACGATGGCCATCTCACCTGGAATTTTTCGGCAGTACGACATACGCGGTATTGTCGATAAAGACCTGACGACGGAGGCCGCGCGCGGCATTGGTGTCGCCTATGCCACGTACCTTGCCGAGCATGATCTGCGGGGTGCGGTGGCCGTCGGACGTGACAATCGCCCAAGTGGTGGGATGCTTCGCGATGCATTGGTCGACGGACTGACGATCTCAGGCGTCGACGTCATCGACATTGGCGTCGTGCCGACACCGCTGAACTATTGGGCGCTGCATCATCTGCCGGTGGTGGGCGGCATCCAGATCACCGGCTCACACAATCCGCCCGAATACAACGGATTTAAGTTGTCGGCCGGAAAGGCATCGGTGCACGGTGAGGAGATTCAGCATCTCTATGCGTTGACGCAGCGGCCCCTGGTCGCCGCAGCAAAGAAGGGAGCCAGCCGCAACGAGGGGCTCATCGATCGGTATATCGACGACGTGATTCAGCGCGTCGGAAAGCTGGCGCGTCCCATCCGCGCCGTGTGGGACTGCGGCAATGGCGCCGGCGCGCTCGTGGCTCCGGCGCTGTTCGCCAAGCTCGGTATCGAAGGACGGGGCCTGTTCTGCGAGAGCGACGGCACGTTTCCGAATCACCATCCCGATCCCACCGTACCCGCGAACCTGGCCGACCTCATCGTCGCCGTCAGACAGGACGGCGCCGAGATCGGGATCGCGTTCGACGGTGACGCCGACCGGCTCGGGGTGGTCGATGGCCATGGCGGAATCGTGTGGGGAGACCGCATTCTGATTCTGTACGCGCGCGACGTGCTCGAGCGCACGGGACGCGGACAACCGATCATTTTCGACGTCAAGTGTTCGCAGGCGCTCCCGATGGCGATCGAGCAGGCGGGCGGACAACCCGTCATGTGGAAGACCGGTCATTCGCTGATCAAGGACAAGATGCGCGAGATGCACGCTCCGGTTGCCGGCGAGATGTCGGGACACATGTTCTTCGGCGAAGGATTCTACGGACACGACGACGCGCTGTACGGCGCCGCGCGACTGCTGCGCATTCTGGCCAACTCCGGTCGCACGGTCGCCCAGCTGTTGTCCGACGTGCCCGAGTTCGTCTCGACGCCGGAGCTTCGCATCGATGTCCCCGATGAGCTCAAGTTCGGGCTCGTCGATCGAGCGGTTCAATATTTCCGCGGGCGCCACGACGTGATCGACGTTGACGGCGTGCGTGTGCTGTTCGGCGACGGCTGGGGATTGATCCGTGCGTCGAACACGCAACCGGTCATCGTCGCGCGCTATGAGGCGGAGACCCCCGAGCGTCTCGCCGTGATTCGTGGCGAGATGGAAGGCTGGTTGCGCGAGCAAGGCGTTCGAGTGTGACATGACGAGGCGGCGGTGGCTCATGCTCGCGCTGGGGGCCGCCGCGGTCCTGTTGATTCTTGGCCGCGTGCTGGCCGGCGTGTACACAGACTATCTCTGGTACGATTCGCTCGGCGCCGCCGCGTTGTGGCGTGCCAGACTCGGCGCGCTCGCCGTCTTGCGCGTGTCGTCGGCGTTGATCGCGTCGGCGTTCGCCTTCGCCAACTTCTTTGCGGTGCGACAATCCGTCGTGTCGCTGGTCTTTCCGCGCCGTCTGGCGAACCTCGAGATTGGGGAAGAGGTCCCGGGACGCTATCTGGTCGGTGTGGCGCTCGTGCTTGCCCTCGCCGTCGGTGTCCTCCTCGCGATTCCGCAGACCGATTGGACCACCGTCGTCCTGGCCGGCTCGGGCCGAATGTTCTACGAGACGGATCCGTACTTCGACGCTGACCTGGGATTCTTCGTCTACTGGCTGCCGTTCGAGAACATGCTGTGGACGTGGGCGTTCTTGACGCTGATGGTAGTGCTCGTGATCGTCGTGTTGATCTACGCACTCACGCCCAGCCTCAAGTGGCAACGCGGATCACTGTACGCATCGACGTACGTGCGGCGCCATCTCACGGTGCTCGTCGGCGTGCTGCTGCTGCTCCTCGCCTGGAGCTTCCGGCTCGACATGTATTCGCTCGTGGTCGACGGCGGCGGCCCGGACGGGGCGTTCACGTACACGGATTATCGAATCGGCGTGCCGGGCGACTTGATCCTCGCGCTCGTCACGCTCGGCGCGGCGCTGGTCGTCATGTGGTCGGGGTACGTCGGTCAGCTCCGGCTGGCCGGCATCTCCGTGCTCACCGTGATCGGATTGTCGCTGCTGGTGCGAGAGGTCGCGCCGGTGGTCGTCGACCACGTCGGTCCGGAAGCGGCGCGCGCCGCTCGCGAGCGCCCGTATCTCGAGACGCGCGCCAGTTATTCGCGTCGCGCATACGGCGCCGATGCCGTGATGATCGCGGACTCGTCGATCGCGTACCCGTCGCTGGCGGCGTCCATCCCGTGGCTCCCGTTTTGGGATCCACCCGCGTTGATCCGAACCATCAGCGGCGCTCGCTCGGTCGACAGTAGTCAGAGCGATCGCATCGCGTGGCGTGCGTCGACGGCGGGCTTGGTCGCCGACGTCGTCGATCCGCCGTCCAGCGGTGCGACGTTGCGCGCGCCCTGGACGATCAATCGCGTGCTCGCCGCGAGCGCCGATGATCGCGGCGCGCCCATCCATGCATTGACCGCCGGATCATCCGAGAACGACGACATGGTGCTCGATCCGCCGCTCGTCTACCCGGGCGCGCCGGCCGTCGTCGTCGTGGCGGATTCGTTGAATCATCTCGCCGGGACGTCGCTCGATCCGTTTCTCGCCCGACTCGCCAACGCGTGGTCGCTGCAGAATCTGCGTTTGCTCTCGGCGGACGAGCAGCAGCCGCATCCAACGATCATCTCGCATCGTGATATTCGCGATCGGCTCGACATGCTCACGCCGTTCTTCGCACAAGGGCGCAACGTCGATCCGGTGGTCGTCGGCGACTCGCTCTACTGGAGCATCGACCTTTACTCGGCGTCGAGCACATATCCTATGGCGAGACACGCGCTCATCGCGCGAGAAGATCGCACGTACTG
Organism: Gemmatimonadaceae bacterium; assembly: GCA_036392315.1. Lineage (GTDB taxonomy): Bacteria > Gemmatimonadota > Gemmatimonadetes > Gemmatimonadales > Gemmatimonadaceae > JAQBQB01. The sequence continues at coordinate 23,394 of DASVYG010000371.1, forward strand.
GCATCATGCGGCGGTCGCGGTCGTGCAGGCGACGACGGGCGACGTCGTGATCGTGCCCGACTCCGTGCTCGATCCGATCGCGTCCACATGGACGCATCGACTGCCATCGTTGTTCGGCACCTGGAGCGCGCTACCCGCCGGACTGCGCAGTCTCCTCGCACCGCCGATCGACGGACTATATGCGCAAGCAACGGCATTCGGTCGCTACGGAAGCCGCACCACGACCGACCCGGCGCGCCACGTGCCCGTGCTCAGCGGGGCGGACAGCGCGCTCGCGGGCGACGACGTGCCGATCGTACTGCCCGGATCCAAGACGACGGCGCTCGCGGTGCCGCTCGTGGACGACACCGAGCGCGTTCGCGGGTTGCTGATCGCCGTCGGCGGAGCCACACGCACGACGATGTGGTATCCGCTCGCCACACCGGGCCCGCGCTGGAGCATCGTCCTCGATCGTCTCCATTCGCTCGACAGCGCAGGCAGCGTGGCGCGCGATGGACCGCTGGCGCACGGCCGCATTCGCGCGATACCGATTCGGTCGGGGATTGGATACGTGCAACCGACCTATCATTGGCATCCGCAAACCACTCCAGCGCTCAATCGCATCGCCCTGCTTGCGGGAGACAGCGCTCGCGCGATCGCGCCGTCCGCCGCGCCGATCACGCAGGGCACGGAGACGCCGGTGACCGCCGGCGACCTCAAGACATCGGTGACCGCGCTGTACGCCGCAATGCGCGACGCTCTCAAACGCGGCGACTGGGCCGCGTTCGGGCGAGCGTTCGATGCCCTTGGGCGCGTGCTCGGCCCGCAGCGCGCGCCGTAGAGTGAATCACACATGACGGAATCGCGACAGCGTACTGCGGTCGTCGCGCTCGGCGGTAATGCGCTCGCGCCGTCGGGAGAGAGCGCGACGATCTACGATCAGTTCCGGCATACGCGCCAGAGTCTGGCTCCGATCGTCGAGCTGACTCTCGACGGATGGAGCGTGTGCGTCGTGCACGGCAACGGACCACAGGTGGGAGACGAGCTGGTTCGCAACGAGGCGGCGCGCGAGGAGGCGAGCCCGCTCCCCCTCGGCGTGTTGGTGGCCGCGACAGCCGGATGGATCGGCTATATGATTCAGCAGTCGTTGGAAAACGCGCTCAAACGGGCGGGGATTCCGACCAGCGTGGCAACGGTCATCACGCAAGTCGAAGTCGATCCGGCCGATCCTGCTCTGCGAAATCCAACGAAGTTCATCGGTCGAGCTTTGTCGCCCGAGCGCGCACGAGAAGTCGAAGCGGAAGGACATGTCGTGAAAGCCGACGGGCACGGGAATCTGAGACGTGTCGTCGGCAGCCCGGCGCCGCGAGCGATTCGCGAGCTGCCGGCAATCAAGCGACTCGTCGAGGGCAGCATGGTCGTCGTCGCGTGCGGTGGCGGCGGCGCGCCCGTGTACGAGCACCCATCGCTGGGCTGGGAGGGAATCGACGCGGTCGTCGACAAGGATCTCGCGGCCGCGGTGCTGGCGCGCGACCTCGGCGCCGAGCTGTTGTTGATTCTGACGGACGTCGACGCGGTGTACGCCGACTGGGGCACGCCGCAACAACGCCCATTGCGTCACTTGTCGCTGGACGACGCAATGGCCATGGACAGAGCGGAGGCATTCGGCGAAGGCAGCATGGCGCCGAAGATTCGTGCGGCCGTAGACTTCGTGCGCCGCACGGGCGGGCGAGCGATCATCACCTCGCTCGAGTTGGGACGGGACGCAGTACGAGGCAACGCAGGTACGAGCATAACGGCAACAGTGGAGACCGCGTGAACATTCACGAATATCAAGCGAAGGACATCCTCCGGAAGGAAGGCGTTCCCATTCCTCCCGGCGAAGTGGCGAGCACACCGGCCGAAGTCGAGGCGATCGCGAAGAAATACGGCGGCACCGTGGTCGTGAAGGCACAGGTGCACGCCGGCGGGCGCGGCAAGGCGGGGGGCGTCAAGCTCGCAAAGAGCGCCGCGGAAGCGAAGGAGATCGCCTCCAAGATTCTCGGCATGCAGATCAAGGGACTGCCGGTGCAGAAAGTTTTAGTGACGCCGGCGGCCGACATTGCGAGCGAGGCGTACGTCGGCATCATTCTCGACCGTGCGTCGAAGAAGCCGGTGTTCATGGTGAGCCCGGCGGGCGGGATCGACATCGAAGAAGTCGCGGCCAAGACGCCCGAGAAGATCCTCAAGCTTCCAGTCGATACGCGCTACGGACTCGAGCCCTTCCAAGCGAGCCGACTTGGCTTCTTTCTGTTCGACGACGTGAAGAAGGTGCGCGCCGTCGCGAAGATCATGCAGCAGCTGTACAACGCGTTCATGAAGAGCGGCTGCTCGCTCGCCGAAATCAACCCGCTCGTGACGACACCGGCCGGCGAGGTCGTGGCGCTCGACGCCAAGATGGTGCTCGACGACAACGAGCTCGATCGGCATCCCGAGCTCGCCGCGTTGCGCGACGAAAGCGCCGAGGCGCCGAGCGAAGTGCTCGCCAGGAACGCGAGCCTGACGTTCATCAAATTGGACGGTAACGTCGGCTGCGTCGTGAACGGCGCGGGCCTCGCGATGGCGACCATGGATCTGGTGAAATACTACGGCGGCGAGCCCGCGAACTTTCTCGACATCGGCGGATCGTCGAATCCCGAGAAGGTCGTCAACGCGCTCAAGATCATCACCGCCGACCCGAGCGTGAAGGCGATCCTGTTCAACATCTTCGGCGGCATCACACGAACCGACGACGTCGCGAACGGCATCGTGACGGCGACCAAACAAAATCCCCTCAAAGTGCCGATCGTCATTCGGCTCACCGGAACGAACGAAGAGATCGCGATGAAGATTCTGCAAGACAACGGATTCTCCGCGTCATCGGACATGGACGAGGCGGTGAAGAAGGCGGTCGAGCTGGCGAAAGGAGGGAAGGCCGCGTGAGCATCTTCATCGACAACGACACGACGGTGATCGTGCAGGGCATCACCGGTCGCGACGGCTCGTTCCACACCAAGCAGATGATCGAGTACGGCACGAAGATCGTCGCCGGCGTGACGCCCGGCAAAGGCGGGCAACGGTTCGAGTCGACGGTGCCGATCTTCAACACCGTAGCCGACGCCGTCGCCGCGACGAACGCCAACACGTCGGTCATCTACGTGCCACCGATGTTCGCCGCCGACGCCATCATGGAAGCGGCGGACGCGGGCGTGAAGTTCATCGTGGCGATCACCGAAGGCGTTCCAGTGCTCGACATGACGCGCGTGTATCCGTTCGTTCGCGAGCGTGGTGCGCGGCTGCTCGGTCCCAACTGTCCCGGCTTGATCACTCCCGGGAAATCGAAGGTCGGCATCATTCCCGGACGAATCTGCACGCCGGGGAACGTCGGCGTCGTCAGCCGTTCTGGAACGCTCACCTATGAAATCGTATATCAGCTTACTCGTGCCGGGCTCGGACAGTCGACGTGCGTCGGCATCGGCGGCGATCCGATCAACGGAACGAACTTCATCGATTGCCTCGCGGCGTTCGAGGCGGATCCGCAGACGAAGGCCGTCGCGATGATGGGCGAGATCGGCGGCACCGACGAGCAGGAAGCCGCGGCGTTCGTCAAGTCACACATGAAGAAGCCCGTTGTTGGATTCATCGCGGGGCAGACGGCACCGCCGGGCCGTCGCATGGGACACGCGGGCGCCATCATTTCCGGATCGTCTGGAACGGCGGCGGAGAAAGTCGCCGCGTTCGAGGCAGCCGGCATGGGCGTGGCCAAGCGACCGATCGATTTCGTCGGGCTCTTGAAAGCGCGCATGTGAAGCTGGCGAACTTCCTCACGCCGTCGCGGGTGCTGGTCCCGTTGCCGTGCCAAACGCTCGACGCGGCACGATCGGCGTTGCTCGGACATCTCGTCGCGTCGGGCGCCATCGACGACCTCGATCGCCTACAGGCCCGCGTCGCCGAGGAACGAGGCGAGGACATGGTCGCGATCGCCGACCATGCGTTCCTCATGCACTATCGCACCGACACCGCCTCGGCGCTTCAGGCAGCGCTGGGCGTGTGTCCGGACGGCGTTCGTCGCGCGCCTGGAGACGAGTCGGAGCAACGGGCGCCGGTCGTCGTCGTCGTGGTCGCGCCGCCGCGTCTCGCGGCGCGGCACCTTCAAGTCGTGCGCGCCTTCGCCCGGTTGCTGCAAAAGGATGACGTGGTCGAAGCCATCGTCAGCGCGCCAAGCGCGGAATCAGTCGTGTCGCTACCGTTCTTCTTCGATCAAGAGATCCCGGAGCAACTGCTGGTGAGGGATCTCATGACCGAACGGCCGCGCACGACTACCGGCGACGCACCGTTGCGCGACGCCGCCCGCGAGCTCATTCGAACCGGACTCGGCGCGCTGCCGGTTGTCGACGCCGATCAGCGTCTCCTCGGAATGCTGAGCGAGCGCGAGCTCATGCGGCATCTGCTGGCGAGCGAGGTGTTGTCGGACGGTCCGTCGCGGCCTTCGCCCGCGGGAACGCAGGCGAACAAGACGGTGCGCGACGTGATGACTCGTCAGGTGCTGTGTGTAGCACCCGAGCAGCCGGTGGCGGAAGTGGCGGCACTCATGACCAACAAAGACGTCGAGCGGGTGCCCGTCGTATCGGAGGGCCGACTGGTCGGCTTCCTTACGCGCGGCGACATCGTTCGCAAACTCATCGGACTCTAAGAGGACCTGAACATGGCTGGGAACTACACCCTCACCATCATCAAGCCCGACGCGCTCGGCGCCGGGAAGGCGGGAAAGATCATCGCGCATCTCGAGCAGCAGGGCTTCAAGATCCTCGCGTCGCGCGTGCTCCATATGTCGCAGGGCCAGGCCGCCGAGTTCTACGCTGTGCACAAGGAGCGGCCATTCTACGGCTCACTGGTGTCGTTCATGACCTCGGGACCGTGCATGCCGATGATCCTCGAGAAGAACGACGCAGTCGCGGCACTTCGCACCGCCATCGGCGCGACGGATCCGGCGCAGGCGGACGCGGGCACGGTTCGCAAGCTGTACGCGGAGTCGAAGGAGCGGAACGCGATTCATGCCTCGGATTCAGACGAGAACGCGGCGCGCGAAGCGCGGTTCTTCTTCGCCGAGGTGGAAGTCTTGGGGGCGAGGTAGGGTCGCCCGACGCAGTATGTAACCGCTGATACCTCACCGACTTGTAGCAAGCCCTCCGTTCGGCTAGTTTTGAGGGATGTTGTCCTTTGACATTCGGTCGCTCGAATCTCACGCCGTCGTCGTTGACGAAGATCTGCCCGCCACCGATCCGGTTTGGGAGGAAGACGATCCGAAGCCGGACGGCGCGGTGCATGTCTCCGGACGACTGTCGGTTGCAGGCCCCAGCCGGTTCTATTGGCATGGCCGGATCGACGGAGACGTCACGCTCGAGTGCAGTCGCTGTCTCGCCGAGGCACACGCGCACGTGACGGACGAAGCACACCTCATCTTCGCGGAACCGGGAGACGAGGACACCGATGACCCCGATGTCTACACGATTGACCCGCAGGCTCTCGATCTGGATTTGAGACCGGCGATTCGCGAGCAATGGTTGCTCGCCGCACCGAGCTTTGCGTTGTGCCGGGAAGACTGCAAAGGCATGTGTCCCCGGTGCGGCGCGGATCTCAACGCCGGAACGCACGACTGCAGTCAGCAGGAAGCCGACCCGCGATGGGACACTCTGCGGAAGCTCAAAGAGTCCTCGAAGTAGCACCCTCGTACGAACCTCAACGCCCTCCTAGACCAGTCCCATGGCCGTCCCGAAGCGACGTACCTCCAAGCGTAAGAAGCGCGCCCGCAACACACACAAGACGGCGCCCGCGGTTGTCATTCAGTCGTGTCCCAAGTGTGGTGCTCCCAAGCGTCCGCATCGCGTGTGCGGCGAGTGTGGGTATTACGCCGGTAAGCAGCGGGTCGAAGCCAGGGAAGCTTAGCCTTGGCGCGCATCGCGTTGGACGCCATGGGGGGCGATTTTGCTCCCCAGGCGACCGTTGCCGGCGCGCTGCTCGCCCTCAGCGAGCTTGATCCAGCACATTCGATCCAGCTCGTCGGACGCACCGCGGTCATCAACGAGCAGCTCGCTGCGCTGTTGGACGACAAGCAGTTCTCCGCGCTGCGCGCTCATCGCAACCGGATCGTCGTCGTCGAGGCACCCGACGTCATCGAGATGACGGACAAGCCGGGCGCCGCTGTCCGAGGAAAACCCAACAGCTCGATGATCGTGGGCCTCAAGCTGCAGGCCGATGGGCACTCCGACGCGTTCGTATCCGCCGGAAATACGGGCGCGCAGATGGCCGCGTCCATGCTCGTGCTCCGCCTGCACGCGAGTCTCAAGCGTCCGGCCATCGCGACGGTCTTTCCCACGGCGCGCAAATCGGTCGTCGTCCTCGACTCCGGCGCGAACGTCGACTGCTCGGCCGACGAGCTCGTGCAGTTCGCGCGATTGGGTGCGGTCTACGCCGAAGACATCCTCGGCCGCGAGCATCCCGCCATTGGCCTCCTGAGCATCGGCGAAGAGGCGGAGAAGGGCAACGCCGCCGTGAAGGAGGCCCACCAGCTGCTGCAATCGGCCGGACTCAACTTCCTTGGCAACGTCGAGGGCAGGGATCTCCCGAACGGAGCATGCGACCGCGGGCCGATCGACGTCGTCGTCTGCGACGGATTCGTGGGCAACGTGGTGCTCAAGTTCTACGAGGCCATCGCGCCGTTCATCATTCGCCTGCTCAAACAATCCGGCCTCGATGAGAAAACGATGATGAGCGCCCTCAAACAGCTCGACTACTCGGAGCACGGCGGCGCGCCGTTGCTCGGTGTCAACGGCGTGAGCATCATCTCACACGGCAAGTCGTCGCCGCGCGCCATCATGAACGCCATCAAGGTCGCCGTGCAGGCGGTCGAAACGCGCATGGACGAGCATATCGGCCGGCGCCTGCAAGAGGGAGTCGGAGCCGCATGAAGCGACCGATCGCGTATTTCGCGGGCACGGGTCGAGCCGTCCCAGCCACGGTGATGAGCAATTTCGACTTCGCCGCGATCGGCATCGACACGACCGACGAGTGGATTGTCGAGCGCACGGGAATCAAGCAGCGGCACATCGCCAAGACCGAGTCGGTCACCGATCTCGCGAGCGCCGCGTCGCGCGTCGCGATGCACAAGGCCGGCGTCCAACCCGGCGAATTGGACATCATCGTAGTCGCGACGGCGTCGCCCGACCGATTGCTGCCCTCCGCGGCGGTCGATCTCCAAGCAGCGATCGGCGCGAGTCGAGCCGCGGCGTTCGACGTCGGCGCGGCGTGCTCCGGATTCATCTACGGCTCGACCGTCGCCGAGGCGATGATCTCCATCGGCAACGCCGACACGGCGCTCGTGGTCGGCGTCGAGCGACTGAGCTCCATCACCGACTGGACCGACCGGTCGACGTGCGTCCTCTTCGGCGATGGCGCCGGCGCCGCCGTGCTCAAACGAGCAAAGCAGCACCGCGGCATTCTCTCGACCTTCGTCCGTAGCGATGGCTCGCTCGGCGATCTTCTCTGTCGCCCCGGCGGCGGCGGGGCGCGGCCGTTCTCGGCCGAGGTGCTGAACGAGCGATCGCAGTTCATCAAGATGAACGGGCGCGAGGTGTTCAAGAACGCCGTGCGCTCGATGTCCGAGGCCGCGACGCGCGCGCTCGACGCCGCGAAGCTGACGTCGGCCGACATCGATCTGATGATTCCGCACCAGGCCAACATTCGCATCATCGAGGCGACGGCCAAGCACGCGAACATTCCCATGAGCAAGGTCTACGTGAACGTCGACCGCTTCGGGAACACGTCGGCGGCGTCCATCCCGATCGCGCTCGACGAGGCAATCGAGAAGGGCGTCGTAGGCGAGGGCTCGACGGTACTGCTCGTCGCGTTCGGCGCCGGCTTCACGTGGGGCTCGATGATCGTGCGCCTGTAAGACATGGACGTCGTACTGTTGTTCCCGGGACAAGGCTCACAGAAGCCGGGCATGGGCAAGGACCTGGCAGACGCCTTTCCGGCTGCGAGGAACGTGTTCGAGCGCGCCGACACTGCGCTTCGCACTCCGCTCAGCCGCCTCTGCTTCGATGGGCCGGCCGACGAGCTCATGATGACCCACAACGCCCAGCCAGCCCTCCTGGTGCACGGCGCGGCGGCGTGGGCTGCGACCCGCGACGCCATTGGCGCAAGCGTG
>DASVYG010000372.1:0-13964 GCA_036392315.1 Gemmatimonadaceae bacterium
TCCAATGTTGCTTTTCATATTACGCCTCTGATGCCGAAGAGCCTACGAGCCGAGCGGTGCCGGAATCGCACTCGGTGATCGGGCGTCCGCCAGATACTGCTCGAACCAGTCCACAGCGAGCTCGGACACTCGGTCGAGCGCCCCGGGCTCCTCGAAGAGATGCGTCGCGCCCGGCACGATGACGAGTTGCTTGGTGGACGAGGCCAGTTGTCGCAACGCCGACTGGTTCATTCCGATGACGGGAGCATCCGCGCCGCCGACGATCAACAGCGTCGGCACCGCAACCCGTGCGAGGTACGGCCCAGCCAGATCCGGTCGGCCGCCGCGCGACACGATGGCACGCACCTGGGTCGGTAACGCCGCGGCGGCAACGAGCGCCGCGGCCGCACCGGTGCTCGCGCCGAAATACCCGACGCCAAGGCCACGCGTGTCCGTCTGCGACCGAAGCCAGTCGGTCACCTTCGCGAGTCGCTCGGCGAGCAATGGCACATCGAAGCGAAGTTGGCCTGTCAGCGTGTCGAGCGACTCCTCGTCCGAGGTCAAGAGATCGAACAGGAGCGTCGCGAATCCAGCGTCCTGGAGACGAGCCGCGACGCGCTGATTCCGCCGACTCTTACGGGTGCTCCCGCTTCCGTGCGCAAAAACCACGATCCCCTTGGAGTCTGCCGGCACTGAGAGATCCCCCGGCAACATCGCGCCGGCGGGAATGATGACCGTTCGCGTGCCGACCGGCGCATTCATTGTTCTGTCCATGGATTCCTCTTCCGGTGATCAAAACACGACCGCGAGAGCATCGCGCACTTCCGTTACGCCTGGCGCCGACCATGCCGCCCCCTCTGCCGCGCGGCGCTCACCGAAGGAGGGCACGCTGCCGGTCAAGGTGACGACGCCGTCCTTGGCGTCTACGATGATGTTCGCCGCCGTTCGATCTGCGCGGCGCTCGAGAGCCTCCTTGATGCCGCGGCTCACGACGGACGACGACACTCCTTTGGCAATCACCTTGATGTTGTTGGTCACGCCGCGCACGCCGGTGAGGTTTCGCGCAACTCGCGCTGCGGCGTCGCGCTGAAACTGCCACTCGGCCTCGCCCTCGAGCGTCACCCAGCCGTTCGCTATCGCGGCCTTGATGGTGTCGTTCGGAACTTCTATGTCCCACATCAGCGCTTTCACGAGCCGCTGTGCGAGCTCCGCATCCGAGTGAGCCATGCTGCTCGGAATGTTCACCACCAGGTTGTTCACCACGGCCTTGACGCCGCCAACGCGCTCGGCGGCATGCTCGGCCGCCAGCTTTTCGGCATAGCTCGCCACGGAGCCGGCCAACGTCACGACGCCATCGTTCGCGCCGACGCCGATGTCTTGTCCGGACTCGTACAGCTGCGGGTCCCACGTGAGCTCCGCGAGCACGTCTTGGTGAAGCTGCATGTCGGTCTTCATCGTGCCTCCCAGTATGTCTCGTCTTCGGCATTCGTAATGCGCCACATGACATTCAAGTTGAGCGAACGCGATTTCGCGTCTGTAAGCGAATGCCGCAATGATGTGAGGTGTCTGCTGATCGGCTCGATCGGTGGGCGTCATTCCCCTACGGCGTCGCTGCGAAAGGACGACTGATCGCGATCGAACGCGCGAGCAATTTGATGGAGACGCGAGTCGCTCGTTGAGCGGGAGAGGGAAGGAGCAATGCAAATGGTGGTCGTGTGGCTATGGATCGTTGCCGCCCTCGTGGGGCCTCAACCGATGCGCATCGTGGTAAACCTTCCAGCGTATCGAGTCGATGCCTACGTCGGAGACTCGCTTGTGCGCACGATGCCGATCGCTCCCGGCATGCCACGTTTTCGCACGCCGCGCGGGCGATTCCAAGTCACGAGCATCGAATGGAACCCGTGGTGGATTCCGCCCGACAGTCCGTGGGCCGCAAAGGAGAAGCGCACGCCGCCTGGCCCCACGAACCCGATGGGCCGAGTGAAGATCAACTTTGAGCCGTTGTATTTCTTGCACGGCACGCCCGCTCGGAAATCGATCGGTTCGGCTGCGTCTCACGGCTGTATCAGAATGTTCAATGAAGACGCGATTGCGCTCGCCCGACTGGTGTATCGGTTCGGAAACCCGTCCATCACGCAGGACGAGATCGACCAGAAGTCGACCGACACGGCACAAACGCGCCTCGTTCCGCTCGAGGTGCCGGTGCCGCTCGAGATTCGTTACGATCTCGTTGAGATTCGCGACGCTCGGCTCTTCGTATATCGCGACGTGTACGAGCTCGGCACGCGCCCCATGCGCAGCGAGGTCTACGCCGTGCTCGCCGCGGGTGGCATCGACACGACGCAGGTCGATACGCTGCGCGTGCGTGCGCTTCTTCGTGCGATTCCGGGCGCTGGACGCTCCATCGCACTCGATTCGATCGTGCGGGTCGACCTGGCGCCGTGAGCGTACGTCTCCGGCGATTCGATTTAATAGTGAAATCCCTCAGTCAATCTCGGGTGTTTCCTTACTGACTCTGGCCCGAGCGGCATTCAGACTACGTCCAACACCGACGAGGAGAGCCAATGGCTCGCAGCCGAATCCTGTTGGGCGCGTCTGTGCTATGCATGTCGCTGCCCCTGTTAGCCACCGCCCAAAAGCCCGATGTCGATCCCGTCTCCGTTGGAGCCATCGCCGACAAGCTCGGCGCCAAGGTGACGCCGAGTGCGCCGCGAGAGCTCGAGTTCGGCCACAGCGCGACGTCCACGCTCGCCGAGCCGCAGAAGCTTGCGACCTATGGTATCAAGGGGATGCATGAGGGCGCGCGCGTGACGATCACCTGCGTTGGCCCGAGCCGCGTTCGCGTCGAAGTCGACGAGATGGAGCCCGTCTCGCAGCGCGGGGCCGTGACGTTGCAGGTCAGCTCGGACGGATCGCTGACACCTGTGGCGGACCGCCCGCAAGCGCCGCCGACGAAGCCACCGCTCTCCTGATCGGCGAGTTGCCGCGTCAGCGTGGTTTCCCCGACCCAAAGTCAGGGAAACCAGGCTGGACCGGCTCGCGACCGGCGCCGATCGTACATACGACGGCCGATACAGGTCGACCGCCACCGTATTCCAGCACGGATGGCAACGGCAGGGTAGCGTCGGTTGGGCCATCGCCATTCGTGCGCCAAGCCAGTGGATTCGCTGGCGGAGGTGTCCCATGGGTGGCGCACCGCTCATCATTCCTCTCGTCGCGCTGGTCATTCCGATCGCGCTTCTACTGTTCGCGATTCTGTTCGACGCTGCGGTCCTGGTATGGGCGGCATATCGGACCTGGCACGATCGCATCCAGCCGCGGCTGGTGGTGTTGGAGGAGCGCGCCCTCATCGCGGCGCACGGCGCGCGCCGACGATACGCTCCGCGTCTGGTGAATCACCGGTAGCGCGCACGGCGGTTCTCGCTGACGCGTTGGCGAGGAACACGGGCCTCTGGGAGCACGAACTTCCAGAGGCCCGATTGCGTCCTGCGCCGATCAGATCTGAACGAGCAGCTCGTCGTCGACCTTCGTAACGCCCGGCGCCGACCACGCCGCGAATTCAGCATCCTGCCGCTCTGCCCACGAGCGAACCTTTCCTCGGAGCGTCACGCGACCATCGATCGCCTCGACGGCGATCTCTTTCGAGTCGAGCTCCGCGTGCCGTTTGAATGCGTTCTCGATTCGCTCCCGCACATCGGGAGCGGACGGGCGCTTCTTGATTTGGAGCAGGTTCGTCACGCCGCGCACGCCGATCAGGTTGCGGATGGAGCGCTCGGCGGCGATCGATTGGTACTGCCATTCGATCTCGCCCTCGAGCCACACCCATCCATCTTCCACGCGCGCCTTGACCTTGTCGTCGGGAACCTGCACGTCCCACTTGAGCGTGCTTGCAACCGAATGTGCCAGGTCGGTGTCGGTCCGCTTGTGCGAGCCCGGAAGCGCCACCGTGAGCTCCTCAGCGATTGCCCGGACGCCGGCAACGCGCTCCACTGCGCGAACCGCGGCGTACTTTTTCGCGTAGCTCTCGATCTGCCCGCTGAGCGTGATCACGCCGTTCTTCGCCGCCACCCCGATTTCCGCCGAGCCGACGGCCGGGTCCCAGCGAAGCTCGTCGATCACGTCGCGTTGGAGTTGTGCATCAGTCTTGATCATTGTCGTCGCCTCCGAGTGGTTGTGCGTCCCCGGCGTCGCCCGTGCGGAAGCCAGAGACAAGCGCATCTATTAATGCCGCTCTTCGTCTCTGGCGTCTGTCGGACAAACAGGGTCGATGCGTTCCACGAAATACGGACACGGACTCGGCGTTGGCGCGTCGTGCACAGAGTAGACTGGATGCGCGGAATTCCCTGACATGCGCCGACCCTTTGTCCGACTGCGCCGTGCCACCCAACTGCCGACCTTAGCTCGACGAGGACTGAAGACTTCTTTGACATGGCGGAGCGGATGAGACATCCAATCGACAATCCGCGCACCTCAGCACACGGCGCCGACACCCGCCTCGGGCAGTTCTTCGCCGACGCGTTTGGTGTAGAGGTTCTGTCGAATCTCCGGCTGCGGCTCGAGACACTGAGCGATCGGAACAGAGAGCCTCATGCCGCGATTGGGTGGACCCGCCGTCTCACGGTCTCCGGCCACCGCGCCGTCGTGAACTGATTCGTAAACCCGAGAGGCCGGCACCGTGACCGACACGACTCGACCCTTCGGATTCGATGACGTCATCCATCCGGTGGATGTCGATGTCTCACCGGCGTTGACCGATCGCAATCGGCTGACATCCGCGTTTCGACCCTTTCTCGCGATCCCGCACATTCTGCTCGTCGGCGGGCCGGCGGCGTTCGCGGTTTCATGGAGTTGGCGCCCCGAGCCCGAGCGCGGATTCGAATGGGGCACCGGCACCGGTGTGCTCGGTGCGGTTGCGGCAGTGATCGCGATGATCGCCTGGTTCGCGATCGTGTTTGGCGCGGCCTATCCCGAAGGACTCCGAACGCTGGCCGTGTACTACCTTCGGTGGCGCGTACGCGCCATCGCGTATCTCACATTGCTTCGCGACGAGTATCCGCCGTTCGGTGATGGCGTTTATTCGGCGGAGCTTGTGCTCAGGCCGGCGATCGGTCCGCGCAATCGCCTCTCGGTCGCATTCAGGCTGATCCTCGCGATCCCGCAACTCGTCGTCGTCGCCATTCTGAGCATTGGCTGGGCGATCACGACGATCATCGCGTGGCTGAGCATTCTTGCCACCGGCAACTTTCCGCCGTCGCTGTACCGGTTCGGCGTTGGCATGCTTCGCTGGACCACACGCGTCGAGGCGTACCTCCTCCTGCTGCACGACGACTATCCGCCGTTCTCGCTGGAGTCTCGATAGGTTTCACCGGATATGCCACATGGCCGCTCAGTTCCGCGGGCCGGCGGCTGGACCATCGACGATCTCCACCTGCGAGGATACCAATGTCGCGACGCGTGATTAGTGTGCTGTTTGCAGGAACGTTCACTGCGCTTTCGAGCGCCGTTGCGCAAAAACCGGCGAAGTTCACGGTCACTAGCCCCGACGTGCACCAAGGCGCCAAGATCGCGAGCGCGCAGGTGTTCAACGGAATGGGCTGCACCGGAAGCAATATCTCTCCTGCACTCGAGTGGCACGGAGCGCCGGCCACCACGAAGAGCTACGCGATCACGGCGTACGACCCGGACGCTCCAACAGGCAGCGGCTGGTGGCACTGGGTCGTGTACAACGTTCCGGCGAGCGTCACGAAACTCGCCGCCGGGGCAGGCGATCCGAAAAAGAATCTGCTTCCTCCCGGCGCGGTGCAGGGCAACACCGACTTTGGAACGCCGGGATACGGCGGCCCATGTCCGCCCGCCGGCGACAAGCCGCACCATTATCATTTCACCGTGTTCGCGCTCGATACCGACAAGCTGGACATTCCCGCCACCGCGACGGCGGCCTACGTCGGATTCAATCTTCACGCGCACACGGTTGCGAAAGCCGAGCTCACGGCCCTCTACGGCCGATAACGCGACGCGTGCTGTCGTCACCAGAAGCCGGCGCTCATGCGCCGGCTTTTTTGTTCTGCGGTCCCGGTCGGGAATGCGCTTACGGCGCGGTGCCCGTCACCCGACTGCGCGCGGCGCGGCCAGGGCCGAACATGATGTGAGAGTTCTCATGAAGGCGCCGCGTTCCTCTCCCGGCCCGAGCGAAACATCATGGACAGACGTGAGATTCGAATACCGGTCCTCGCCGCAACGCTGGCCGTCCGCGGATGCCTGAATGCCGCGTTCGGGACCTGGCTGCTCGCGCGCCGACCGGGGTGGGCCGACGTCTTCGACGTCGGATCGATCTATGGGATTGCAGATGGGGCGCTCGGATTACTCACCGTCGCGCTGATCGTCTCGCTCACGCCGCAGGGCTTGTTGCGCTTTCTCGCCGTGGTAACGTGCGTGGATGCCATTGGACGGCTCACCGCGGGCATCGCGGTGCGAGCATTCCCGGGAATTCCGCACGTGCCGATGGCCGTCGTTCCGTTTTTCGCCGCCATCGGCGCGGGCATCGCCGGACTCGGGCTCATTGGAATCACGGAGTGGCTCATCGCGCGGATGCGGGGACGTCGCGACTGGTCGACGGAGGCCGACGCGTTGTTCGATCCGCTCGCGGCCGCGGCGCTCGTGTCGTTTGCCGTGGGCTTCGTGCTGCTCGCCAATCCGCCAGGAACCGTCGCGATGCTGCGCGCGGTGGCCGCAAGCGCGAGCGGCGCGCTGGCGCTCGTGTTTGTTGTAGCGTCCTTCGGCGCCATCGCGACTCGGAGACGATCGTGAAACGCATCATCGTCGCGCTCGTCGTGTTGGCGCACGGACTCGCGCATGCGAGCATCGGCGTGTGGTCATTTGCCGAAGGTCCTGCTTGGATCGTGACGCCGCTGTGGGGCTTTGCGATGCTCGGATACGTCGCGGCGGCTTTCGGCATGCTGCGGGTTCCGCTGCTGCGCGATTGGTGGAAACAAGCCATGGTCGTCGCTACGATCTCGTCGATCCTCCTCCTGCTCGTGTTCGGTCACGCGCTCGGGGTGTTCGGCGTGCTGATCGACGTCGTCGTTCTCATCTTTGCGCTCGTCTGGGCGCAGCAGCGAATCGACGCCGATGTCGCCGTCGCCCAGTCTGTCGGCGCTGAGGGTCTCGGTTTTCCGGTACTGCATCGCACTCTGTGGGGCCTTGGAATTCTCGCATTCGTGTACGCGGTCGCGGTCGTCGTCATGCGTCCGCTGTATGTCCGATGGGGGACGACCCCCGATGAGCGTGTCGCCACGCTTCCAGGCGACGGCATAACACCGGACGCGCGGTATCGAGTGGACCATGCGATCACGATCCGCGCACCGGCGGACTCCGTGTGGCCGTGGATCGTCCAGCTGGGCCAGGACCGCGGCGGATTCTACAGCTATAGCTGGCTCGAGCGCCTGTTCGGCGATCACGTGCAGAACGCCGATCGTATTCATCCCGAGTGGCAGCATGTGCAGCCGGGCGATCTCGTTCGTGCCGTTCAACCCGGATACCTCGGCGGAAGATTCGGCGACGTCGGCTGGCGCGTGCTCGACGTTGTGCCGGGGCGCGCGCTCATTCTCGACAAGTGGGGCGCGTTCGTCGTGCAGCCCGTCGATTCGCACACGTCCCGGTTCATCGTGCGAACGCGCGAACCGGGTACGCCGACATTGGCCGGACTCGCGCTCGGTCCGTTGAGCGTGTTCGTATTCGAGCCGGCGCACTTCATCATGCAGCGCGGAATGCTGCGCGGCGTGCGCGACCGCGCCGAACGGCTATTGCGCGGATGACCAGGGTTTCCCCGACGCCCGTGTAGGGATTGCCGCGCGCGCTATTCCGCGTTTTTGCCGACATATATCGCATCGGTACCGAACGATTCTTCTTGCGTAGCCAACAGTTCCGAAATCATCGCGACATCACTCGCGGTTGGAGACCAAGACGATGCGTACCCGTACTCTCATTAGCTCATTCCTCGCGGTGACGGCTGCCGGCGCCATCATCGTAGCACTCACTGCGGCGGCGCGGCGCGACTCCACGGTCGAGCGAATCGACTTTGACAAAATCTCGCGCGCGACATCGCCGGCGTTCGACGCGCGACTCGCGCCGGCCTCGAATGCGGGAATCAAGGAGTTTCGAATCCCCATCAAGGACGCCACGATCGAGATCGCCAAGGGCGTCACCTATCAAGGATGGACGTTCGGTGGAACGGTTCCAGGACCGATCGTTCGCGTGCGCCAGGGCGATCTCGTCCGCGTCACCGTCGTCAACGAATCACCGATGCCGCACTCGATCGACTTTCACGCGGCACGCATTCCGGCGAACGTGGCGTATCGCATGATCATGCCCAAGGACTCGATCTCGTTCGAGTTCATGGCGCGCGATGCCGGCGCGTTCATGGTGCACTGCGGCACGCCGCCGGTGACGATGCACCTCATGCAGGGCATGTACTTCCCGATCATCGTCGACCCGAAAGACGGATGGGGAACGAAGGCGGACAAGGAGTTCGTTCTCGTTCAGAGCGAGTTCTACGCGAAGCCGGGCGATACCGCGAGTCCCGGAGGCACCACCGCGGTTGCGATGCAACCGGACTGGCAGGCAGCGATGAGCAAGACCGCATCGCACGTCGTCTTCAACGGCCGCGCGTTTCAATACAAGGACGCGCCGCTCAAGGTCGATGTGGGCGATCGCGTTCGCTTCTTCGTCGTCAACGCCGGCCCGAGCTTCAACAGCGACTTCCACGTCGTGGGCGCGATCTTCGATCGCGTCTACCCGGACGGCGACCCGAGCCACGCTTTGACCGGCGTCCAAACGTACGAGGTACCGGCCGGCGGCGGCGCGGTGTTCGAGACTGTCTTCGACAAGAACGCGAGCGGTGAAGGCCTGTACGCGTTCGTCACGCACAGCTTCGCCGACGCCGAGAAGGGCGCGGTCGGGATCATTCAGGTGGGCACGCCCAAGCAGTTCGCGACGATGGTGCACTGATATGAGCGCGAGCAACGACGAGCGGGTGAGTGCGCCGCCGGCGCCCGCCCGCGCGATGGATGGATTGCGACGACTGGTTCGTGTGCTTCGCTCATCGAACGCGGAGTCCGAGCGGCAAACCGGTATTACGACGGCGCAGCTCTTCGTGCTCAAACACATCGCCGAGCATCCAGGCGGATCGCTCGGCGATGTCGTGTCGCGAACGCTCACGACGCAGAGTGCTGCGTCGGAGGTCGTCGGACGCCTGGTGGCGCGTGGACTGGTATCGAGAAGTCCGGCGACCGACGATCGGCGCCGCGTCGTTCTGTCGGCGACGACGGAAGGTGTGCGGCTCATCCGTGCGAGCGGCCCGCCGGTGCAGGAGCAGCTGATTGCCGCGCTCGGTCGGCTCCCCGTTGCTCAGCAAGAGGCAATCGCGTGCGGCCTCGGCGCGTGGCTCGAAGCCGCGGGATTCGGCGAGCTACCGCCATCGATGTTCTTCGAGCCGGAGACGCCGTCATAATGGAGTGGCTCGTCAAGGCGTTCCTCGAGGCGAGCCTCGCGTGGTTGGGACTCGGCGTCTCGCTCGGCCTCGCCGCCCAGGCGCAGAACACACGACCGGCGGCGGGGCTGCTCGGGATCGAGACTCGTAGCCTTCACGTGCGTGAATCGTCTCCCTGAGAGTCCTCGAATGCCGCGATGTGGCGTCGCGACAAATGCACCCAGCCGCGTGAGGCGATGGCCGACGCCGAACGGTGATTCACCTGACGGTAGTCCCATCCGCACGCCGTACGTTTTTTATCATGACCTCGCTTGATGGTGCCGTTACGCTGACTCCTCCTTCCCCCGGAGCCGCCGCGAATCCACTGATCGGCGGACTCTCGGCTGTCGGCGCTGCGACGAGACGCCTGTTGTCGGCCATCGGGTCCGAGGCACGGTTCGTTGGCGACGTTGCCGTCAGTCTCCTCGACGGGCGAACGTGGATCCCCGAGACGACGACGCAGGCGCTCAAGCTCGGCGTGCAGTCGCTGCCGATCGCGCTGTTCATTGCCACGTTCACGGGCATCGTTCTCGCGCTCCTGGCGAGCTACTCGTTCACCGGCGCCGTTCCGCTGTACTTCGTCGGAACGCTCGTTGGAAAGACCGTTATGCTCGAGCTGGCGCCCGTGCTCACCGGCCTTGCGCTCGCCGGCCGAGTCGGCGCCAACATCGCCGCGGAGCTCGGCACCATGCGCGTCACTGAACAGATCGACGCGCTGGAGACCCTGACGTACGACCCCGTGGCGTATCTCGTGGTGCCGCGTGTCGTTTCAGGAACGCTCATGTTCCCGCTCATCGTCGCCGCGTCGATGATGGTTGGCGTTGGCGCGGGATGGATCGCGTCGGTGCTGCTGCTACATCTCTCGTCGCCGGAGTTCGTGAAAGGCCTGCGTCTCTTTTTTCAAACCTTCGACGTCGAATACGGGATGGTGAAGTCGGCGAGCTTCGGCTTCGCCGTCACGCTAATCGGATCGCGGCGCGGTTTGCGTGCCGAGGGCGGAGCCGTGGGTGTTGGGCGTGCAGCTACGTCGGCCGTGGTGTATTCGGCGGTCATGATCCTCGTGCTCGACGCGTTCTGGGCCGTCACGTGGCTCCTGGGAAGGGAGGCGACATGAAGCGCATGAATGACGCCGTGGTCGGCCTGGTCGTGATTGTCATCGCCTTGGCGCTCGCCGGTTCGCTCGCCTGGGTGAAGGGGACCGACGTCGGCAAGCGGCAGCACGAGGTGGTGGCGCGCTTTCACGACGTGGGTAATGCGCGCGTCGGAAATGTGGTCGTCATTCGCGGCGTCGTTGGTGGACGCATCCAAGGCATCGAGCTCGCGCCCGCCGGATGGGTCGACGTGCGGATGAAACTCGATCCCACCGTTCAGCTGCCGGCCGACCCAGTGGTGCTCCTCAACGAATCGAGCTTGTTCGGTGAGTGGCAAGCGACAATCGTCGAGCGCACCGCGTTGCCGCACGACGAAACGGTCCGGCAGCAAATCGAGGACGGAACGCGCGAACGCGGCATGCTTCCCGGCGCCACGCTTCCGGGAATCGGCAAGCTCACCGCGGTCGCGGGCCAAATCGCCGGCGACGTAGCCAACGTCGCGGGTCGCGTCGAGGTTGCATTCGACGATCAGGCGGCGCGCGAGCTGCGCGGCTCGATTCGTAATGTGTCCGACCTTTCGCGGACGTTGGCGACCACGGTCCGAACGCACGCCTCGGATCTCGACACGCTCTCGAATCAATTGCGCACGGCGATCACGACCTTGAACCGAACAGCGGTGACCGTGGAAGGTACCGCGCAGCGCATCGACTCGGCGACGACCTCGACGCAAGTCCGTGACATCGTCGAGAACTTGTCGCAGGCATCGATTGAGCTTCGTCACACGTCGACGCAAGTGCGCGACCTGGCGGGCCGCTTCGCAACCACACAGACCCGCCTCGATTCGTTCCTCGCCAACAGCGACTCCGTCATGGTGAAG
This sequence comes from Gemmatimonadaceae bacterium, assembly GCA_036392315.1. GTDB lineage: Bacteria > Gemmatimonadota > Gemmatimonadetes > Gemmatimonadales > Gemmatimonadaceae > JAQBQB01. Next base: position 11,474 of record DASVYG010000372.1, read on the forward strand.
ATCAATCGCGGAGAGGGTTCGCTGGGCCTCTTCGTGAGCGACCCATCCATGTATCGCCGCACGGACTCGTTGCTCGTGCAGATGCGCGCGCTCATCGCGGACATTCAGGCGCATCCGAAACGCTACATGAGCCTGAAGCTGTTCTGAGGCTCGCCGTCTGCGCGCCCTCGCCGCGCGTGGTGAAGGATGACAGGGAATCGGGGAATCGCTGACAGAAGATCAGCGTCGGACTGACGGCCATCCTGGTGGGCGCGACTCATCATTGGAAAGACGCCGAACGGCGAATCCGACCCATCAGGAGGCCACATGCACACCCTTCAGAGCCCGGCCACGGCGCCCCAAGAGGGCGTTCGCGCACGGCAGACGTCGCCGGTCATCGTCGCGACCGACGGGCGAGAGCAGTCCGACGGCGCGTTGGTCGTCGGACGACTGCTTGCCGGCACGAGCGAGGCGCTTCGGGTGGTCACGGTGCTCAAGGCATTGCCGATGGTCAGCCCTGAAGCGGCCCTCCCGGTTTCCGCGGACGTCCAATCCGCCCGTCGCGCCGAGCAGGGCCGGGCCATCGTGGCGCAGTGCAACCGCGTGTGGGGCGAACAGGTCGTCGAGGCCGAGGTTGCGGAAGGAGAGCCCGCGTCGACGATCGCGCGCATTGCTCGCGAGTCGAACGCGACGATGATCGTGTCGGGCATCGGGCGACATCAGGTCATGGACCGGCTGTTCGGCGACGAGACGGCAATTCGTTTGGTCCGGCTGTCGAGCGTCCCGGTGTTCACCGTTGCCGGTGGGCTCACCGGTGCGCCGCGGCGCATTGTCGTCGCGGCCGATTTCAGTGAGACGAGCCTGCGTGCGGCACGACTGGCGCTCGAGCTCGCGGCGCCGCACGCGACGGTGTACCTGGCCCACGTCGGCCCGCGCGACAAAGTGCTGCATGATTGGAACTCGTGGGGCCTCTCGTACAAAGAGGACGCCGGCGACGCGCTGCAGAAGATGCTCAACCAATTGCGCATCCCCACGGGCATGACCGTCCAGCGTGTGCTGCTCCAAGGCGATCCCGCGACCGAGCTCCTGGCCTTCGCGACGAGCGTGAACGCCGATCTCATCGCCACGGGCAGCCACGGCTACGGATTCGTTGCGCGAATGCTCATCGGGAGCGTGACGACGCGCATTCTCCGCTGTTCGACGTGCAGCGTGCTGTGTGTGCCGCACGGCGCGGCGATGACGCGCCTCCGCGTGACCGCCGAGCCCTCGGTGGTCACCACCATTCCGCGGCCCGATTGGCCGGCGGAGCTCGATGCGTTCAGCAAGCGGAACATCGGCCGCCGCGGCACCCTCGAGGTCGACGACCCCGACATCGGCGCGCAGGCGCAAGAGAACGACTACCCATTGCTCGGCGCGACGTTCGACCCGCACGACGAGCGTCTGCAGCTCATGTTCGGCGAGCTCGGAGACGTCGGCCACCACCTCACGCGGAGCATCGGCAACATCGCCGAGATCGATACGCTCACGAACGAGAATGGGCAGGACATCGCGTTGCGTATCGTGCACGGCAAGGGCCAGACGCTGTTGACCTTCGCCAATTAGAGTTGTCTCATCGACGTCGATGGCTGACGTCGGCGAGCGCGCATGCGGACGGTCCGAGACGGTCGGCCCGGCCGTTCGCATGTCCATGGGTATCGCGCTGATACGCCGCTCTCCGGCGAGGCGCCCGCGCGCGCCAACCCAACCCTCGGCTCGGCAAGCGGCCGTCGGGGTTCCCACCACAAAAAAACAAGCAATACCGCACTCTCGCGGGGCACTTGCCGGACGGAATCGCGATTTCGCCGTTCATAGCTTCACCAACGAAACAAAGCAGTACTCGATCGGATAGTTGACCGAAATTCGAGAGCCGTTTAACCCGACCAGAGGAACCCTCACCATGAAAACCACCGCCAAACTCGGCCTCGCCGCCTTCCTGGCAACCGCCGTTGCCGGGGCCGCCATGGCGCAGCAGCCGAGCAATAGCCGCAGCAAGTCCACCGGCAGCGGCACCGCCGCCTCGAGCGACACGACTAGCAAGGCCGCGCCGCAAAAAGTCAGTCTCTTTCGTCCGCTCGACATCTCGCACATTCGGCCCGCCGACAAGCGCGGCGTCAACGTGTTCGAGCCACCGAAGGACGACTCCGTTCCGTTTACCGGCTTCGCGCTCTCGTTCGGCGGCGCCTTCAACCAGGAGTTCCAAGGCCTCGACCATTCCAATAGCGCCACCCCGGTGCTCGTGAGCGGCGTCAATCAGAACCAGCTCATCACGGTCGGCCACGGCTTCAACAACGCCGTCGCCAACTTGAACGTCAACGCCCAGCTGGCCCCCGGCATCCGCGTCGCCATGACGTCCTACCTCTCGGCCCGCCACCACCAGGAGTCCTGGGTCAAGGACGGCTATCTCCTCATCGACGACTCGCCGATCGACAACCCGGTCTTGAAGGACATCATGAAGTACACGACGCTCCGCGTC
>DASVYG010000373.1:0-2791 GCA_036392315.1 Gemmatimonadaceae bacterium
GACGTGGCGTGGCCATCGGTGGCGACGGCCCTGCGCTATTTCGATCTCAACCTCGAATGGCGCCCCGTGAGTATCGGCGGTCGACTGACCGCGCGGCGGGTTCCCGACGAGCCCTTCGAACCCGTCTTCACCGACTTCAAAGCCTTTTAAGGGTGTCGGTGGAGAAGTCACATCGGCGGACGACCCCAGGGTGGTCGCAGGGTCCCGTCTTTTCTATCCAAGCCGCGCGCCGATTGCATGCGCGGTCAGCAACAACCCTGCACCCACGATAACGACCGCGATGGACTGCGCGACGCGAACGCCGGAGGGTGCGAGACGTTCAGCGGTGATGGCTGCGGTCACGACAGCCATCACCCGAAGGTCCATGACGCCGACAACCAGAAGGACGGCCATGAGACCGGCACAACTGTAGCCGCAGTGGACGCCGAGCCACACACCGTATCGCCAAGCCGAGCCGGCGTCCGACGATCGTGCGCGTCCGCTCCCGCGTGGCTCCCAGCAAAAAGCAACGCGTCGCGCGTTCCACGTCGTGAGTCGGAAGGCGCCCGCGATCAGCACCACCGCACCAACAGAGATCGGTACGGCGCGCGCCAGCGCCGGCTGCCGCATCGCGATCGCCGAGAGCGCCGCGCCCAATGGAAAGACCGCGCCACCGAACACGGCCCAGACGAAGAAGTACGCCAAGCCCACGAGCGCGGTCAGCCAACCTGGTTGCGTCTTGCCCGCGCTGGCGACGGCCTGACGGTAGCGCCACAGCACCGGAACGATCGACGGCAGCATCATCGCGACCATCATCACGATCCACATGCCGAGGAACGATGCCGCGGCGCCGGGCCACGTCTGTCCCGGCGTCCGCAACCACACCATCGACATCGTCCATCCGCCTGGCATCGGCATCTCGCCCATCGCCGACATGGACGTGCACCAGGCAATCGTTGTCGCCGCGCTGACGACGAACAGCAGCGCCGTGACACCAAGAAAGGCTTGCTGGGGTGTTCGCTGCACAGTCATCGTAACGAGCTCGATCAGACTTTGTCGTACGAGTCGTGATGGCGCCACCAAATACCCGTCTCGTTGCGCCCTTTCGGTGCGCGGTCGAGCCACTGATACATGCCCCAGAGGCTGTCCAGCCCGCGCGCGTAGGTGGAATAGGTGTGGTAGACGACACCGTCCTCCAACACGAACGCGCTCACGCCCGGTCGCTCTCGCGTGTACGTGGCGGCGTCGGTTCCAGTCATGGCCGCGCTCTGACCAACAGGTGTGTCGCCGCCCAGCGAGCGCAGTTGCCATTTCCCTTCGCGCCGGTAGTTGTATTCGATGCCGCCTTCGCGCTGCTGCTCTTCGGTGAAGCGAACGTTGAAGTCGAGGTTGAAATCGGTGCCGTGCGCGGACGCCCAGGGAAACGTCCAGCCCATGCGTCGCTTGAACTGCTGCAGCTTCGCGATCGGTGCGCGCGAGACGGCGGTCAGCATGACGTCGTGGTTGGCGAGGTGGACGGCGATGCCGTTGAACCCGTCGGCGATGCTCGAGCACGACGGACAACCCGCGGTGTAGTCGGGCCCGAACATGAAATGATAGACCAGGAGTTGTGAGCGGCCTCGGAACAGATCCACCAGTGAGGCGCTGCCCTCGTCCGTCTCGAAGCGATACTCTTTGTCGATGCGAACCCACGGCAGCTCCTGTCGTCGCTGCGCCAGCTCATCGCTGCGCCGCGTGAGCTCCTTCTCGGCCTCGAGCAGCTCGAGCCGCGCCGCGAGCCATTCCTCACGCGTGCCGGTCATGTGCATCGTTTGCGTCGTCATTGGTCGTCTCTCCTATTCGTGTTGTACGACTTGGTCGTTGTTCGTGACGACATACAGTTAATGCCGGGTATCGAACGAGTGAGAGTTACAAGTGTGACGGGATTTCGATGGACTCGCTGATCAACGCCGCGGCGCGCGCACTCGCCTCCGGCGATCCCATCGGCGCACTGAAGCGCGTCGCGCTGCGCGACGACGCGCCTGCTCTGGCGCTTCGAGGCGTCGCGATGGCGCAGCTCGGTGATCTCGTTCGTGCGAAGGCTCTGCTGCGCCGCGCCGCGCGTGCCTTCAGCCCGAAGGAGGCCGTAGCTCGTGCGCGGTGCGTGGTCGCCGAGGCCGAGATCGCGCTCGTCTCGCGCGACTTGGGATGGCGTGCGAAAGCGCTCGACTCGGCGCGAGCGACACTCGAGCAGCACGGCGACAGGGTCAATGCCGCGCACGCGCGGTACCTCGAGATCCGGCGCTTGCTCCTCATCGGACGCATCGACGACGCGGAGCGCATGCTCGCCGCGCTCGACCCCGCGTCTCTTCCTCCCGCGTTGAGGACCACGCACGAGCTGGTGGTCGCCGGGATCGCGGTGCGGCGCGTGAGAACGAAAGCGGCACGCGCCGCGCTGGAGCGGGCCGAGCGCGCCGTTCGCGACGCGCGAATCCCTGCGCTGAGGGCGGAGGTCGAAAGCGCGTTTCTCGTCTTGAGCTCGCCCGCTGCGCGTCTGATTACGCGTGGCAACGTGCAACCCCTGCTACTCGAGGAGGTCGAGGCATTGCTGGCGTCGAACGCGTTCATCGTCGACGCGTGCAGGCACGTCGTGCGTCACGGAAGCAACGTGGTATCGCTCGCGACGCGTCCCGTGCTGTTCGCGCTCGCGCGCGCGTTGGGCGAAGCGTGGCCGGGAGACGTTCCGAGAGACGTGCTCATCGCGCGTGCATTCGGATCGAAGTTCTCTGATGAATCGCATCGCGCGCGACTGCGGGTCGAAATGGGGCGGCTT
>DASVYG010000374.1:0-4241 GCA_036392315.1 Gemmatimonadaceae bacterium
GGTCTGTCAAAAAACGCCTTCGATGGCTGCCGAAACCCGGGTTGCATTCCGCACCGGTGAGGCGAAGGACCCCTTTGTTCGACCAGGTCATGAAGACTTTTTCCGCCACTCCGAGCGACATCCAACAGGAGTGGTACATCGTAGACGCCGAAGGCATGGTCCTCGGCCGTCTCGCCACCGAAGTCGCGCGCGTCATTCGGGGCAAGCACAAGCCGATCTTCACCCCACACATGGATACCGGTGACAATGTCATCGTCATCAATGCGTCCAAGGTGAAGGTCACCGGCCGCAAGGCCGAGCAGAAGAACTACTTCCATCACACGGGCTACATGGGGCACGAGCGGTACACACCGTACGCCACCATGATCGCCAAGCATCCCGAGCGTGTGATCGAGAAGGCTGTCTATGGAATGCTTCCCAAGACCGCTCTTGGACGTCAGGTGCTGCGGCGCAAGCTTCGCGTGTACGCGAACGCCGATCATCCGCACGTCGCGCAGCAGCCCAAGCCGTTGACCTTCAACAAGAGCGAGAAGTAATCCATGGCCGACATGCAAACCGTTCACGCGATCGGCCGCCGCAAAGAGGCGGTGTGCCGTGTGTTCATCAAGCCCGGTTCGGGCAAGTGGGACGTCAACGGACGCACGCTGGGTGATTTCTTCCCGCGCCCGTCGCACGTCTCGTCGATTCAGCAACCGTTCGTCGCGACCGACACCCTCGGCCGCTTCGACGTGAAGGCCAACGTCGATGGTGGGGGAAACACCGGTCAGGCCGGCGCCCTCCGTCTCGCCGTGGCGCGCGCCCTCGTCAAGATCGACGAAGCGCACCGCCGCAAGCTCCGCGACTTGGGTCTCCTCACGCGCGACGCACGTTCCGTCGAGCGTAAGAAGCCGGGTCGTCCAAAGGCCCGTAAGCGTTTCCAGTTCAGCAAGCGATAAAAGCAGGTGCTGATGGTGTCATCCTGAGCGAAGCGAAGGATCTGCTTCTTTGAACGGGCAACAGCAGATCCTTCGTCGCTGCGCCTCTCAGGATGACAAAGCAGCAACCAATCTCACAGGGCGCTCGAGTCTCGATCAGGTGCTGGGCAACCAGTCGATCGGACGATGACGGCTCCCGACGTTCAAAACCAAACCGAGGTTCGTTCGACACATGGCAGAGCAGCAACAGTCGTCCACTAACGCACCGACGCTCGAGGCACTCCTCGCGGCCGGCGTCCACTTCGGGCACCAGACCCGCCGGTGGAATCCCAAGATGCGCCGCTTCATCTTCGCCGAGCGCAACGGGATCCATATCATCGATCTGCAGAAGACGCTTCGGCAGATCGAGATCGCGCAGAAGCTGGCGCGCGACGTCATCCTCCGCGGCGAGAACGTGCTCTTCGTCTGCACCAAGCCGCAGCTCGCGGCCATCGTGCGCGCCGAAGCCGAGCGCGCCGGCGCGCTGTTCATCACCGAGCGCTGGCTCGGCGGCCTCTTGACCAATTACCAAACCGTCAAGAAGCAGGTCCGCCGCATGAAGGAGCTCGAGACGGGCACCGAGGAAGGCGGCGAGTTCGAGAACTACACCAAGAAAGAGCAGCTCATGCTGCGTCGCGAGCGCGAGAAGCTCTCCAAGTATCTGAACGGCATTCGAAACATGGGTCGCTTGCCGGGCCTCATGTTCGTCGTCGACTCGAAGAAGGAGCGCATCGGCGTCAGCGAGGGCAACAAGCTCAACATCCCGATCATCGCCATCGTCGACACCAACGCGGACCCGGATCTCATTCAGGTGCCGATCGCCGGCAACGACGACGCGATTCGTTCGGTCGAGCTGATCACGAAGGCCATTGCCGATGCGATCGTCGAGGCGCGTCGCGAGGCGCCCGTGCGCGAGGAGACCGAGGAAGGCGAGAGCTACACCTACAGCTCCGACCGCGGCGCCGAACCGGCCGGCGAGGAGGAGCGCAAGAAGCGACGCCGTCCGCGTCGCCGCCGCGCCAAGCCCGAAGCGATCGCCGCGCGTCTCAAGGGGCCGGGTGAGGGCGATGCGGGTGAGGCAGCTGCTGAACCGGGCGCTGACGTCGAGTAACCAACCCAAAGTCGGGCCTACACCCGAATTTCGAGGACCGAGTAGTATTGATACGCCGCCGGACGCATTGCCCGGCGGCGTTTCCACGAAACCGCAAGCTGGACATCGAAAAATGGCTGCTACAATTACCGCAAAAGACGTTGCCGCCCTCCGTGAGCGCACTGGAGCCGGCATGATGGACTGCAAGAAGGCATTGGAGGAGACGAGCGGCGATCTCGACAAGGCCGTCGAGCTGCTTCGGTCCAAGGGCGCGGCGAAGGCCGACAAGCGCGCCGGCCGTCAGACCAAAGAGGGAATGATCGCCAACTATATCCATCACAACGGCAAGATCGCCGTGCTCGTGGAGATCAACTGCGAGACGGACTTCGTCGCGCGGACCGAGGACTTCCAGCAGTTGGGCAAGTCGATCGCCGAGCACATCGCGGCGGCGGCGCCGATCGCGGTCGACAAGGATCAGGTGCCGCAGGACAAGATCGACTCCGAGCGGCGCATCTTCGTCGAACAGGTCAAGGCTGAAGGCAAGCCCGAGCACATGATCGACAAGATCGTCGAGGGCAAAGTGCAGGCATTCTACAAGGACGTCGCGCTGCTGCATCAAGCCTGGGTGCGCGATCCCAAGAAGACGATCGGCGATCTCGTGAAGGAGACGTCGGCGAAGACCGGTGAGAATGTCCAGGTTCGCCGATTCGTTCGCTACCAGTTGGGCGAAGCGTGATCGCCGGTCATCCTGAGGAGCGTAGCGACGAAGGATCTGCTGTCGTCGATAGAAGCAGATCCTTCGCTTCGCTCAGGATGACGCCATGAGCGATCTGAAATACCCGCGCGTCTTGCTCAAGCTGTCCGGCGAAGCGCTCGCCGGCGACAAGGGATTTGGATACGACTTCGACACGGTGAATCGCCTCGCCGACGAAGTCGTTTCCGTCGTGGCGACCGGCGCCGCGCTCGGTATGGTGATCGGCGGCGGCAACATCGTGCGTGGATCGCTGCTCTCCAAGACGGGAATGGATCGCGTCGCCGCCGATTATATGGGCATGCTCGGCACCGTGATCAATGCGCTCGCGGTGCAAGACGTGCTCGAGCGGAAGGGAATCGACACGCGCGTCATGACGGCCATTCGCATGGAAGAACTTGCGGAGCCGTACATCCGACGCCGCGCCGTGCGTCATCTCGAGAAAGGGCGCATGGTCATCTTTGCCGCCGGTACTGGGAATCCCTACTTTTCCACGGACACCGCGGCGGTATTGCGCGCCATTCAGATGAAGGCCAACGTCATCATCAAGGCGACGAGCGTCGAGGGCGTATACTCGGCGGACCCGAAGCGCGAGCCCAATGCCAAGTTGTACGAAGAGATCAGCTTCCGCGACGTCATGATGGAAGAGCTCAAGGTGATCGACCAAACGGCCATCACGTTGTGCCGCGAGAACTCGCTGCCGCTGATCGTTCTCAACATCCACCGTCCGGGCTCGATCGTCGCGGCGATCCGCGGCGAGCGCGTCGGCACCCTCGTTCGATGAGCTCTCTACAAGACATCATCAAAGAAGCGCGCTCCTCGATGGAAAAGGACATCGCGCACGTCAAGCACGAGTTCAGCTCCGTCCGTTCCGGCAAGGCCACGCCGAGCATGCTCGACACCGTCCGTGTCGAGATGTACGGCCAGCAGATGCAGCTCAACCAAGTGGCCACGATCAACGCGCCCGAGCCGCGCGTGTTGATCGTCACGCCGTTCGACAAGGGCCAGATGAAGATCGTCGAGAAGGCGATTCGTGAGTCGGGCCTCGGGCTCGAGCCGTCGACGCAAGGCCCAATCATTCGCGTGCCGCTCCCGCAAATGAACGAGCAGCGGCGCAAAGAGCTCGTGAAGATCGTGCACAAGTACGCCGAAGAAGGGCGCGTTGCCGTCCGCCATGCGCGCACGCACGGGCGCGAGGGGCTCAAGAAGCTCAACGGCGTCTCGGAAGACGATGTGAAGCACGCGGAGAAAGATCTCCAGAAGCTTCACGACGACTACATCCACAAGATCGACGAGTTGATCAAGGCGAAAGAAGCCGAGATCATGGAAGTGTGAGCTCAGAGCTCACGCGCCGCGTACTCTTCGGAGTGATCGCGGCTCCGATCGCGATCGCCATCGTGGTCTATGGAGGAGCGCCCCTCGCGGCGCTCCTCGCCGTTACATCGGC
>DASVYG010000375.1:0-4942 GCA_036392315.1 Gemmatimonadaceae bacterium
CAAGTGCTCGACATTCTCGCCCGTCATCCGTCGACAGCGCATTTCATCGCGCGCAAGCTCGTCATCCGTTTCGTGAGCGACAGTCCGCCTCCGTCGTTGGTCGACCGCGCCGCACGGACCTACCTGCGCACCGACGGCGACATCCGCGAGGTCCTGCGAACGATCATTACGTCGCGTGAGTTCAACAGTCGCGCGGCGTATCGCGCCAAGGTGAAGACGCCGTTCGAGCTCGTCGCCAGCATCTTTCGCGGAATGAACGCCATACCCGACACGACCCAGCAGACCATCCAGATGCTGGCGCGCCTCGGCCAACCGATCTTCGGACGGCTCACGCCCGACGGCTGGCCCGACCAAGCCGCGTCGTGGATGAACACGGGGGCGCTCATGAATCGCGTGAACCTGGGCGCGAGGGTCGCAACGAATCAAGTTCCGAACATCACCATGGCCGCGTGGAAACCGACGAATCAATTGCTCGCCCTGAGCGGCGAGAAACAGGTGGACGGCGTGATCGACGCGCTGCTCGCGGGCGACGCGTCGCCGGAGACGCGTGACGCGCTGCTCGCGGTCCAAAGCCCGCCGAGTACGCTCCAGCACGTCGGCGAGCTCGTCGCCATCGTGATCGGCTCGTCCGACTACCAGCGGCGTTAGTACGAATGCAGTGTTCGCGGGCCAACGTTTTCCGAGGTGCGCCATGAATCGGATGATGCAGTGCCTGCTGCTCGCGATGTCGTTGGCTGATCCCGCGCACGCGAGTGCGCAAACGCCGTCAACGTCTTCTCCGCCGGTCTCGGTCGCCGCCGATCCCAAGGACGTCGCCTCGGGCGATGCGATCATCGCGGCACTGTACGATGCGAACTCCGTGATGGTGGATCAGACAGAGCTCCGTAGCCGCGAAGGGCCAGAACTCAGTAGTTCCCGCCCCAGCTGAAGCCGAGCCCGAACGACATTCCGAATCCGCTCGCCTTGGAGGTCGCCGCGTCCTGTCGACTGAAGTGGCCGACCGCGTGGTAATCTCCCTCGAGCGACAGCATGAAATGCCGCGCGACGAACCAGTTGGTCCCCGCGGCGAAACGCGCGCCGGCGACCGACTCGCTGCTGCTGGTCGCCGTATCCAATCCCGCGTTGGATACGGTGTGGATGTACGGGCCGACCGCCGCCGACACGAATGGTCGAAGCGACGTCGTGAGCGCGAGCGATCGAGGGGAGTAGCTGACCCCAAACAGAATTGGCGTGATCAGATTTGCCGTCGCGACGTCATTGCTGGCGGTGGCGTCTGCGTTCAGCACTGACGTGCTGATGAGAACGGCGATCTGTGGCCGAACCCAGTGAGTGAACGCGAGCGACCCGACTTCGCCCGTGGTGTGGGTGCGTTCAACAGTCGGCGACGCGGTGGCACTGCGAGCGCCAGTCAGACCAATGCCGACCATGATGTTCGTGCGTCCGGAAAGATCGAGGCTGTCGGGCGTGGACTGCGCGCGCGCCACGACGGGGACAGCGGCAACGAAGAGCAGCGCCGACGCGATCCGCATATGGAGCTCCAAGGAGTGAAGTAGAAAACTCGCGAGACATGCATAACGATCCGGAGACTCGTCACAGCCGCCGGGATGCCCAGCTTACGGATTTCGCCGACCGGCAGGTTTCAAACGCCGCACGCTGAAACTCGATAATGGGCTGCACCGTATCCCCCGTGGGCCCACGGACCACGGAGATCCCTCGTGCACGCAATCGTCGGAGACATTCGCCTCGCCATCCGCCGCGCGCGCAAGCGGCCAGGCTTCACGCTTGTCGCACTGCTGTCGCTGATGCTTGGCATTGGAGTGAACACCGGCGTGTTCAGCCTGGTGAACGCCATCCTCCTGCGACGGCCGCCGATCCCGCACCCCGAGCAAATCGCCGAGATCTACCAGAAACAGAACGACTTTCCGTACGCGCCGTTCTCGTACCCGGACTATGTCGACTTCCGGCGTGCCTCCACAAATACCTTTTCTCAAATCTCGCTCTCGCTCTTCAGCGTCGCGGCGCACGACATGGGCGACCACGTCGAGTCGCTCATGGGCGAGCTGGTGAACGGAGACTATTTCCCGTTGCTCGGCCTGCATGCGCAAGTCGGCCGGCTACTCGGGCCACAGGACGACGTCGCGCCCGGCGCCCATCCCGTAGTCGTACTGTCATATGACTACTGGCAGCGCGCATTCGCGGGCGATCCGAACGTGGTCAACCGCACGATGCGACTGTCCGGACGCCAATACACCGTCGTCGGCGTCGCGCCTCGCGCCTACAGCGGAATGATCAACGGTCTGGTGCCCGCGTTCTTCGCGCCGATCATGATGATCAACCAGCTCCAGCCCGACATTCGCGATCAACTCGCGCAGCGCGGAAATCACTCAGGGTTCATCAAGGCGCGGCTTGCGCCCGGAGCGTCGATCGCGCAAGCCCGCGCAGTGGCCCAGAGCTTCACGTCGGACATGCTCAAGCGATTCCCGTCGAACTGGCCCGCGGGCACGTCGATACTCGTGATTCCCGCCAGCGACATCGCCGTCAACCCGCTGCTCGACTCCGTTGTGGTGCCCGCCGCCGCGGCGCTGATGGTGGTGGTCGCCCTCGTTCTGCTCGTGGCGTGCGCCAACCTCGCGAGCTTTCTACTCGCGCAGGCGCGCGATCGCCGGCGAGAAGTGGCGATCCGACTCGCGATCGGAGCCAAGCGTAGCGTCCTCGTTCGACAGTTCCTCGTCGAATCGCTGCTGCTTGCCGGCGCAGGCGGCGCGGCCGGCGTCGTTCTCTCGGGAATCGCACTTCGCGCGGTGCTCAAGTCCGACCTTCCTGTTCCAATTCCCATCACGCTCGACGTCTCGCTCGATTGGCGCGTGCTCGCATTCGCGATTGGAGCGTCGGCGGTGGCGGGCGTGCTGTTCGGACTGCTCCCTGCGCTCCAGGCGACACGTGCCACCGTCGTCGAGACGATCAAGAATGAAAACGCCGACGGCGGCCCGATGCGCCGCTTTACCGTACGCAACGCGCTCGTCGTCGGACAGGTCTCCGTCTCGCTGGCGCTGCTCATCACGGCATTGCTGTTTTTGAGAAGTCTCAAGGCTCGCGCGACGGTCGACCCCGGATTCGGCGCCGCGCCCGCAGGCATGCTCTGGCTGGCGATCCCCGCCGACCGCTACGACTCGACGCGGCGCCAGTTGCTGCTCGACGACATCGAGCGGCGCATGGCACGAATTCCCGGCGTCGTCACCGTTGGAGCGATCGACAACATCCTGCTCAATCCGTTGAGTCAGCAGTCCAAGCTCATTCGCGTGCCCGGCGTCACGCCGCCCAAAGGCAAAACGGCGTTCGACGTCGACTGCGCCGCCGCAGACTCCGGATTTCTCGGATCCGTCGGCGTGACGATCGTTCGCGGTCGCGGGATCACCGCCGCCGATGTCCCGGGCGCGCCGAAGGTTGCTGTGGTCAACGAACAGATGGCTCGGCAGTTCTGGCCGGGCAAGGACGCGATTGGCCAAACCTTCAGCACCGACTCGAGTGTGTACCGAGTGGTCGGCGTCACACGGACGACGAAGGTGCGCTCGCTCGGCGAGGAACCGCGGCCGTTCATCATCACATCGCTGGCACAGGAATTCTCCGTCACGACCATGATCGTCGCGCGCACCACGGGTGACGCCGATCGCACGGCAACGCAGATGCTGGCGACGCTTCGTGACATCGATCCGGCTCTCATGGCCATCCAGGTCAAGACGATGGCGCGACACCTCGCGGCGATGCTGTTGCCGGCGCGACTCGGCGCGATGGCGTTCACGTTGTTCGCCGGACTCGCGCTCGCCCTCGCGGTGCTCGGCGTCTACGGCGTCGTGAGCTATGCGGTGGCGCGGCGGACGCGCGAAGTGGGCATCCGCCTCGCCGTCGGCGCGCAGCCGAGCGCATTGGTGAGGTTGTTGATGCGCGAAGGCGTCACCCTGGTGACAGCGGGAGTCGTGATTGGATTGTTGCTCGGCTTTGGGAGCGCCCAGGTACTCCGCACGCTGCTCTATGGCGTCGGGTCGGCGGATCCGCTCACCTTCCTGGGCGCACCGGTGTTGCTCATGCTCGTGGGTGCGCTTGCGGCGTTCTTACCGGCGCGTCGCGCCAGCCGCGTCGATCCAGCGAGCGTGCTCAGAGCCGAGTAGTACGGCTCGTTGAGGGCCGATCGGGTTGCAGGCTGCTGAAAAACACCCTGAACCGCAGAGCCGCAGATCTCTGCGTCTCTGCGGTTTGCTTTTCCGCTTCCATTCTTTTTCAACAAACCTGCTAGGGAATCGCCCGTCGCGAGCGTTTGACGAGCGAATCGCGACGGAGCGAATCGAGACGACGTAAGGAATCGAGAGCCACGTTGTCCGCGAGCAACGCCGCGCGGTCCTGAAGCCGGCGAAGCCTGAGCTGGTATTCGGCGTCGAGCTTCTCGTTTGCCTTTCGCTGCGCGCGCGACGGGCCGGAGCTGAACAGCGGGAACGGAATGCTGCCGCCGAACGGCGAGAAGCTCGTTCTGCCACCATTGACGGCGCCCACGCCGTCGAGCCCTTCGCCCGTCATCACGTGCAGGTCGCGCGAGTTGCCCGCGGTCGTCGCACGCTGAGCCAGGCGATTCGCCGTGCCTTGTCGCTGCTGAAGCTCGGCAAGCTCCGCGCCTTTCGGCGCATGGGTCTTTGCCAATAGCGGGATATCGGCCATGCGCACGGTGGCAATGGAGTCTCGGATCTGCGGCGTGTTCGGAGCTCGCCCACTTTCGGTGACTCCGGACGGAGCGATCGGCGCGCCGAAGTGCCCAAGGACGATACCATCGTCCGGAACCCGGATCTGAGGCCTCACCGGTCCCATGGGAATGACGGGTCCGCTGCTCGAGGCCTGCGAGCTGTCTCGCGGCGCTGTCGCGCCAGGCGGCGCAACGATCGGAACCGTCACCGGC